>NZ_DATELG010000135.1:0-4084 GCF_035276905.1 Phenylobacterium sp. | reverse complement strand
TCGGCCAGCCGCAGCACCTCGTCCTCGGTCACGGCGCCGGCGGCGCTGACCACCAGCTGTTCGGGGGCATAGAGGGCCGAGCGCCAGGCGGCGAGCCCTTCCGGCGTCGCCGCGCCGATCGTCTCCACGGCGCCCAGGATCGGCCGGCCGAGCGGCTGGCCTTCGAACGCCGCGGCCTGCGCCAGCTCGAAGACGAGGTCGTCGGGGGCGTCGGCCGCCTCGGCGATCTCCTGGCCCACCACCTGTTTCTCGCGCGCGAGGTCGGCCGCCTCCATGTGCGGTCGAAGGATCAGGTCGGAGATCACCGCCGAGCCGAGGTCGAGGCCGTGCTTCAGCGCCCGCACCTGGAAGCTGGTGCGCTCGTAGCCGGTGGCGGCGTTGATGTGGCCGCCCTCGGCCTCGATCACCTCGACGAGCCCGCGGGCCGAGCGGCCGCCGGCGCCCTTGAAGACCATGTGCTCCAGCAGGTGCGACCAGCCGGAGCGCGCCTCGTCCTCGCTGCGCGCGCCGCGGCCGGCGACGACGGTCAGCGCCACGGTCTGCAGGCCGGGAATCGGGTCGCAGACAACCCTGACCCCGTTGGCGAGGCTATGGACCCGCGGGGCGGTCGTTTCAGGCTGCGGCGAAGGCGCGGACATAGGCCTTGATCGTCTCCGCCTCGGCGGGAAGGCGCTCGAAGCGTTCGGGCCGGTCGGCGAGGTCGGCGGCTCCGCGCGGCAGCTGCGGCGTGACGCCGCAGACCCGGGCGACGTCCTCCGGGAACTTGGCGGCATGGGCGGTCGACAGCACGACGATTGGCCCGGGCGTGTCGGTCGCGCGGCCGAGCGCGGAGACGGCCACGGCGGTGTGCGGATCGATCAGCTCGCCCGTGGTCTCGAGAGCAGCCACGATCGCCTTTTCGGTGTCGGACTCGCTGACGCCGACGCCGCGGAACATCTGGCGCATCCGGGCCAGCGCATCGGCGGGCACGTCGATGGCGCCGCCGGCGCCGAAGCCCTCGAAAGCCCGGGCGGTCGCCTGGGCGTCGCGGCCGACGGCCTCGAAATAGAGCCGCTCGAAATTCGAGGCCGACTGGATGTCCATCGCCGGGCTGATGGTCGCCTTGACCTCGCCGCGGGAATAGCGGCCGGTCTCGAACGCGTTCGCCAGGATGTCGTTGGAGTTGGTGGCCACGACGATGCGCGCGACCGGCAGGCCCATGCGGCTGGCGACATAGCCGGCGAAGGCGTCGCCGAAGTTGCCGGAGGGGACGCAGAAGCTGACCGCCCGGCCCGGCGCGCCGAGCGCCACGGCGCTGGTGAAGTAGTAGACCGCCTGGGCGGCGATGCGGGCGAAGTTGATCGAGTTGACGCCCGACAGGTCCACCGCCTGGCGCAGCGCCTGGTCCTGGAAGGCCTGCTTCACGATCGCCTGGCAGTCGTCGAAGGTGCCGCTGACCGCCACGCAGCCGACGTTGGCGTCGGTCGCCGTGGTCATGAAGCGGCGCTGCACCTCGCTGATCCGGCCGTCGGGGAAGAGGGCGATCACCCGGACGTTCTTGCGGCCGCGGAAGGCCTCGACCGCCGCGCCGCCGGTGTCGCCCGAGGTGGCGCAGAGGATGGTCTGCACCCGGTTCTGCCGGCCCAGCACGTAGTCGTAGAGGCGCGCCAGGATCTGCATGGCGACGTCCTTGAAGGCCAGGCTCGGCCCATGGAACAGCTCGGCCATGAAGACCTCGGGCGCCAGCTGCACCAGCGGCGTGACGGCCGCGTGCTTGAAGGCGGCGTAGGCCTCGCGGCACATTGCGGTCAGGTCGGCGGCCGGGATCTCGTCGCCGGCGAAGGCGCCGATCACCGCGGCGGCGACTTCGTGATAGGGCCGTCCGGCGAAACCTGCGATCTGATCCGCGGTGAAGGTCGGCCAGATTTCCGGGATGTAGAGGCCGCCGTCGGGCGCCAGGCCCGCCAGCACCGCATCGACGAAGCCGACCGAGGGCGACTGGCCCCGCGTCGAGACGTAACGCATCTAGTTCTTCCGCCTTCTGAAGAGGACGGCGAGATAGACGCCGGCCAGGGCCGCGGCAAGACCGAACCAGGTCAGCGCGTACTCCAGATGCCGATTGGAGATCTCCGCCGGCAGCGGGGCGGGCTGCAGCGCCGCAAGCTCCGGATTGGACGAGGTCTCGGCGAACAGGAAGATCGGCGCCGGCTGAGCAGCGCCGAGCGCATGCGCCATGGCCGGCACGTCGCGCGTGAACCAGCGGCCGCCGGCGCCGGCGGGGTTCTTCGGGGTCACCAAGCTGGGCCGGTCGGGCGTGCGCAGGACCCCGACCAGCTCGACGGGAGCCGCGGCGGCGCGGTCGACCGGCGGACGCGCCGCGACCGTGTCGGCGACGAAGCCGCGGTCGACGAGGATGGTGCGATAGCTGAGGCTCGCCACCTGGCAGGCCGACACCAGGCGCCATCCCGCCCCGCCCTCCTTCAGGCCGTAGAGCTCGAGGAACGGCGCGGCGCCGAGGCCCGGACAGCTCAGGCGCACGCGGGTGAAGTCGACGTCGCGGCCCCTCGCGAGCGCGTCGAGCACCGGCTCGATCGGCCGGGCCTGGGCGTGCTGCAGGGCGGCGATGTGGGCGAGCAGGCCTTCCTTCCACTTCAGCCGCTGCAGCTGCCAGACGCCGAGGCCTATGAGGATGGCGAGCGCTGCGGCCACAGCCACGGTCAGGCCGACGGGAAAGCCCGCCCGCGCAGGCGCCGCCGCCTGCTCTCGGCCGTCAGCCATGGCGCGCTTCGGACGCCTGGTTCTTGAACTGGGAGGCCAGCAGCAGGCCCTTGGTCGGCCGAAGCAGGATCAGGCAGATGACGAGGATGGCGGGCAGCCAGATGACGATGGTGACCCAGACCGGCGGATTGAACGCCACCATCGTGAACAGCGCGCCAAACGCGCCGATGAAGCCCGCAATCATGATCACGAAGACCGCCGGCCCGTCGCCGGAGTCGGCCGAGGCGAGGTCGAAGCCGCAGGCCTCGCAGGCGGGGGACACCTTGAGGAAGCCCTCGAACAGGTGGCCCTCGCCGCAGTTGGGGCAGCGCCCAGCCAATCCCGCCAGGAACGGATTGGGCGCGTGCGCCATGGTCAGCCGTGCCCGCCGGCGTGGGTGCCGAAGATCACGTAGATGAAGGCGAACAGGAACAGCCAGACCACGTCGACGAAGTGCCAGTACCAGGCGGCCGCCTCGAAGCCGAAGTGCTTCGTCGGGGTGAAGCCGCCGGAGAGCAGGCGCAACAGGCAGATCGTCAGGAAGATGGTGCCGATCAGCACGTGGAAGCCGTGGAAGCCGGTGGCCATGAAGAAGGCCGAGCCGTAGAGGCCCGAGTTCACCGCCTCGGTGTTGAAGAAGTACTTGTGTTCGAGGATGTGGCGGTACTCGTAGGCCTGGATCGAGGTGAACATCACGCCCAGCAGCACCGTCAGCAAGAGGCCCCATTTGGCGCCGTTGCGGTCGCCCTGCTGCAGCGCGTGGTGCGCCCAGGTCACCGTGGTGCCCGACAGCAAGAGGGTCAGGGTGTTGACGAGCGGCAGGTGCCAGGCCGCGACCGTCTCGACGCCATGCGGCGGCCAGGTGGCCCAGGCGCTCCGCACCTCCTCGATCGAGGACAGGGTGCGGTGATGGTGGAACAGGGCCATCTCGAAGAAGATCCAGAACCACGCCACGAAGAACATCACCTCGGAGGCGATGAACAGGATCATGCCGTAGCGCAGGCCGATGGAGACGACCGGGGTGTGGTCGCCTTCATTGGCTTCCTTGATGACGTCCCGCCACCAGCCGAACATCGTGTAGAGCACGCCCGCCAGGCCGGCGAAGAAGAGGATCGAGGTGCCCTTCGGCATCCCGAACAGGCCCTTCATCCAGGTGACGCCGCCCAGCGCCATCACCGTCGCCGAGATCGACGCGACGAGCGGCCACGGGCTCGGGTTGACCAGGTGATAGTCGTGCTTAACGCCTTGGGCCATCGCGGTCCTAATCCTCTAAATCCCCCAGGCGCTCGCGCGCCCGCTGATTCCACGCGGGCCGGACGCCGTTTCGCGTGACGCTATAGACCTGCGC
>NZ_DATELG010000134.1:0-2014 GCF_035276905.1 Phenylobacterium sp. | reverse complement strand
CTGGGCCACACGTTTCCGCAGACTCGTCCGCGACTACGAACGACTGCCCGAGACCGTCAAAGGCCTCCACTTCGCAGCCTTCGCCTGCATCATGCTCAACAAGGCTGTCGCCACTATGTTGAGTTCCTAACAGCCTCTAGGGCCCAAACCAAGAAATAACAGTCCATAACGGCGATATCCGGGCGTCAGCTATGGCGGCGGGGGCGCGCCACAACTCTTGTTTGGGGCAACACATGAATAAGATTCTCGTGGCCGCGACTGCGGCCTTTGCACTTGCCGGCGCGGCGACCGCCGCCTCGGCGACCACCTTCGCGGGCACTTGGTCAACGACTTACAACAGCAGCGACGCTGCCGGTCTTCCGATTGTCATCAACAATGACGCGAGTTCGCCGGCTTCTGGCAATTTCAACTTCAACCTTACCGGCGTCGGCAGCTCGACCTCCGTCAACCTGTTCACGATCTCGACCGACCAGAACAGCCTGGACAGCAACGACGGCACCCCGAAGGCGTTCACGCTGTCGTTCAACTTCACCGCGCCTCAGGCGGCCAGCGGCTCGGTGGGCGGCGTCACCGAAGGTGAATCCGTTCCAGTGTATTTCCACGGTTGGTACGTGGGGAGCACTGACGAAGGCGCCCTGACCTGGAACAATGGCGGCAACACCACCCTGAACTTCGGCAGCTACGGCAAGCTGCTCGTTCACCTCGACGACGTCACCTTCAATCTGGGTGGCAGCGATTGTGACCCGGCGACCGTTGCGGCAAAGTTCACGCTGGCTTCGGCGGTGCCGGAACCGATGACCTGGGCGCTGATGCTGACGGGCTTCTTCGGCATGGGCGCGGCGATGCGCGCCAACCGTCGGCGCGCGGCCTTCACCGCGGCCTAAGATCTTCCTGCTCCACCTGAGCGGAAGTCGAGCCCCCGGGGATCGTCCCCGGGGGCTTCGTCGTTTGGGCGATGGCGCAGCTTTGACCGACCGCCGCTGAAGGCGCAGGATCGCCGCGCAAGGCCCAAGCGGAGGTCGTCCATGGTCGTTCTCACCCGCGCCGACGGCAATTGGGCCGGGGACCTCGACATGACCCGGCGGCGGATCGCGCTGGCGCTCGCCGGCGGCTATGCGGCGGCAGCGTTCTCGGCCGAGGCCGCGCCGATCAAGACCGACGCCAAGGGCCTGGAGGCGGGCGAGGTCGAGATCCCGGCCGCCGACCGCAAGATCCCCGGCTATCTCGCGCGTCCCGCAGGCAGGGGCCGGCGCGCGACCATCCTGGTCAACTCCGAGGTGTTCGGCGTCCACGAGTGGATCAAGGACGTCTGCCGCCGCCTGGCCCACGCCGGCTACGTGGCGCTCGCGCCGGACTTCTTCGTCCGCCATGGCGATCCGTCGAAGACCACCGACATGAGCGAGGTGATCAAGATCGTCGCCCAGGCCAGCGACCGGCAGGTGACCTCCGACACCGCCGCCTCGCTGAAATTCCTCAAGGCGCAGGCCTACGCCGATCCGGCCCGGCTGGGCGTCACCGGCTTTTGCTGGGGCGGCGGCAAGACCTGGCTGGCGGCCGAGCGCTTCGGCGACTTCAAGGCCGCCGTCGCCTGGTACGGCCCCTTGAAGCCCAGTCCGCGGTTCGGCGATTCGGCGGCGCCGCTGCAGCTGGTGAAGGATCTGAAGTGCCCGGTGCTCGGCCTCTACGGCGGCAAGGACCAGGGCATCCCGCTCGCCGACATCGAAGAGATGCGCGCGGCGCTGAAGGCCGCCGGCAAGGCCGGGGAGATCGTCGTCTATCCCGAGGCCCAGCACGGCTTCCTCGCCGACTACCGCCAGAGCTACGACCCGGCGGCGGCCCAGGACGGCTGGAAGCGCATGCTGGCGTTCTTTGCGGCGCACGGGGTGAAGTAGGGAAGGTTCAGTGCGGCGGCTCGTCGGGGGCGGCGGGGCCGCCGAGGGTCTGGCCGCTGGTGTCGGTGGTGGCCGGAGGCGGCGCGCGCAGGACTGGCGGCGGCGGCGTGACGACGGGCGGC
>NZ_DATELG010000133.1:0-5307 GCF_035276905.1 Phenylobacterium sp. | reverse complement strand
GAGATCGGCCACTTCATATATCACCGCGCCAAACTGGAGGCGTGTGATGGGACCAGTGATACTCTAGCTTTTCGGATCGACGGCGCCTTCTACCCGAACGCGCAAATTGGACCGCGCGAAGAGTGGCAGGCTAATACCTTCGCTTCAAACATGCTGATACCAAGCCACGTACTGAAGGCGGCTCAGTCTCTCGGTATCACTGATGATGCTGAATTGGCTCGTCGCTTCAACGTTTCGCGCGCTGCGATGCGCATCAAGTTGGGCCTCCCTCGCCTCGACATCTGAGGCGCTGGATCTTCCTGGCCTTCTGCTTACGCGACTTTGGTTTCGTCAGTCCGCCGATAGGTGAGGCGCCTCCCTTCGATCCCGCGCAGGGCTTCGTTGGTGCGGATCTCGTCATCGACGCCGAGGCCCGAGCGGTTCGAGTAGCGGAAATCGAACTCGGCGAGGTAGCGCGCCAGATGGGCGGCGCTGACGTGGTGATAGGTGCCGATGACGCCGCGCTTCAGGATCGAGAAGTAGTTCTCGACGGTGTTGGAGTGGTGGAAGCCCATGCGGACGTACTCGCCCGCGGCATGGTCCACCGCCGAGTGCGCAGCGAACTCTGCGCCGGTCTTGGTGTAGAGCACCGCGCCGTCTGTCATCAGGTGGCTGGCGCGATCGACGGTCTGAACGATCAGCGGGCGCAGGGTCTTCGCGGTCACGTTGGCGACGTGGAAGGCCTTGCATCCCGTGAACGCATGCGGAACATTGGCGTCCGCATGGAGATCGCCGTCACCGTCGTTGCGGCCTCGCGGCCGGAGACCACCCTTCAGGTGACGCGCGGCGCCGCGCGCCTGCTGACCGCGCTCGGCTATGCGCCGCTGGCCGAGGTCACCTTGCCGAACGGCCGGCGCGCCGATCTCATGGCGCTGGGGCCCAAGGGGCAGATCTTCATCGTCGAGGTGAAGTCCAGCGTCGAGGACTTCCGCACCGATCAGAAGTGGTGGGAATACCGTCCCTATTGCGACGCCTTCGCCTTCGCCGTGGCGCCGGAATTCCCGCGCGACATCCTGCCGGAGGAGCCGGGGCTGATCGTCGCCGACGGCTTCGGCGGGGCGGTGCTGCGCGAGGCGCAGGTCGAGCAGCTGGCCGGGGCGCGGCGCAAGTCGCTGACGCTGGCCTTCGCCCGGCTGGCGGCCATGCGCGCCGCCGGCGTCCAGGCGACGGCGCTGGAGTAGCGATGAAAGGCGGCGACCTCGCGGACCTGTGTTATGGAGCGTCCCGCGGGGCGTCGTTCGGCTTCGCGCTGCGGCGAGAAGGGAGCCCGCCATGATCCATCACATGTCGATCGCCGCGAAGAATCCGCAGCACGTGGCCGGCGTCATCGCCGAGTTCTGGCGCGGCCAGGCCATGCCCTTCCCGCCGGTGGCCGAGGGCTCGTGGGTCGCGGCGGCCTGCGACGAGCGCAACACCCTGATCGAGGTCTATCCCTTGGGCGCAGAGCTGCACCCCGCCGACGGCGACGCCGACCCGGTGGCGGTGATGAACCCGCAGGCGTCGGGTTTCACCGCCAGCCATGCGGCGATCGCCTCGCCGCTGGAGCAGGCGGAGGTCTTCGCCATCGCCGCGCGCGAGGGCTGGACGGCGAAGTACCGCAAGCGCGGCGGCCAGTTCGGCGTCATCGAGCTCTGGATCGAGAACACCACCATGATCGAGGTGCTGACGCCGGAGATGCAGCGCGAGTACCTCGCGCTCACGCCGCGCGTGGCCGTGAGCCGGCCGACGGCTTAGGCGTGACCGCACAGAACCTTTAAGCTCCGATCATCCCCGCGAAAGCGGGGAAGACCGGGAAGGGTGTGGCGACGGCTTCCGACCTAAACCCTGCTCCTCTCCAGCGCCGCGGCCAGCATCGTCACCAGGTCCTCCGGGTAGATCTTCTCCTCGGCGGCGGCGATCGCCGCCGGCGTCCACCAGCGGTGCTCGGTCATCACCTCGCGCTCCAGCTCGGTCCAGCCGTGGTCGGCGAGGATGAAGGGGTCGACGCGGAGCAGGAAGAAGCGTTCGTCGGCCTGCACGCCGTCGCCTTCCGGGGCGATCATGACGTATTCGCGCCGGGCGACCTGCGGTCCTGGATCGTCGATCACGAGGCCTGTCTCCTCGGCGAGTTCGCGCCTGGCGCCGTCCTCGAAGCTCTCGCCGGGCTCCAGCGCCCCGCCGGGCGTCGCCCAGAACACCCGCCCGGCCAGCGGGCCCTTCGTGAAGGCGAAGCGGAACAGCAGGATCCGGCCGTCGGGGTCGACGACCAGCAGGCGTGCGGAGGGGCGCGGTCGCAGGCGCGTGGACATGGACCCGGCGATCAGCGCGGCGCGCGCTTGGCCAGGATCCGCTGCAGGGTGCGGCGGTGCATGTTCAGCCGCCGGGCCGTCTCCGAGACGTTGTGGTTGCACAGCTCGTAGACCCGCTGGATGTGCTCCCAGCGCACGCGGTCGGCGCTCATCGGGTTCTCCGGCGGCGGCGGGGCGGTGTCGGCCTTGGCCAGCAGCGCGCGGGCGACGTCGTCGGCGTCGGCCGGCTTGGACAGGTAGTCGACCGCCCCGGCCTTCACCGCCTGCACGGCGGTGGCGATGTTGCCGTAGCCGGTCAGCATGATGATCTTGGCGTCGGGCCGGGCCTCGCGCACCGCCTCGACGACCTTCAGGCCGTTGCCGTCCTCAAGCCGCATGTCCAGCACCGCGAACGCCGGCGCGTGGACCTTCACCGCGCTGAGCGCCTCCGAGACGCTGCCGACCAGGGTCGGTTCGAATCCGCGTTGCTCCAGCGCCCGGCCCAGCCGCGTGCGCAGGGGCGCATCGTCGTCCAGCACCAGCAGCGTCTTGTCAGGCAAGGCGGCAACGTCAGCCGAGAGGTCGGTCATTCAGAAACGCCCCGTCAGGGCCTCCCTAGTCCAGCGCCCGCGTCATCCTGTCGCAGGTTGGCGCTGTTCTGCAAGCCTGCTCAGATCTAAGAAACTTCAATCTTCGGTCGCGGCCAGCGCGCCGATACGACTGCCCCGCGTGGCCTCCCGTTCTGAAACGTCACGACCGCACCGGTTCGTTCCAGCAAGGTCTTGGAGATGAAGAAACCGAGGCCCATTCCGATGTGGCCGGTGCGGGAGCCCTCGGCCCCCGGCCGGGTGGTTACATAGGGCTCGCCGAGCTTGGCCAGGATCTCCGGGGCGAAGCCCGGGCCGTCGTCACGCACCTCCATCGACACCGTATCGGCGTCGAACCGCGCCGTCACCAGCACCTCGGAGGCGGCGAAGTCGACGGCGTTCTCGACGAAGGAGGTGAAGGCGTGGGTGATCTCCGCCATCCGCCGGATGTCCGGGGCCGAAACGCCCGGCGCGCCGGTGACGATCGCCTCGACCCGGACGTCCGGGGTCGAGGCGTGCGGCTCGATCACCTCGTGCACCAGCTGGCGCAGCGTCAGCCGTTCGTGGACCTCGTCGGAGGCGGCGTCGGGCTGGTCGGTCAGCCGGCGCAGGATCTCCCGGCAGCGCTCGGCCTGGGCCATCAGGAGCTCGGCGTCCTCGCGCACCTGCGGCGTAGGCGCCTCGCGGATCATCTCCTTGGCGACGATCGAGATGGTGGCCAGCGGCGTGCCGAGCTCGTGGGCGGCGGCGGCCGCCAGGCCTCCGAGCGCCGAAAGCCGCTGCTCGCGGGCCAGCACCGCCTGGGTGACGTCGAGCGCCAGCGCCATCTGCGCGGCCTCCTCCGCCGCCTGCCGCACATAGCCCGGGATCAGGGCGATGCCGGCCATGACGGCGATCGCCGCCCCGATCCGATAGCTGCCGCCGGCCAATTGCGCCGTCCCGGGCAGCGGCATGGCGAAGAAGGCGAGGGCGACGGCGATCGCGCCGGCGAGGAACCCCAGGATCAGCACCGGCCGCGCCGGCAGGGTGGCGGCGGCCAGCGTCACCGGGGCGATGAGCAGCAGGACGAAGGGGTTGGCCGTGCCGCCGGTCAGGAAGATCAGCACGCCGACCTGAACGATGTCGAGCGCCAGCTGGCCCGTACCCTCCCAGTCGGTGAACACCCGCTGCCCGGGCGAGGCGACCGCGGTCAGGAGGTTCAGCCAGGCCGCCGCCCCGATCACCGCGAAGCACAGCGGATAGGGGGCGTGGAAGCCCAGGCCCAGCCCCACCACCAACAGCAGCAGCACCTCGCCGGCGATCACCAGCCAGCGCAGGCTGACCAGGGTGCGCACCCGCAGGTGGCTGCGCAGGATCGAGACCTCGTTGAGCACCACGCCGGCCGGCAGCTGGCCGGCTTGCGCCGGACCCGGGCCCGGCTTATCGAGCACACCGGGCTTCACCGCCGCCTGCACGCGCGCGTTCGCCATCTCAGCGGCGCACCCCAGGGCGACCCTGGCGGCCCGCCGCCAGCGCCGGCTGCGGCGGACATTGCTCCGAGGAACCGATCATGAGCCGCCGTCTGCTGGTCATTCTCGCACTCCTGGCGATAGCTTTCGCCGTCCTGACCGCCGTCGCCGTCCGGCAGGGCGTCCTCGTCCCCCGCCAACAAACCGCCGCCGTGGGCGGCCCGTTCCAGCTGGTGGACCAGGCTGGGCGAAGCGTCGACCAGAGCGTGCTCAAGGGCAAGTGGAGCGCGGTGTTCTTCGGCTTCACCAACTGTCCGGACGCCTGCCCGACGACCATGTTCTCCCTCGGCCAGGCCGAGAAGCTGCTGGGGCCGAAGGCGGACGAGTTCCAGACGGTGTTCATCTCGGTCGACCCGGCGCGCGACACGCCCCGGCAGCTGGCGTCCTTCCTGGCGACCGACGCCTTTCCGAAGCATGTGCTCGGCCTCACCGGCACGCCGGACCAGGTCGACGGCGTGGCCAAGGCCTACCGCGTCTATTTCCAGAAGGCCGGGACCGGCGCCGCCTACAGCGTGGACCACTCGACGGTCACCTATCTGATGAACCCGAAGGGCCGGTTCGCCTGCGCCATCGGCTACAGCGAGACGCCCCAGGCGATCGCCGCCAAGATCCAGGGCGCCATGGCCAAGGGCGACGGCGCCGAGAGCTGCTGACCGGATTGCCGCAGCGCACCTAATGTCCCCGCGACGACGGGGCGCAGGCCGTCGTTGTTCATTAGTCAATTGAATTGTTTCAGAGTGTGCGGCGCGCTGCTGAGTGACGGCGGGGCCGGGACGAACGCCTGGACCCATTCCGGTCTTTTCGTGTTATGTTGCGGCGCACAAGGGTCGTCGCATGCTCTACTCGTTGTACGAAGCCGGATTCTATGCTGCAGCGCCGCTGCGCGCCGCCGCCCTGATTGCGCGC
>NZ_DATELG010000132.1:0-5342 GCF_035276905.1 Phenylobacterium sp. | reverse complement strand
CCGTCGCCCCGGACCGCGCCGGCCCGGGCACCAATGCGCTATCGCTGCCGCTGCCCCAGGCCGGCGGCTTCCGCTTCCAGTATGGCCCGGACAGCTTTGCCCGGCATGGCGCGGAGGCGGCCCGGCTGGGCTTGGCGCTGGAAGTGATCCGCTCGCCGACGCTGGGGCTGGACATCGACGAGCCCCAGGATCTGGCCGCCATCTGACTTTCTGTCAGCGAAGCTGGCTGCGGGCACGCCTCATGGCCAAGGCGTGCCGTCCGGCATCGCCGGCGGCGGGGTGCCCGGCGGCGGATAGGGCTGCGCGCACGGCGCGCTCGGACTATTGACCCGCGCCCCGTCCTGGCGGGGCTCAGGCGCGGGCGTCGGCGGCCGCGCGCCGGGCTTCTGCGGCTGTTGGGATGCGCCCATGGCTTGCTGCTCCGAAACCAGTTCAGCGCGGGCCGGCCGTGCGGGTTCCCTCCGTCGAGAGGGCGGGCGCCTGCATCGCCACCACCTCGTGGCCGGCCCGACTGACGCCGAACAGCACCCGCGGCCGGCTGGGGTCCCAGGCGATGGCCTGGCCGCCGACCTGGATCGGGACGGTGGCGACGTGCTCCAGCGTCGATCCCGACGCTGGGACCCTCAGGGCATAGAGC
Source organism: Phenylobacterium sp. (assembly GCF_035276905.1). Taxonomy (GTDB): domain Bacteria; phylum Pseudomonadota; class Alphaproteobacteria; order Caulobacterales; family Caulobacteraceae; genus Phenylobacterium. Next base: position 4,705 of record NZ_DATELG010000132.1, on the reverse strand, counting down.
TCGGGCCGGTCGTGGCCGGTGACGTAGAGCAGGCCGTCCTCGCCCCAGCCGCCGCCCGAGCTGCTCCTCGGCGCGAAGCGGTCGAGCACCGAGGCGGGGAAGCTCCAGGCCTGGACCCGGCGCCAGGCGTCGTCGAACTTCACCAGCCGGGTCGCGCGGTGGTCACGGCCGGGCTCTCCGCCGCGGCCGTCGTAGTTGGCGAACGCCGCCCACCAGAAGCCGTCGTGGCGGTCGACCCAGGTCAGCGATCCGCCCTGCTGACCGAGCGCGATCGTGCGCAGGTGGACCATCCGGCGGGGATCGAAGATCTCCACGGCGCTGGTCATCGGGGTCTGCGGATAGTTCGAGGCGGCGCAGACCAGCTCCTGGCCGATGATCTCGCAGGAGTTGATGTGCGGGTAGAGCTTCGGATCGCCCGCCCACTCGGCGACCTTGCGCCCGGTGGCCCTGTCGTACTTGGCGATGCGGGAATCATCGACGGCGTAGAAGTAGCTCGCATCGACGCCGACCCCCTGGTTGGCCTCGTCCGCCGGATAGCGCCGCAGCTCGACGCTGGGGGCGGTCGTGCGGACGGCGGAGGCTCCGGCCGCAGGCGGCTGCAGCGCGACGGCCGCGGCGAAGATCAGGCCGAGCATCAACTTCTCCCATCCCGCGGCGGTCAGGGCCGCCACGACACCTTCAGGCCGACAGGCTTCAGAACGGGCTTCACCCGGAAGCCCGGCGACGGCGGCGTTCGCGCCAGCGCCGACGGCGCCCAGTTCAGCTGATAGCGCACCAGATAGCCGGCGTGGTCGGACAATGCGCGCTCGCCCTTCGCGGCGTCGAAGACCGTGGCGACGCCGACCGGCCGCACGTCGAGTCCGCCGCCGGCGCTGAACGCCTGCAGATCCTGCGAGCGCAGCCAGGGCCTGCCCCCGGCCGCCGCCGCCTGGCCGGCGCAGCCCGCATCGACGCCGGCGCAGAACTCGCTGACCACCTTATAGGGCCGGCTCTGGGCGTCGTAGTCGTAGCGCGCCGGCGCGTTGCGCACATTGAAGTCGCCGCCGACCAGCAGCGGAATATCCGCCCGATGCTCGCGCTTGATGAAGGCCACGAGCTGGTCGGTCTGCTGGTTGTGCGCCGCCAGCGTCCGCGCCGGCGGTGTCCTGGACGCGCCCCTGGCGTTGAGGTGAGTGTTGACGATGTCGACCTCGCCGCCCGCGCCGGGCAGGGCCACGCGGACCAGCATGACCCCCTTGTTGGCCAGGCAGTCGAAGCCGGCGCAGGCCCGGTAGGCCTCGCCGCGCACCGCCACGATCGGCAGGTCGCTGAGGACGTGCAGGCCGCTGCCGGTGAACTTGCCCCAGCCCTCGCCGGCCAGCGGATAGCGCACCGCCGGATAGGCGGACGCCTGGCCGGACGCGAGCGCGGGCGGCTGCTCGTCGCGCTCCGGCCCGCGCGCCCAGTAGCGATAGCCGCTGACCTTCGCCAGCTCCGAGACCTCGCCCCGGAATCCTTCCTGGATCAGCACGACGTCGGGCTGCCGGCCGGCCTGCCGCATGCTCGCCAATTCACGCCCGATGGCTCTCAGCGCCTCGCCGCGGCCCTCGGCGATCGGCCAGGGCAGGCCGTGCACATTGTAGGTCAGGATGCTGATCTGAAACGGCCGGCCGGACTCGGGCGGCGGCCGTGGACCGGCGGACTGGGGTCCGGGGGGCGGACCGAGGCTGTTGATCACCACCGACGCCGCCGTCGCGGCGACAGACATCACGGGGCTCGCCAAGAACACCATTCGCCGCTCCAAGACATCGGAGCCGATCCCGCCGGGCACTGTTCGTCCGCCCCGCCAATCGAGCTCGAACTGTTCCAATGAAGCCGGATATGGATTGATGTGTTTGCCGGTCTTTGTCGGCAGATGCTTTGATTCTATGACCGTGGTGTGAAGCCACCGAGCCTTCTTATATTGCGGCGAAAGAAATCGACCGGCTGAGCGCCAGCCGGTCGATACTCTCTTCTATCCGTCGTCGCCCGACTTGTTCGGGCGCCCTATCCCGATGTCGTTCGGCGCCAGCTACGCTGTCACGCGCCGGCGAAGACCGGCTTGCCCTCGGCCGTCTTGATGTTCTCGCTCCACTGCTTGCGGACCATGTCCTTCACCTGCTGCGGCAGCGGCACGTAGTCGAGCTTCGTCGCCGCCTCGTCGCCGTGCGTGTAGGCCCAGTCGAAGAAGCTCAGCACCGACTTGCCCCGGTTCGCATCGGCCTGCTGCCTGTGCATCAGGATGAAAGTCGCGCCGGTGATCGGCCAGGCGCCGGCGCCGGGCTGGTCGATCAGCAGCAGGTAGTTGCCCGGCGCCCTGGCCCAGTCGGCGCCGCTGGCGGCGGCGGCGAATGCCTGGGCGGTCGGGGCGACGAAGGCGCCGTCGTGGTCCTGCAGCTGGGCGTAGGCCATCTTGTTCTGGGTCGCGTAGGCGTATTCGACGTAGCCGATCGAGCCCGGGGTCTGCTTGACGAAGGCGGCGACGCCGTCGTTGCCCTTGCCGCCGATGCCGGTCGGCCATTCGACCGCATCGTTGGCGCCGACCTTCTGCGCCCAGGCCGGGCTCTTGCTCGTGAGGTAGGTCGTGTAGAGGAAGCTGGTCCCAGAACCGTCCGAGCGATGCACGACGGTGATCGGCAGGTTCGGCAGCTTCACGCCGGGATTGATCGCGGCGATCTTCGGGTCGCTCCAGCTCTTGATGTTCCCCAGGTAGATGTCGCCCAGCAGCGCGCCGGTGAGCTTGATCTGGCCCGGCTGGATCCCCGGCAGGTTGACCACGGGGACGACGCCGCCGACCACGGTCGGGAACTGGTAGAGCCCGGCCTTTTCGAGATCCTCCGGCTTCATCGGCTTGTCGGAAGCGCCGAAGTCCACCGTCTTGGCCTGGATCTGCTTGATCCCGCCGCCGGAGCCGATCGCCTGATAGTTCAGGGTCTGGCCGCTGGTCTTCTTATATTCCTCGGCCCAGCGGGCGTAGATCGGCGCCGGGAAGGTCGCCCCCGCGCCCGAGATGCTGGGACCGCCGGCCACCTGGGCCGGAGCGGCGGCGTTGCCCTGAGCGGTCTGCGAGGATTTCCCGCAGCCGAAGAGCAGGAGCGCGCAGGCGACAGCTAAAGTCGTCGAAATCGCGGACTTCATCATCTGGGTCACCTTCCAATGTTTTGCGGACTTATGTGCAGGTCGCGTGACACCTGCGTGACATACGTTCCGTAGCCGGAACGATCATCGTCCGACCCACATCCTTTCACAGGACAGGGCGGATCGCATTTTCGAACCACAGCTTTGCGGTCGACCGCGGAACCCATGCGGGCGTTCCGCTCGTTACGGCCAAGTGGAGGGTGGCGCGGGGGCGCGTGCGAGGGAGGACGACCAATGCGTCGAGAAGACCCGGCGAACTGGATGTGGGCCGACGCCGTGCAGATGCTGTCGGAGGCCGAGCGCCTCCAGCGCCAGCTGTTCCGTCCGGCGGAGCAGCGAGTCGGCCGGCCCTGCTGGGAGCCGCCGGTCGACGTGCTGGAGACCGACCGCGAGGTGCTGATCCTCGCCGCCCTGCCCGGCGTCGACCCGGACGCGGTCGAGGCGGTGATCGAGGACGGCGTCCTGATCCTGTCCGGGACCCGGGTGCTGCCGCCGCAGCTGGAGACCGCTGTGATTCACCGGCTGGAGCTGCCGCAGGGCTGCTTCTCGCGGCGCATCCCCCTGCCCGCCGGCCGCTATGACGGCGTGCGCCGCATCGTCGCCAACGGCTGCCTGCTGGTCAGCCTGCGCAAGATGCGCTGAGCGGAGGGCCTTGAGACATGCCGGAGACCATCGTCGCCCCGAACCCCGCCCCAAAGTCGGCCTCTGGCGACCCGGCTGCGCTGCCGCCGCTGCCCGCCGACGCGGTGATCATCGTGCCGGTCCGCGAGAGCGTGCTGTTCCCCGAGATCGTGCTGCCGGTGAACCTGGACGGCCGCGTGGCGATCGCCGGCGCCCAGCAGGCGGTGCGGGCCCAGCGCCAGTTCGCCATCGTCCTGCAGAAGGACCCGACAGCCGAGGCGCCCGGGCCGGCGGAGCTGCACAGCATGGGCGTGGTGGCCAACCTCCTGCGCTACATCACCACCCCCGACGGCGGCCACCACATGATCTGCCAGGGCGTGCAGCGCTTCCACATCACCGAGTTCCTGGACGGCTGGCCGTTCCTGGTCGCGCGCGGCCTGCACCTGCCCGAGCCCCCCGGCCAGACGTCCGAGGTCGAAGCCCGCTTCGTCGGCCTGAAGCAGCGCGCCCTGGAGGCGCTCGCGCTCCTGCCCACCGCCCCGCCGCAGCTGCGCGAGGCGGTCGAGGCCGTGGCCGCGCCGGGCGCGCTCGCCGACCTGGCCGCCGCCCACATGGACCTCAAGCCGGAGGAGAAGCAGGACATCCTGGAGTCGCTCGACCTCGTGCAGCGGCTGGACAAGGTCTCGCGCCTGCTCTCCCACCGCATCGAGGTGCTGAAGCTCAGCCAGGAGATCAACCAGCAGACCCGCGCGACCTTCGACGAGCGCCAGCGCCAGGCGGTGCTGCGCGAGCAGATGGCCGCCATCCAGCGCGAGCTGGGCGAGGACAAGGAGGGCGCCGACCTCGACGAACTCAAGGCGGCGATCGACGCGGCCGGCATGCCCGAGGAGGTGGACGCCCAGGCGCGCAAGGAGCTGCGCCGGCTGGA
>NZ_DATELG010000131.1:0-3786 GCF_035276905.1 Phenylobacterium sp. | reverse complement strand
GCACCTGAAAGACGTTCTTGGCCAGGTCGAGGCCGAGGGTGGTAATCTCCATCTTGGGTGGCTCCCAATGCTCAGGTTGTCATGACAGCAACCACATTGGCCCTTGGAGGTCGGGAGCGGGAGCCATCCACCCCATCTGCTTTCTGGCGGTGGCGTCAGGGGGGATGGAACCCCGGTTGTCAAAAGTACGCCCCGGCCGGCCTCCGTCCATACCCCCGTCGCCGCGTTCCTCATTGCAGCCATGCCCGCAGCGACAGACATCGACGCCTGGAGGCCGTCGGGTTAGCTTGCCTGACGCATCGGAAGGGAGCGGACCTCCATGCTGACACCCAAGAAGACCACCTGGATCGTCGTCGCCAACGCCCAGCGCTGCCGCGTGTTCGAGGAACGGCGGCGCGGCGCGGAACTGCATGAGCTGCCAGCCTGGGCGCGCGAGCGAAGCGACTTCCCGCCCACGCGGGCGCACCACGAGAAGGCCGTCCAGGGCCAGCGCTTCGGCTATGGCCAGGCGGTGGTCAACGAGCGCGACTTCGCCCAGGAGGCCGAGCGCGCGTTCCTCGCCCGCTGCGCCGCGGACCTGGACCTGGCCGCGGGCAAGCGCAGCTATGAGGCGCTGATCCTGGTCGCCGCGCCGCGCTCGCTGGGCGTGCTGCGCGACGAACTCGGCCGCAACGCCCGCGAGCTCGTCGAGCGCAGCGAGGTCTGCGATTGCGTCGAGGACGGAGCCGAGCGGATGCGAGAGCGGGTCCGGGCGATGCGCGCGCCGGCCTAGCGGGCGAACGCCCCGCGGTCACGCCTTGGGGCCGAGGTCTCCCTCGAAGAGCCGGTCGAGCTCTCTGCGGACCGAGACTTCGAACTCGTCCTTCCAGGCCGTGCGCGGCCGCGACATCACCAGGTCGCAGGCCATGGCGTCCTTGACGCGGTCCGCGGCCTCGCGTTCGAGCACGCCCGCCTTCACCAGCTCGGCCGTGAGCTGCAGCAGCCCGGCCGCCGTGGCCGGCGCCCGCAGTCCCAGATAGCCCATCGCCCGGTGGAGCCGTTCTTGTTCCTTTTGACCCATGCGCCTTTACCTCCCATCACGACATAACGCGCGGGGCGCGCGGCGGCGCCGCGGCGGTTGGGGCCGGTGCACGCCAAGGAGGCGGACCTTGACCTCGCGCCGCGGCTGCCTTCGTTCTCCCCCGCATCGAACGGCTGACGCCGCGCCCCCACGGGCCGGCGACGTGGAGGATGGGGTGTCGACGTACCTCTGGATCGCGCTCGGAAGCGCCATCGGCGGCGTGGCCCGCTATGCAGGCTCGAGCCTCATCGCCAACTGGATCGGCCAGGGGTTCCCGTGGGGGACCTTGGTCATCAACGTCACCGGCTCGTTCGTCATCGGCTTCTTCGCCGCCCTGACCGGGCCGGACGGGCGCGTGCTGGTCTCGTCCGACGCGCGTCAGTTCGCCATGGTGGGCCTGTGCGGCGGCTACACCACCTTCTCGTCCTTCAGCCTGCAGACCCTGACGCTGGCCCAGGACGGAGAGTTCGTCCGCGCGGGCCTGAACGTCGTGGGCTCCGTCGTGCTGTGCCTGCTCGCGGTCTGGCTTGGCTACGTCGCCGCCGCGGCGCTCAATGCGGTGAAAGGGAGTTGAACACCATGCAGGCGCCCGGTCCCGCAGTCCTCGTCCGGATCTATACCGAAGAAGGCAAGCGCAACGGCCACCGGCCGCTCCACGAGGCGATCGTTTTGAAGGCGCGGGAGCTCGGCCTGGCCGGCGCCACGGTGCTGCGCGGCCCGATGGGCTTTGGCCAGTCCCACGCCATCCACACGGCCAAGATCCTCGACCTCTCGGCGAAGCTGCCGCTGGTCATCGAGATCGTCGACACCGAGGACAAGGTCGAGACCCTGCTGGCCGCGCTGGGCGACATGCGCGACATCGGCCTGGTGACGACCGAGAAGGTCCAGGTGGTGCATTACGGCGGTCGAGCCGACGCATAGCCCCGACGCCGCGATGCCCTCAAGGGACCAGGACGGCGGCGCCGGTGAAGGCGCCGGCGCGCAGGTCGTCCAGCGCGCGGTTCGCCTCGATCAGCGGATAGGTGGTGATCTCCGCGCGGACCCCGGCCTCGGCCGCCAGCGGCAGGTACTCCAGGCCGTCCTGCCGGGTCAGGTTGGCGACCGAGACCAGCCGGCGCTCCTCCCACAGGTCGGCGTAGGGAAAGCTGGGGATCGGGCTCATGTGGATGCCGCCGCAGACCACCGTCCCGCCCTTGCGGACCGCCCGCAGCGCCAGCGGCACAAGGCCGCCGACCGGCGCGAAGATGATCGCCGCGTCCAGCGGCTCGGGCGGCGTCTCATCGGAGCCGCCCGCCCAGGCGCAACCCAGCCGGCGCGCCAGCTCCTGGGCCGCGGCGTCGCCGCCGCGGGTGAAGGCGTAGACCGCCTGGCCTTGCCGGATCGCCAGCTGCGCCAGCAGGTGCGCCGCCGCGCCGAAACCGTAGAGGCCGAGCCGCTCCACGGCGCGCGGCGCGCAGGCCATCCGCCACGAGCGATAGCCGATCAGGCCGGCGCACATCAGCGGCGCAGCCTCGACGTCCGAATAGGCCTCGGGGATCGGGAAGCAGAAGTCGGCCCTGACGATGGCGGTGTCGGCGTAGCCGCCGTCGCGGGTCCAGCCGTTGAAGCCGGGATCGTCGCAGAGATTCTCCTCGGCCTCGCGGCAATAGCGGCAGACCCCGCAGGTCGCGCCGAGCCAGGGCGCGCCGACCCGCTCGCCGACGGTGCGCGATCGCACGCCGGGTCCCAGCGCGTCGACGACGCCGATGATCTCGTGGCCGGGCACGACGCTTTGGCGCCGCATCGGCAGGTCCCCGTCGACCACGTGCAGGTCGGTCCGGCAGACCCCGCAGGCGCGGACGCGGATTCGCACCTCGCCCACGCCCGGCTGCGGGTCGGGGCGCTCCTCCGCCTGCAGCGGCGAGCCCGTACGGTGCAGCACCATCGCCAGCATGGCGGCCTCCTTCGCGACGCCTGCCGGCCAGTCTAGCCTGGCGAGGACCTGCGCCGAAGGAATTCGGCGCGCCGGCGCCTCACGCCCACCCCATGGCCCGCGCCGCGGTGAAGACCAGGAGGCCGACCACGCCGCCCACCAGGGCGCCGTTGATGCGGATATACTGCAGGTCGCGGCCCACCTGCAGCTCCAGCTTGTCGACCACGCTCTGCGTGTCCCAGCCGGACACCACCTCGGCGACGAAGCGGCCGATGTCGTGGCGGCGCGGCGCGAGGACGCCGGTGGCGAGACTGCGGCCGAGCGCGTTCAGCTGCTGCTGCGCGGCCGCGTCGCTCGCGAGCCACCCGCCGACCGCCTGGATGGCGCGTTGCAGGTGCGCGGCCAGGGTCCGGCCGTCGGCGGCGAGCTCCTGGGCGATGCGCGCCTCGATCCCGGCCCACAGCTGGGCCCCCTGCGCCCGGACGCGCGGATCGTCGAGCAGCCGAAGCTTCAGCCCCTCGACGCGGGCCTGCAGCTCCGGATCCGAGCGGAGCCGTTCGATGAAGCCCTCGATCGCCTGGCGCAGTTCCTCGCGCCAGGGATGGGCCGGGTCGCGCATCTCCTCGAGGGTCTTGAGAAGCCCCTCGCTGACCTTGTCGGCCAGCATGTTGTCGACCCACCTGGGGAACCAGCGGGGCGACTGCTCGGCCACCTTCTCGCGGATCGTCGTCTCGTGCCGGGCGATATAGCCGCCCAGCATCTCCACGCCGGCCTCCACCAGGGCCTGGGAGCGGCCTTCGTTCCAGAGGCCGGC
>NZ_DATELG010000130.1:0-18670 GCF_035276905.1 Phenylobacterium sp. | reverse complement strand
CAGCACGCCGGCCGCAGACCGCGCCGGCAATCGCTCGGCGTCGACGTCCCGCAAGATCTCGAATCTCGTCAGCTCCGCATCGCTCATGATCCGCACCGCCACCGACGCCGCCTCCCAGCCAAGCTTGGAGGGAGGCTCACGCTTCTAATTTGCGCGGCACTGACATTTGCACTTTGCGGCTACACCGGTTTCTCGCCTAATAGATCTTATGCGAAATTCGGCACGCTGGGACACGATCACGGCCCTAAGCCGATGCGAGATCTTCGTCCGCTCGCCGCACCGCCCGCACAAAATCGGCCAGCTTGATCGGGTCCAGCCGAGCGTTCGTCCGGACACCCGAGCACAGGTCCAAGCCGTACGGCCGCACCTGTCTGATCGCGTCGGCAGCGTTCGCGGCCGACAGTCCGCCAGCCAGAAACACGGGAAGCGGAGATCTTTGGACAAACTCGGCGCTCACGGTCCAGTCATGCTGACGGCCGGTGCCGCCGAATTCTGGCGTGAGGGCGGCGGGCCTGCCGGAGTCGAGGAGAAACGCCTGCACATAGGGTGTATAGGCTGGCATCAAGTCCAGAGCCGAGGCCCCTTCGACATGGATCACCTGCACGCGACGAACGTGGGGCTCCAGATCCGCCAATCTCGCGGACTCGGCGGGATCGATATGCGACACGATTTGAACCGTAGTCGGATGGGTCCTGCGGATATGAGCGGAGATCGCCGCCGCCGTATGCTCTGACGTGAGCAGAAATGTCGCGATTGGTGGCGGGGCGTAAGCTGTAACTTCAGCAATCGCCTCATCGGCGATCGGCCCAGGCCCTGATGGCATCGCTCCGACGAGCCCGAGCGCGTCAGCGCCTGCGTCGATCGCGAGCTGCGCCTCCTCAATTGAGGCGATGCAGCAAACCTTGATGCGGGTTCTCATCCCGAGATTTTCCGCAGTCTTGCTGGACGACACAATGTCCGGGTTTCCGGCAAAGCTTGACCGACAGGCAGATTGATCGATTGGCGGCGTACCTGCGGACCCGATACGCGCCGGGCAAGCCGCAGTGGTCCTTGAACGAGCAGGTCTCGCCCGCATCCGGCGGAAGTAGCGGGCAAAGGCGCGATCGCGGCGTGCTGTCCACCGGAGCGGAGTAACGGCGTGCCCGACGAGAAAATCATGGGCCAGACGAGGCCTGCGGGCAAGCCGGGGCTCTAGTTGCAATCGATTTTAGCTTTAGTAATGATGCCGCCAGCCGGCGGCGCAGAACGCCGGGCCTGAGGAAGGACCACCGCCTTGCGCGGCTTCGACTTTGCAATCGGCGAAACAGCGGTCAAAGACCAGGCGTCGGGCGGCCTATGAGCAGGTCATCCTACGTCTGCGGGTCAAGCGAGCGGCCGTTGGTCGGCGAGACGATCGGCCAGCATTTCGATGCGGTATGCGCCGCCCACCCCGACCGCCTGGCGCTAATCGTCCGCCACCAGCACGTCCGATGGACCTACGCCGAGCTGAGCGAGCGCGTCGACGCCGCCGCCCGCGGTCTTCTCTCCCTCGGCCTCCAGCCGGGGGACAGGGTAGGCATATGGGCGCCCAACTGCAGCGAGTGGCTGGTCACGCAGTACGCCACTGCGAAGGTCGGCCTGGTGCTGGTCAACATCAATCCAGCCTATCGCACCGCCGAGGCCGAGTACGCCCTGAACAAGGTCGGCTGCCGCGCGCTGATCCTGGCGCCGAGGCACAGGTCGAGCGACTACCTGGCGATGCTCCGCGAGCTCGCGCCGGAACTCGGGGCGAACGCCTCGGACCGGCTGCGCGCGCCACGCCTTCCGCATCTGGAGCGGGTCATCACCCTTGGCGCGGACGCCCACGCCGGTTGCCTGCGGTTTGCGGAGCTTCTCGCGCGCGGCGAGGCCGAGGCCCGCGGACCGATGGAAGCTCTGGCGAACAGGCTACAGTTCGACGATCCGATTAACATCCAGTTCACCAGTGGCACGACCGGCTATCCCAAAGGCGCGACGCTCAGCCACCACAACATCCTCAATAACGGCTTCTTCGTCGGCGAGGCGATCCGGCTGACGCCGGACGACCGGGTCTGCGCGCCGGTGCCGCTCTACCACTGCTTCGGCATGGTGATGGCCAACCTGGCCTGCCTGACGCATGCCGCCTGCGTGGTCTATCCGGCGGAGGCCTTCGACCCCGGCGCGGTGCTGGAAGCGGTGGAGGTCGAGCGCTGCACGGCGCTCTACGGCGTGCCGACGATGTTCATCGCCGTCCTCGGCCACCCCCGGTTCGACCGCTTCGACCTCAGTTCGCTGCGCACCGGCATAATGGCCGGTTCACCCTGTCCGATCGAGGTCATGCGACAGGTGGTCGAGCGCCTGCACATGCCCCAGGTGACGATCGCCTACGGCATGACGGAGACCTCGCCGGTCAGCTTCCAGTCGAGCGTCGAGGAGACCTTGGAGCGGCGCGTGACCACGGTCGGCCGCATCCAGCCGCATCTCGAGGTCAAGATCGTCGACGCCGAAGGCCGCATCGTGCCGCGCGGCGAGACTGGCGAGCTGTGCACCCGCGGCTACTCGGTCATGCTGGGCTACTGGGACGATCCGGAACGCACCGCCGAGGCGGTGGACGCCGCCGGCTGGATGCACACCGGCGACCTCGCAGTGCTTGACGACGCCGGCTACGGCAACATCGCCGGCCGCATCAAGGACATGGTGATCCGCGGCGGTGAGAACATCTATCCGCGCGAGATCGAGGAGTTCCTCTATCGCCACCCCGCGATCCAGGACGTGCAGGTGATCGGCGTGCCGGACGCAAAGTTCGGCGAGGAGCTATGCGCGTGGGTGATCGCCAAAGCGGGAGCGGCCGTGGATGATGAGAGCCTGCGCGCCTTCTGCAGCGGGCAGATCGCTCACTACAAGATTCCCCGGTACTTCAAAATTGTCGACAGCTTCCCCACCACGGTCACGGGAAAGGTGCAGAAGTTCATCATGCGCGATCTGATGATCGCAGAATTAGGACTTACGGCTTCGAGAACCGCGTGATCAGCTACGGCCGAGCTGCGTCCGTCGCAAGCTGGCCCGCCAGATCGGCGAAGCGCCGCTGGGAGAGCCTGAACAAGAGGACGGTCACGATCCAGGTCGGCAGCGCGACGATCGTGATCGCCACGAGCAGGCCGCGCGGATCCTTCCCCAGTGCGCCCGACACCCAGCCGACGAGGGTCGGCGCGGCGCCGCCAATCAGTCCTGCTGCGATCGTGTAGAGGGCGGCGACCCGGGCGCGCAGCTTAGGCGGCGCCAGGTCCTGCAGGATGCTCGGCACCAGCGAGCCGATCGTCGTGCCGACCAGCATCAGGGCGCCAAAGAGCGCATAGCCCTGCCAGGCGGCTTGGATAAACGGGAAGCCAAGGACGATCGGCGTGCCCGCCAGGGCGACGACGAACGCGGTGCGGATCGGCGCCCCCAATCCATGCTGCGGACCGTAGAGACGCATGAGGACCTGGCCGAGCCCGACGCCGCCGACCATGCCCACGAAGGTCGCCGCCGCCATGCCCAGGCCGTTGGCTGCGGGCGTGGCGTTGAAAACCCGCGCCGCTGCAACGGGAAGCCAGGAGAGGTATCCGCCGAACGCGAGGAAATAGAAGGCGAGCGCGGCGAAGACCAAGGCGAGCGTCGCCCAATGACTCCGGAGAAATGGCATGAAGTTGCCGAGATCCTCGGCGCCCTTGCTGCTCGTCGGCGCCGCGACGCGGCGGCGCAGCGTGGCGAACCAGGTCAGAACCATGAAAATGGGCGCTGGGCTCGCGACGGCGAAGAAGCTCAGCCGCCAGGAACTGAACGCCCGCAAGGCGGACGGAAGACGATCGTGAAGCTGGTCGAGCGCCGAAAGCGCGCCCCCGCCCAACGCCAACCCCGCCGAGACGCCGACGAAGCTGAACAGATAGAAGAGCCCGTTCGCCAGCGTCCGTTTCCGTCCGGAAAAAAGATCGGGCACCACCGCATAGCAGATCGGCGTCAACCCAGCCTCGCCAGCGGCGATGAGAACCGCGGCCAGAAACAGTTGCTCGAAACTCTGCGCGAGCCCGCATAGGGCCGTACCAATGGACCATGTCAAAACACACGCGGACAGCACGTAGCGCCGGTCGAACCGATCCGCGGCCCAGGCGAGCGGAAAGGTGGCGACGAGGCTGAAGATTGCGAAGGCCAGACCCTGTACGAGCCCGAGTTGCCCGTCGCTCAGGCTCAGCTCCTTGGCCATGGGCGCGGCGGCGAGCGTCAGCACCTGCCGGTCGACGAAGCCGAACAGGGTGACCGCCAGGATCACCCCGAGGGTGTACCAGCCGCCTTTGTGGACGAAGTCCTCGGGCTCGGCCGCGGCGATCCCGGCCGTCACTGCAACAGCTGTCATTTCGCTTCGATCCATCGCCGCATATGGCCTTGAAGGGCGTCGAGGGAGACCGGCCCGAGCGCCAACAGTTCGTCGTGGAAGTCCCTGAGCGCGAACCGGTCGCCCAGAGCGGCTTCGGCTTCCGCTCTCAGCGCTGTGATCGTCCGCTCGCCGAGCTTGTAGCTGAGCGCCTGGGCCGGCATGCCGATGTAGCGGTCGACCTCGGCCTCGATCGTGCCTCGGGGCAAGAAGGTGTTCTCGACCATGTACTCGATCGCCTGATCACGGCCCCAGCCGTTCCAGTGCAGGCCCGTGTCGACGACCAGGCGGGCGGCGCGCCACAGCTCGAAGCTCAAGAGCCCGAACCGGTCGGCCGGATCGCGATAGAGGCCGAGTTCCTCGCCCAGCCGCTCGCAATAGAGCGCCCAGCCCTCGACGTAGCCGTTGTATTCGCTCCAGCCATGACGCCGGAACGCCGGCAGGCTTTCCTGCTCCTGGGCCAGGGCGAACTGCATCAGGTGGCCGGGCCAGGCCTCGTGAAGCGTGAGCGGCACGTGCAGGTGTTCCGGGCATCGCTCGGGCAAGGCCGTGAGCCAGTACACGCCGGCCGTCGCGCGATCGGCCGGCGCCGGCTGGGCAAGCGCGGGCGGGAGGGCGGCGGAGGCGTCCGCCGTGAACTGCTCGACGGCGTAGGTGATGCGCGGCAATCGCCCGAAGAGGCGCGGGAGAAGGCCGTCAATCTGCTTCGCCAGTGCTCGGACCTGTTTCAGCAGGGACGCAGCGTCTGGCGCAATTCGCGCCTCGAGCTCCGCGGCGACCGCGGCCCGTTCGCCGGGCCGGCCCATGGCCGCGAGCACAATGTCCAGTTCGACCTGAACCCGGGCGACTTCCGCCAATCCCATGGCGTGGACGGCCTCGGGATCGAGGTCGAGCGAGGTCTGCTGGCGCACCTTGTAGCGGTAGTAGGCGCGACCTTCGGGCTCGTGCAGCAGGCCGACGCTTTCCGTAAGCTCCTCCGGCCCGAGCATCGCGATGCAGCCCCGGAAACCTGCGATGGCCGGCAGCACTTCATTGCTGAGGATGGACGTGATCTGCTGACGCTGCTGGGCTAGCTGCTCCTCGTCGACGCCGGGAACGCCGGGCTCCAGGCGGCGGGTGATCCGAGCCGCGAGGCCGTCCTCCGCAGACAGGTGGCTGTCGAGAATGGCGAGGATCCGCGGAACGAGGATCCGCGGGACGCGGCGGCCTTCGGCGAAGCCGGCGCAAAGCAGCGCCATCCCCTGCTCGATAAACGCCGGCGCCGCCTGCAGACGCGCCGCGAAGTCCTCGCGCTGGGCGAAGGTGTCGAGCGCCGTCGTCTGCGCCAGCTGGTCGGGCGCGTCGGCGACGCTGAAGGGATAGAGCTGCGGGCGCCGGTGCTCGCAAAGTTGATAGGCGTCGATGATCGAGCTCAGCTGGCCCACGAGCAGCGACAGGGTGATCTTCGCTGCATCGTCCAGAGCACCGCCGTCGATTTCCCGCGCGCGGGCAAGCAGCCGCTGGGCGACCCGGGCGCGGCGGGCGTAATCGGCTTCGCCATTTCCCTCCAGCCGGCGGTTTTCGGTCGTGATGCCGGCTGCTGTCGCCTCGGTCGGAAACTCCCAGACCCTGAACCGCCAATAGTCCTGCGCCAGCTGCTCGAGGCGTTCGGCCGGCGACATCCGCTCCCGTCCGATGCGGTAGATCGGCACAGGCTCGGCCGCGACCTGCCCGCGCAGGAACGGATCCGGCGCGTCCTCGATCGTCTCCGAGCTATGGATCGTGCGCAGGACGTCAGCGCCGGCGACCAGCCGGCCGAAGGCGGAGAAGCCGAGGCCGTCATCCGTTCGCCCGCCGCCGGCGTCGAGCGCAGGCTGCGCCCCGAGGCAGAGGAAGAAGCTCTGTGCGGACGACGCGCCGCCATCGACGCGCGGCAAGGAGATCACGCCGTCTTCGTGAAGCAAGCCCGTCGCATCCGTCATTTCCGCGGGCACGTCGGCGCTGTGCGCGACGCCGGTCCTGCAGAAGCCCTGCACGACTTGGATGGTCGGCGTTCCGTTGTCGTTGTCGGAGTTGACGATCCTGGCGAAGCTGCCGCCGTCGAAAACACCCTTATCCACCTGCGCCAAGAAGGCGGACACAGCCACAGGAGCCCTGTCTTCGGCCAGCTCGACCACCAGGTCGCCAAGCGAAGTCACCATCCGGATGACCGGACGCGACCTTGTTCGAACGGCGTCCGTCGCAACAGTACACGTCATTGGAGTCAGGACGCCTCAGGCGCCTGGGCGTTGGCGGCGGCGATGGCGAGGATCTGATCGAGCGCAGGCTTGAACGCAGCTCCCTTCGGCGGTGCTTCGACCAGATGGGTCGCCAGATACTCCCAGCGGCGGCGAAGGCCGTATCCCGTCCAGTCATGCCCGCCGCGGGGCAGGATGACGAGGTCGGCGTCCTTGTCGGCCTCGATCAAGGCCTGGACCAGCTGGAACAGCGCCGCCGGGTGGCATCCCTCATCCAGCAGGCCATGGACGAACATCAGCTTGCCGGTCAGCCCTGCCGCATAGGTCTTGGCGGCCTGGGCCGCGTAGTGCGCAGGGTCGAATGCGCCATGGTAGCGCTCGCCCCAGGAATGCCAGAACAGCGCCTGGTCGTAGTTCCCGCAGCCGGCGACGGCCACCTTGAAGACCTCGCCGAAGCGCAGCGCCGCATGGGCCGTCATATAGCCCCCGCCCGAAAAGCCGGTGATCCCGACCCTGTCGAGATCCATCTGCGGCCGGTGCTCGGCGAGCTGCCGGAGGGCGGCGACGTGGTCCTCCAGGTTCGACGCCAGGTGGGCGGCTCCGTAGGAGGCGGTCCGGAACGCCTGCTCGCGCTGCGCCGTACCCCGTCCGTCCAGAACCAGGACGAAGGCGCCGAGCGCCGAGAGGTGAATCGCGTCCAGGTAGGTCAACGAGCTCACGAGATCGCCGTCTGCGAAGTGTCCGCGCGGAACGTGCGACACCTGCGGTCCGCCGTAGATGAGATCGATGACGGGGTATCGCCGGCCCTCTTCGTAGCCGAGCGGCTTGAAGAGCAGGCCATAGATCTCGGTCGCTCCATCCGCCGCCGTGCAACGGACCGGCTCGGGCGCGCTCCACCCGGCCGGCAGATCGGCCAAGGCCGTCTCCAGGACGGCGATCTCAGCGCCGTCGCGGCGACGCAGGAAACTTATCGGCGCGCTGTCGACGGTGCTGACGGTCTCGACGAAGTAGTCGCCGGTCGGCGACACGCCGGAGATCCGGCTTGGGTCCAGCCCTTCGAGACGCCTTACCGTCAATCCTATCTCGCTCGGACGCCAGATGCGATGCTCGCCCGGCGCAGCGGACAGGATCCTGACATCGCCGCCGTCGAGCGAGGCGACGCAGGGCTTGCCGAGGTAGGGGGTGGCGTCCTCGCTTAACCCCCCGGCCAGGAAGATGATCTCGCGCCGCTTGGGGTCGACGCTCAGGACGTCGCGGATCTGCCAGGGTCCGGCCGTGATCGCGTTCCGGAGGGCTCCCGTGCTCAAGTCATAGAGGTAAAGGTGCCCGCGTCCGGTGCGTTCCGAGTACCAGACAAGCTCGTTAGTCTCAGGCAGGGGAGTGATCAGCGCCGCCGAATAGACGATGACGCTGACCTCGACATAGGTCTCCGACTCTTCGCTGAACGCGACCCGGACCGCGCCGCTCGCGACGTCGAAAGCGACGACGTGCGCCTTGCGCTCGCCGCGCTCGATGTCCACGAAATAGGCTGTCCGCCCGTCCGCGCTCCACCACGCGAGGCCGGCGGCGAACGGGGTGCTGTTCATCCGGACCGCGTTGAGACGCGGATAGCGCGCCTCGACCTGGCGCCCGGTCGCAACCTCGATGGCGAGCATCCGAAATTCCGTGACCTTCGCATCGCCAGGCAGGCTGGTCCTGTTGGCCCGGATCTTCGGACGCACGCCCTCGCCCAACGCATAGTCGGCCACTGCAAGTTCCGGGACCTGCCGGTCGTCCGTCTGCAGGGTGAAGATCCAGCGGCCATCGGGCGACCACAGGGCCTCGGGAACGGCGTCCTGCGTGAACGCCCGGCCGCTCCGCCTGGCGGCGGGCGGCTCGCCGTAGGCATAGAACTCGACGCCGTCGGTCGTCAGCGCGCGCTCCGCGCCCGTCGCGAGATCGCGGAGCCAGAGGTTGTAGTCGCGCAGCACGAGCGCGGCCGACCCGTCCGGCGACGCCAGCCAGTTCATGTCGGACCGCTTCTCGGCCCGGCGCAGCACCCCGTCGGCCAGCGAATAGCAGTAGGCTGCGCCATAGGCCTCGAACGCCAGCTGATCGCTTTCCAGATCGAACTCGAGGTTGCGGACGATCAGCTGGCCGGGATCGATCGATGTCTTGAGCTCTGCGGCGAGGGCGAGCGCCAACGCCGCCTGAGTGACCGCGATGCGACGCTCGCCGGTCGCGGCGTCGACAATGCAGTACTCCGGGCCCGTTTCGCCGCTGCGCTTGTACCAGAAGCGGCTTTCGTCGAGCCAGATCGGGTAAACCGCGCCGTTGGCGACGCAATGCTCCGCAAGAAGGGCGGCTTGGGCGAATTCATAGCGTTCCGCCCATGACAGATCAGACATCGCGTAACCTTGAACTAGTAGCGGACGCTCAACGAGGCGCCGACCACCCTCGGCTGAAGGCGGGCGGGATAAATCAGAGCGCCAAACGGAGGATAGATGACGCTGTTCCGGTCCACGATGTTCCGCGCGAAGATCGAGGCGCTCCAGCTGTTTCCATCAGCGCCGATGCGCGCGTTGAGGATCTTCTGGGGATCGCTGAAGACCGGCGCTGACTGGAAGTTGCGCACATAGACCTGGAACGCTTCCGCGTACTGGTAGTCGACACGCACAAAGCTTGGGAGATTGGCGACGTCGAACCGGTACTCGGCCGATGCGGAGCCCGTGAAGTGCGGGACGTAGTCCACGCGATCGCCGGCCAGGTGTTCGACCGAGGAGGTCTTGTACGCCATGTTGTTCCAGCCGCCCGTCAGGCTGAGGGTGAGCGCGCGGACCGGAATGTAGGTCACCGAGCCGTCGACGCCCCAGCCGGCGATTTTCCCGCCGTTGGTCGTGAAGTTCGTCGGCAGGCCGGGGATGTTGGTGGTCGTCTGGACGTCATTCCAGACGTTCCGATAGACGGCGACCTCGGCGGAAAGCGCGCGATCTCTCGAGACGAACTTGCCGCCGGCCTCGTAGGTCCAGATCTTGTCGGGGCCATAGGATGGCGGCACCGTTCCCAGGCCCGCGCCGACCGACGTGGAGTTGAAGCCGCCGCTGCGGAAGCCCTTGGCCACGTTGGCGTAGAGGTTCACCTGATCGGTGGGCTGCCAGGACAGGTTGAAGCGCGGACTGAGCGAGGTGAACTTGGCGCTGTTGACGTCCACGGACGTGAAGCCGAAGGTCGTCTGGGTGGAATCCTGCTTGCGCCGGTCTTCGAAGTAGCGGAGCCCGACGAGGGCGGTCAGCCTGGGCGTCAGCTTATAGGTTCCCTCGCCGAACACGGCCCAGGACTGCGAGTTGGAAGGCGACGTGCCGCTGCCGGCCAACAAGTTCACCCCGGGCGGCAGGAGGTCCGGCGTGACTGTGGTGATCGTGTCGGCGGTGGCCTTCGAGTCCCTGAAGAAGGCGCCGACCGTCCATCCCAGCCGCGTCTCGCCCTTCGAGGCCAGGCGGACTTCCTGGGTGAAGATCTTGTTGATCGGTGCGGTGACGGTGAGAACGTTCTGCACCGCGGCGGAAGGAACGTCGAACAGCGGCAAGAACGGCTTGAAGGTGGCCGTCAGGTCGGCGGTCTGACTATCCTGGCGCGTGATGTAGCCGGTCGAGCTCAGCAGTTCGGCGAAGCCGGTGTCGTAGGTCGCCGTGGCGTTGAGCAGCGTCGCCTTCGAACGGAACGGCGTCGGTCCGGCGTCGAAAACATGATGGTTCTCGTCGCTGAGGTTCTGCGCGCCGAGACGCAGTTCCTGATGCTGAACCATCAGCGTCAGCTTGAAGTCGTCGCTGAACCTGACCGCGACCTTGCCGCGCAAGGTGAGCGCGTGCCCGCTGTTGACGTTCTTGTCGCCGAGCAGAGGATTGTCGATCCAACCGCCGAAGTGCTGATAGGACGCAGCCAGGCGCGCGCCGAGGCGATCGGTGACGAGCGGGGCGTTGACGACGCCGTCCACCTTCCAGTCGGTTCCGCCGCCGCTGACCGCGCCGGTCTCGCCGTTGACGGCGGCGGAATACCGCGACAGGTCCGGGTCGTTCGTGATGTAGCGGATCGTGCCGCCGACCGCGCCTTGACCGTAGAGCGTGCCTTGCGGGCCGCGCAACACTTCGATGCGGGAGATGTCGAGCAGACGGACGTCCTGGCCGGTCTGGTTCGCCTCCGTGTTCAGCGGCAGCTCGTCCAGGTACACGCCGACGGTCGGCAGGCCGCTGTAGACGGAAACGCCGCGAAGCTGCACCCGCTGTTGCCCCGGTGAGAACTCGGTGATCGACAGACCGGGAACGGCGTACTGCAGGTCGTTGATGGTCGACGCGTTACGCCTCGCAAGCTCCGCGCCGCCGACGGCGGTGATGGACAGCGGCACGTCAATCAAGGCCTGCTCACGCTTTTGCGCCGTCACCACGACCTCGCTGAGCGTCGTCGCCCCTGTCGACGGCGCAGCCTCCTGTGCGTCGGCGCGAGCGGCGAAGGCCAAGCTCGACGTCGCGCAGAGCAGCGCGCTGATCAACCCCCTCATAGGATTTTCCTCCCTTCCTGTGCTAAAATAAGCGTGCGATCGCTTTTTATTCTGCGCAAGGAATTTTTCGTCGCAGTAGTTAAGCTGGCTCAAGCGATGCGATAATGAGCGTGCGCTCACTTTTTTGGCGGCGACCGTGTACGCTGCCTGAAAACGCAGCGCAGTGTGGAGGGAAGGCCCTGCCGAAGCGAGACGAGAGCTATATGGAAGCGCAGCGCGAGGCGATCGCGCGCGCCGCCTTGGAGGTCCTGCTGGAGAAGGGCGTCTACGAGACCTCCTTGCGCGACATATGCAAGGCCGCGGGAATCTCCGTCGGAGCGCTCTACACCCACTTCAAGACCACGGAGGAGGCGATCGTCGCCGCCTGCACCCTTCATCACCTGGAGGAGCAGCGTCTTCCAATTCCCGCCAGCTGGGGCGAGTACGTCGCCTCGCTGAAGGTCGTCCGGCGTGAGCACGGCAGCCGGGACAGCAAACGCTTCCGGCTCTCTTTGCAGTTCGCCGCCGAGATCTCTCAAATGGAGCAAAACCCGAAGGGTCTGGCGGCGATCTATCACCTCTACCGAGAGCGAATCGCCAAGAGCCTGCGCGCGCTGCAAGCTGCAGGAGAGATCACCTTGCCGCTCGGTCTGGAGATGACGACCGAGCTCCACATGCAGCTTGCGTCCGGCGCGGAATATCAGCTGGCCTGCGATCGCGAGCTGCCCTCAGACGGCGTGCTCGAGGCGCTCGACGTCGGGCTCGCGATGACGGCGGGAAGGAGAGCAGGCCCGCCTGACACCTAAGTGCGCCCGCCGCGCCAGGGCCGAAGCGCGTCCGCCTCATTGCCGCGGGGCGAACCGCGCGCTAGATCCTTAACATGAGTAGTACATTGGCGCTGGCGCTGCGGCGCCTCGCCAGACGTGGCTGAGACGATTCGGAAAACCTGGGAGGACGACTATGGCTCTGCTGACAAGACGAGCGATCTGGGCGAGCACGCCGGCGCTGATGCTGGTTGCAGCCGCACCGGGCGTGCTGGCCGCCCCCGAGGCGGCCGACACGATCCTGAGCAATGGCCAGGTCTTCACCGTCGATCAAAAGCGCAGCTGGGCTCAGGCCGTCGCCATCCGCGCCGGCAAGATCGTCTACGTCGGATCGAATGAAGGCGCCTCGGCCTTCCGCGGCGCACGCACCCAGGTGATTGACGCCGGCGGCCGCGTGGTGCTTCCCGGCTTCATCGACACGCACAACCACGTCTATTTGCGCGCCGAGGAGATGTTCTGGCTGAAGCTGCCAGGCGCGCCTCGTCCCATCGGCCCGGCCGACCCGGGCGAAGCCTCCATGGAAAGCTACCGGCAGGCGATCGCCGCCTATCGGGCGAAGAATCTCGGCCTGCAGCAAATCCGCGGGGTCGGCTTTCACCTCGAATGGCTGAGGGCCACGGCGAGCGCCCAGGGCAAGCCGCCGCGGGCCCTGCTCGATGAGCTCGTGGGCGACATTCCGGCGGCGATCGTGGCGACGTCGCACCATGAGCTGTGGGTCAACAGCGCAGCGCTCCGCCGGGCGGGGCTCACCAAGGACACGCCCGAGCCGGCCGGCGCCGTGATCGAGCGCGACCCGAAGACCGGCGAGCCGAACGGAATCCTGCATGAATTCGGCGCGCACGACCTGGTCTTGTCAAAGCTTCCGCAACCCGATTCCTCGACGGAGGAGTATCGCCAGGCGGTGGAGTCCTGGCAGCAGCTGGCGGCGCGACGGGGCGTCACCGGCGCGATCGTCCCGACCCACGTCACGACGCTGCCGTTCTTCAACGCCATGCAGCGGCTGAGCGACGAGGGGAAGCTCACCGCGCGCTACAACGTCGCGCAGTGGGCCAACGAGAACCGGGGCGTGTCCCAGGTCCCCGAACTGATCGCCACGCGGGCGCGGTTCGCCGGGGGGCGCTACTTCAAGCTGAACACGATCAAGATCTTCGCCACCGGCGTGCCGGGCGCGGGCAAGGAGATGCTGTGGGCCCAGGACTCGTTGAACGCGACGATGGCCGCGTTCGACAAGGCGGGCTTTCGGCTCTACATCCACGACATCGGTTCGACGGAGTCCTATGGGAAGACGCTCGACGCCTTCGAATACGCTCTGACCCGGAACGGCCCGCGCGACTCTCGCCACATCATCTCGCACGTGTTTCCGATGGCGGCGCCGCTCGCTGGCCGCTTCAAGGCGCTCGGCGTGCGCGCCGATGGGCACCCGGCGCCGAAGGTCTTCTACGATCTGGGCGTTCCGACGACCTGCTCGAGCGACTATCCCGTCTGGGACTTCAACCCCCTGCCCCGCATCCAGCGCGGCGTGCAGGAAGGCGTCCCGCTCCAGGACATGATCGTCAGCCAGACCCTTCGCGGCGCGGAGGCGCTCTTCGCCGAGACGGAGACCGGCTCGATCGAGGTGGGCAAGGCGGCGGACCTGATCGTTCTCGACAGGGACATCTTCCGCCTTGCGCCGGAGGCGATCGGCGAGGCCAAGGTGATCCTCAGCATGTTCGCCGGCGCGGTTCAGTATCGCGACGACAAGGCCGGCTTCGCCGCCGCGGGCGGCCGCGGCGTTGCAATGGCCTGACCTGCTGATCGTCGGGCGCGGGACGTGGCGGCGCGCAGGCGGCCGCCGCGGCCCTCTCCTGCGGTCGCTTTGAAGCCTCAGACCCGTTGACAACTTAACATGTTAAGTTATTTAGCGGGTGTGAGCGCCGTCCAGTGGCGAGCATAGGAGACAACCGATGACCATCGACCGCCGTCAAATCGCGCTCGACGCCGTGGCGCCGTTCCGCAAGCGCCCGCTCGGCCATTTCATCGACGGCCGCGATCTGCCGGGATCGGGAGCGCCCTTCGAGGTGACCGAGCCCGCGACCGGTCAGGTGATCGGACAGGCGCTCGACGCCACGCCCGCCGAAGTGGACGCCGCCGTGGCGGCGGCCAAGGGCGCGTTCCCGGCGTGGGCTGCGACCCCAGGCGCCGAAAGGCGCAAGATCCTCCATCGCATCGCCGACCTCATCGAGGCGCGCGCGGACGAGATCGCGGCGGTGGAATGCCTGGACGCCGGACAATGCTGGCGCTTCATGTCGAAGGCGGCGATCCGCGGCGCGGAGAACTTCCGCTTCTTCGCCGATCGGGCGCCGGACGCCGCCAACGGCCAATCGCTGCCGACCGGGGAGCATCTGAACTTCACGACGCGTCATCCCATCGGCCCCGTCGCCGTGATCACGCCGTGGAACACGCCCTTCATGCTGTCGACGTGGAAGATCGCGCCGGCGCTGGCCGCTGGCTGCACCGTGGTTCACAAGCCGGCCGAGTGGTCGCCCTACTCGGCGCGCCTGCTGGTCGAGATCGCAGCGGAGGCGGGCCTCCCGCCCGGCGTCTTCAACGCCGTCAACGGGCTCGGCGAGACGACCGGCAAAGGCCTGACGGAACATCGGGACATCAAGGCGGTGGCGTTCGTCGGCGAAAGCAAGACCGGCTCGGCCATCATGCGCCAGGGTGCCGAGACCCTGAAGCGGGTCCACTTCGAACTGGGCGGCAAGAACCCCGTCATCGTGTTCGACGACGCCGACCTCGAGCGTGCGCTCGATGCGACGATCTTCATGATCTACTCGCTCAACGGCCAGCGCTGTACGTCCTCGTCGCGGCTGCTGGTGCAGCGCTCGATCCACGATGCGTTCGTAGCCCGGCTGGTGGAACGCGTCGGCCGGCTGAAGGTCGGCGATCCGTTCGACCCCGCCACCGAGGTCGGGCCGTTGATCCACCCGCGTCACCTGGCGAAGGTGGAAAGCTACGCCGCCATCGCCGCGCAGGGCGGGGCGCGCGTCGCCGCCGGGGGCCGGCGTCATGCGGCCGGGGCGAACGGAGGCTACTACTTCGAGCCGACGCTCTTCGCCGACGCGGAGCAGTCGATGCGCATCGCCCGGGAGGAGATCTTCGGACCGGTCCTCACCGTGATCCCGTTCGACGACGAAGCCGACGCGATCTCCAAGGCGAACGACGTCGACTACGGCCTGGCCGCCTACCTTTGGACCGGCGAGGTCGGCCGGGCGCTGCGGGTCTCCAACGCGCTGGAGGCCGGCATGGTCTGGGTGAACAGCGAGAACGTGCGTCACCTGCCGACGCCGTTCGGCGGCATGAAGGCCTCAGGCATCGGCCGGGACGGCGGCGACTGGAGCTTCGACTTCTACATGGAGACGAAGAATGTCGCCCTCGCATTCGGCGGCCACAAGATCCAGCGGCTTGGCGTCTAGAGAGCGTTCAGATGATTTCCATTACCGTAACCGAGCGTACCGGCGCCGAGCGCCAGTTGAACGTCGAAGCTGGCAAGTCGCTCATGGAGGCCATTCGCGACGCCGGGATCGATGAGCTGTTGGCCCTGTGCGGCGGGTGCTGCTCCTGCGCCACCTGCCACGTCATCGTGGATCCCGCCTTCGCCGACGCCCTGCCGCCGATCAGCCAGGACGAGGACGACCTGCTCGACTCCTCGTCCCATCGGGACGCCACCTCGCGCCTGGCCTGTCAGGTTCCGCTCGAAGAGCGGCTCGACGGCCTGCGCGTACGGATCGCGCCCGAGGATTGATCGGCGTGGACCTGAAGCGCGAGGCCTGCCTCATCGACGGCGCCTGGGTCGCCGGCGATCGATGGATCGACGTCGACGATCCCGCCACAGGCCAGGTGATCGGACGCGTTCCCGATCTCGGCGCGGCCGAGACCCGGCGCGCGGTCGCCGCGGCCCAGGCCGCCATGTCGGCCTGGGCGGCGCGGCCGGCGAAGGAGCGCGCCCGCGTGCTCCGCCGCTTCGCCGATCTGATGATCGCGCACCAGGAGCCGCTCGCCGAACTGCTCACCGCTGAGCAGGGCAAGCCGCTCGCCGAAGCGCGCGCCGAGATCGCCTATGCCGCCGGCTTCCTCGAATGGTTCGGCGAGGAGGCCAAACGCCTTTATGGCGAGATCGTCCCGGCGCACGCGGCGGACAAGCGCATCCTGGTGATGCGCCAGCCGATCGGCGTGGTGGCGGCGATCACGCCCTGGAACTTTCCGTCGGCGATGGTGACGCGGAAGATCGCGCCGGCTCTGGCCGCGGGCTGCGCCGCCGTCGTGAAGCCGGCGCCGCAGACCCCCTTCTCCGCCCTGGCGCTGGGCGTCCTGGCCGCCGAGGCCGGCCTGCCGCCTGGCCTGCTGAACATCGTCACCGGGGATGCGGCCGCGATCGGCGGCGTGCTGACCGGGAGCCCCGAGGTCGCCAAGCTCAGCTTTACCGGGTCCACCGCGGTGGGCGCCCTGCTGGCTGCGCAGGCGGCGCCGACGATCAAGAAGCTGAGCCTCGAGCTCGGCGGCAACGGGCCCTTCGTCGTGTTCGAGGACGCCGACATCGACAAGGCGGTCGATGGCGCGATCCAGGCCAAGTTCCGCAACGCCGGGCAGGCCTGCGTCGCCGCCAACCGGCTCTATGTGCAGGCGTCCGTCCACGACGCCTTCGTCGAGAAACTGGTCGCCGCCGTCGCCCAACTGAAGGTCGGGCCGGGCGCGGAAGACGGCGTCCAGGTCGGCCCCCTGATCGACGAGCGGGCCGTGGCCAAGGTGGCCGCTCACGTCCACGACGCGCGTCAGCGCGGCGGGCGCGTGCTCACCGGCGGCGAACGCCTCGGCGGCCGGTACTTCCAGCCGACCGTGATCGCCGAGGCCACGGACGAGATGCTCTGCGCGCGTGAAGAAACCTTCGGCCCGCTGACCCCCGTCATGCGGTTCACGACGGAGGCCGAGGTGGTGGCGCGCGTGAACGCGTCGGAATACGGCTTGGCCGCCTACGTCTACTCGCGCGACCTTGCGCGGGTGTGGCGGGTGGCGGAGGCGGTCGAGTCGGGGATGATCGGCGTCAACACCGGGCTGATCTCGACCGAGGTCGCGCCGTTCGGCGGGATCAAGCGCTCGGGTCTCGGGCGTGAGGGCTCGCGCCACGGGCTCGAGGACTACACGGAACTCAAGTACATCTGCATGGGGATCTGACCTGCGCTCGGCGGGCCATCGGCGCCCGCGGACCGCGGCCCTGCCCCTATTCGTCGGTCGAATCGGCATATGGGGCGGCGTTGGCCGCCGCGCCCCTGCCACACCACCCGGCATGCGGGTCCGCACCGGGCGGTTCGAGAGGTTGAGGTCATGAGAGTCTGGGTGCGCCTAGGCGGTCAACCGTGATGTCGCGGACTGCTGTCGCGAGCATGTGGCGAAGCTGGCCACGCTCGTCTTGGGTTGTATCGATAACTTTCCCCATCACTGCTGCCCGACTCTCGCCCTGACGCCGTCAGGCGTCGATGCGTTGCGGCTTTCGCTGGATGACGTCGACGAGGCGCTAGGGTTGTCGCGTGGCTACACTGCCGTGGGGCCGTTCTCCCGTGACGAACGAATCCACATGCTCCAGCGACAGGTCGATGGCCTCGACTTCGGCATTTTGCACAAGCTGGCGGCCTGGAAACCCCGGCGACGCCCGAGGGACGAAAGCCCCAGCGGTATTCTCGGAGACAGGCTTCGCCAACGGCTGGTCGCCCGGCTTGAAAGCCGCCACGCCGTCCAGGCAGACAACCCGCTTGTCGAGGTATTAGCTGCCGAGATCCTTTTGGGTGACGGCGAGGTGTGATGCACAGGGACCTCGTCCGGTGAAGCAGCTTCAGCTACCCCTCGGGCCCGGCGTCTCCCGACGCCAGAAAGGACTTGATCAGTTCTGCCTCTATTGCGGACGGCCGGCCGATACCCGCGAACACGTTCCGCCCAAAACCCTCCTGGAGAAGCCCTGGCCGATCAACCTTCGCACGGTTCCGGCGTGCGGGCCGTGCAATCGGTCTTGGTCCCTCGACGAGGAATACCTCGCCGTGGTGCTTGCTCACATCGGAGATGCGCCACATCTCGCCGCCAAGATCGAGGACGGCGGAAAATTCGATAGGTCGCTGCAGTCCTTTCCCGGTCTGGACGACCGGATAATCAAATCCCTGTCCATCGACAGCGAAGGGCGGGTCAGATTTGAGCCCGAGATGGGCCGGATCGCCACCGTCGTCGAAAAGGTCGCCTTTGGCCTGTACGCGTTGAAATACGGGCGCGGCGCCAGCCGATCAGATTTTGCGTGCATCGCCGTGGCCGGCCCCGGCGCTGAGCTTCCGCCAAATCTGGTCCCCGCGCTCTGGATCTGGCCCGGCATACGGCGCAAACGCTGGACCCCCGTCCAGGACAGCGTGTTCAGCTTTCTCTTTGCGAAGGGCTGGTTGGCCGGCGATGCGCCGCTCTACTGCTTTATGAATCTGCACAACACCCTGATTGCAGTGGTCAGTTGCCCGGCCGCCGCCACAAGGGCCAAAGCCCGGCTAGCTAGCGCGCCGTGGTAGCAGCATCGGTCGCCTCAGTCGAAGCGGCCCTAAACCGGCTGGATCAGGCAATAGCGAGCGGCCTCAATCGCGTCCGTTGTCTGCGACGCTGGAGCGAGTTCATCCGCGAACGGGATGGCCATCGTTGCGTCGATTGC
>NZ_DATELG010000129.1:0-9214 GCF_035276905.1 Phenylobacterium sp. | reverse complement strand
CGCCGACCGACCACCTCGACCTCGGCGAGCTCCACCGGGGGCCGCTCGCGTTCGACGGGCGGCGCCGGCTGCGCCGCCGGGGGCGGAACGGCGACCGACGCCGGCGTATCCGCGAGCGTCGCCGCAGGCTTGGGCGGCGACCGCAGGAAGGCCGCGCCGTGCGTCGCCCCGCCCATCGGCCCGGAGCCGAAGAAACCGGCCACCGAAGTGTCCTGCTCGCGCTGCTGCGGCATGGCGAGCAGCCCGGCCGGGCGCTGCGGCGGCACCGGCTGGGGCGCCGGAGGCTGCACGGGCGCGCCGGCTTTGGGCAGCGGGCCGATGCGGAACGGGGCCTGCGGCATTTTCGGCCAGGCGGAGGCCCGCGAAAACGGATTGTCGTCGTCGGTCGAAGGCGGCACGGCTCTCATCTCTCCGGGGGCCGGAGCCTTGGCGGTTCGAATGAACCGCCAAGGCTCATAAGTCTTTGAAGTCAGACCATTCGCTGCGCCGAACCGGCCTCCACTTCGGCGGCGAATGGTCTAGGGTCTAGCCGTTGGACTGCGCCGGTTCTATGGCGCCGCAGTTGACCACGGCGCCGCAGGTCCCCACCTTGTGCGCCAGGTGACCGAGACCGTCCAGACACAACCCGCCGCCGATCCGCCGCGCCCGGCCAACGCGCTTGGCGCGGGGCTGCTGCTCGCCTGGGCCGCGATGGGCTATGGCCTCGCGCGGCTCGACGATGCGCCCGGCGTCCTGACCTTCGCCTTCGTCATGCTGGGCTGGGTGCTGAGCGTCATGGCCCACGAGTTCAGCCACGCCGCGGTCGGCTACCTTGGCGGCGACCACACGGTGGCCCAGAAGGGCTACCTCGCCTTCGATCCGCGCCGTTACGGCGACGTCGGGACCAGCCTCGCGCTGCCCCTGCTGGCGCTGGCGCTCGGCGGCGTCGCCCTGCCCGGCGGAGCGGTCTATCTGCGCAACGACCTGATGCGCAGCCGCGCCTGGCGCAGCGCCGCGGCCCTGGCCGGGCCGGCCGCCACCCTTGTGCTGCTCGTCGTGCTCGCCAGCGTGCTGCGGATCTGGGCGGCGGAGGGGGCGCAGGGCGCGCTTTTTCCGGCGCTCAGCCTGCTGGCCTTCCTGCAGGCCATGGCGCTGATCCTCAACATCCTGCCGATCCCGGGTCTGGACGGGTTCAACGCCCTGCGCCCGTACCTGCCGACCACGCTCGCCCCGCACCTGCGCAAAGCCGAAGGGCTGGCCATGGGCCTGCTGTTCCTCGCCGTCTTCTTCGTGCCCGGCGTGGGCGCCGGCCTCTTCCGGGCGGCGGCGAGCCTCAGCGCCGTCTTCGGCCTGGACCTCGACGCGATCGGCGCCGGCTGGCGCGCCTTCCACTTCTGGCGCTGAAGATCCTCCGGCGGGCTTCGCGCCTGCTTTCGTGTATTTCGTGATTTTCGTGGTTTCGGCGAAGCCGATCCTCAAGGGCGGCTCGCCCCCTCATCCGACCCGCTGCGCGAGCCACCTTCTCCCGCAAGGGGAGAAGGATGAACACGTTTCATATGCTATAGCCCTGCCCCGCAGGGCAGGCATCGTGAGTCTTACGCCTCTTCCTTCACCCGCTTCTTGCGGAAGCTGGGGTTCAGGACCTGCTTGCGCAGGCGGATGGACTTCGGCGTCACCTCGACCAGCTCGTCGTCCTCGATGTAGGCGATCGCCTGCTCCAGCGTCAGCCGGCGCGGCGGGGTCAGGCGGATCGCCTCGTCCTTGCCCGAGGCGCGGACGTTGGTGAGCTGCTTGGCCTTCATCGGGTTGACGTCGAGGTCGTCGGCGCGGCTGTTCTCGCCGATGATCATGCCCTGGTAGGTCTTCTCGCCGGCGCCGACGAACATCGTCCCGCGCTCCTCCAGGTTCCACAGCGCATAGGCCGCGGTTTCCCCGTCGGAGTTGGAGACCAGCACGCCTTTGCGGCCGGCGTCGATCGCGCCCTTGTAGGGCTCGTAGTGGCTGAACACGCGGTTGAGCACGCCCGAACCGCGCGTGTCGGTCAGGAACTCGCCCTGGTAGCCGATCAGCGAGCGCGAGGGGCTCATCAGGCTGATCCGGGTCTTGCCGGCGCCGGAGGGGCCCATGTCCTTCAGCTCGGCCTTACGCGCCGACAGCTTCTCGATGACGATGCCGGTGAACTCGTCGTCGACGTCGATCATCACCTCCTCGATCGGCTCCATCTTCTCGCCGGTCTCCGGATCGGTCTGGAACACCACCCGCGGGCGGCTGATCGAGACCTCGAAGCCCTCGCGGCGCATGCCCTCGATCAGCACGCCCAGCTGCAGCTCGCCGCGGCCGGCGACCTCGTAGGCGTCCTTCTCCGAGGTTTCGGTGACGCGGATGGCGACGTTCGACTCGGCTTCCTTGAACAGGCGCGCGGCGATCACCCGGCTCTGCACCTTGTCGCCTTCGCGGCCGGCCAGCGGGCTGTCGTTGACCGAGACGGTCATCGAGATGGTCGGCGGATCGATCGGCTGGGCCGGCAGCGCCTCGGCGACTTCCATGGCGCAGAGGGTGTCGGCCACCGTGGCCTTCGACATGCCGGCGATGGCGACGATGTCGCCGGCCTCGGCCTCGTCGATCGGCTGGCGCTTCAGCCCGCGGAAGGCCAGCACCTTGGTGATGCGGCCGCGCTCGATCTCCTTGCCGTCGCGGCTGAGCGCGTGGATGGCCATGCCGGGCACGGCCTTGCCGCTCTCGATGCGGCCGGTCAGGAGGCGGCCGAGGAACGGGTCGTTCTCGATCAGCACCGAGAGGATCTGGAAGGGCTCGGCCTTGCGCGCTTCGGCCCTTGGCGGCGGCACGTGGTCGACGATCAGGTCGAACAGCGGGGCCAGGTCAGCATTCGGCTGGGACATGTCGAGCGTCGCCCAGCCGTTCTTGCCCGAGGCGTAGATGTGCGGGAAGTCGAGCTGCTCGTCGCTCGCGCCCATGGCGGCGAACAGGTCGAAGGCGTCGTTCAGCACCCGGTCGGGATCGGCGTGCGGCCGGTCGACCTTGTTCAGGCAGAGGATCGGCCGCAGGCCCATCTTCAGCGCCTTGCCGAGCACGAACTTGGTCTGCGGCATGACGCCTTCCTCGGCGTCGACCAGCAGGACGCAGCCGTCCACCATGCCGAGGATCCGCTCCACCTCGCCGCCGAAGTCGGCGTGGCCGGGGGTGTCGATGATGTTGATCCGCGTCTCGCCGGCCTTGCCGTTCCAGAGCACGCTGGTGCACTTGGCCAGGATGGTGATGCCGCGCTCGCGCTCCTGGTCGTTGGAGTCCATGGCGCGCTCGACCGTCGCCTCGTTGGCGCGGAAGACGCCGGACTGGGCGAGCAGCTGATCCACCAGCGTGGTCTTGCCGTGGTCGACGTGGGCGATGATGGCGATGTTGCGGAGCGACATGACGGAACGTTCTCGGCGGCGGAAAGGCGGGCTTTTAGGCGAGGCGCGGCGCGACCGCCAGCATGGAGTTCGAATGCGACCCAGCGGCGAATGCGCCCGCGGGACCCAATTCATTGTGCGGCGCAGCAATATAAGAGAGAAGCCCTCGGCCGCAAGCCCTTGCGACGGCAGATAAATCAGCTTCGCTGATGGCTTCATGAGGAATTTTTAATGCCGCCGAACTTGCTGCGTTGTGCATTGCACCGTATAAGGAGGCCGTGAGGCGTCCCTGACGCCTCTGCCCTTCCTGGGCGTTTCCTCCCTAATGACTGCCGCGCCTTCGGGCGCGGCTTTTTTTTCGCCCCCCTCCCGGCGTCATGAAAGGCAGACGACCGGCGCGCCACCCCAAGCTTACCGGAAGCGTCAGTCGCGTGGCTCCTCGAGTCGTGGACGAGCGCGGTTCGACGCGACCAAGCCCGGGAGCCGCCCCGATGCATGCGTCAGGCCACGCTGAGAGATGTCGAGGCGGCAAGAGCAGATTGCTGGAGGGGGCCGGCGGATGTAGCGTGACTCAGAAGCCGCTCGGCCAGAGAGAAAAGTAAGTGCCTGACGCCACCACAATGAAAATGCTGCAGGGAACCCTCCCGGTAGCGGGGATTCTGCTCAAGCAGGTGAAGTTCAATGCATATTTGGTGGCCATCCTTCAGCAGGCCGGCCCATCAGCAGCGTTACCTGCCGGATTGATTGAGTTACTTGAAAAGACCAATGACGAAATATTGAAAGATGTTGAGGAGCTAGTGAATTTCACCTCGGGGCAGGTCCATGGCTGAAAGCGCTAGCCCGATGCTCATACGGCTGAACGATTTGCAAAGGCAATTAGATGAGGTTCGCCAAAGCAAGGCGCCTCTTGAAACCGGGAGCGGCGGAGGCGACTCTATGGGCATGGACGCTCGCGTCACTAAGCTGGAGACGCACATGGAATATGTGCGCAAGGATCTCGATGCCATAAGCGGCAAGCTCGACAAGCTGGTTGAAAACACGAGCCAGCTTCCGACCAAGCGGGACCTCACCACCAATACCTTCGCAGCGATCGGCATTGGATTTGCAGTGATGGCGATCGTCGTCGGCGGCATTATCGGCGGCCTTGGTTGGATCCAGAGCCGTGTTTCTCCGGCTCCTGCCGCAACGCCCGTTGCGTCAGTTCCAGCCGCCTCAGCACCAGCTGCCCATTAGAGGCCGCGCTGCCGCGGGGCCTCATCGATTCTTCAGGCCGCCCTCAGTGCAGCTGGTCTTAAGTCTTAAGCCTTCAGCGCCGCCCAGTCCGCCTCGGCGAGCGCCGCCGTCAGCCGCTCCAGGTCCCCCTTCAGCCGCGCGAAGCCCGCCAGGGGCTCCAGCGTCGCCTCGTCGAGGTAAAGGCCGCGGTTGATCTCGATCTGCAGGGCGTGGGTGCGGCGCGCGGGGCGGCCGTAGTGCTCGGTGGTGTAGCCGCCGGCGTAGGGCGAGTTGCGCGCCACCCGATAGCCCATCGCCTCCAGCTCGCGCTCGACGCGGGCGGTCAGCACGCCGGCGCAGGCCGCGCCGAACCGGTCGCCCAGCACGAAGTCGCTCGGCCGGTCCCGGCCGGCGCGCGCGGCCGCAGAAGGCATGGAGTGCCAGTCGATCAGGATGACGAAGCCGTGGGCCGCCTCGGCCTCGGCCAGAAGCTGCTCCAGCGCCGCGTGATAGGGTCGATGCGCCTGGTCGATTCGCGCCCGGGCCTCGGCGAAGGTCAGCTTGCGGGCGTAGATCTCCTGGCCTTCGGAGACCACCTTGGCGATCGCGCCCAGGCCCGCGGCGACGCGCGCGGTGCGGGCGCGGGCGAAATCCGGCAGCTCGTCGACGAACATCGCCGGGTCGAGCTCGAAGGCCTCGCGGTTGAGGTCGATGTAGGCGCGGGCGTAGCGCGCGGCGATCACCGCCGCGCCGAGCTCGGCGGCGCGCCCGATCAGGTCGTCGACCAGCACGTCCTCGGAGCGCCGGATCGCATGCGCATCGAGGGCGGCGGCGGCCATCATGTCGTCGGGATAGACCCGGCCCGAATGCGGCGAGGCGAACACCAGCGGGGTGGGCGGCGCCGCCCCGTCCGCGGCGGCGCGGCGCACCTGGAAGCCCGGCTCCGGTTCGCCGGCTTTCTCAAGCGCATCCTTCTCATGCGCGTCCGTATGGGGCGCGTCGGCGCAGATCGGCTCCCAGGCGTTCATCGCATGCATTCAACGCCCAGCGCCCGGGTCCGGTCAAAGGGTTCATCGCGCTTTTACGCTTGCGCCGCTATGGTGCACGCTTCAGCTCGTACTTTAATTCAGAATTTCAGGCGTATTCATGGCCCGCATCCTGCTCGCCGAAGATGACGATTCGCTGCGCGGCTTCCTCGCCCGCGCGCTGGAGCGCGCCGGCTACGAGGTGACCGCCTGCGCCGACGGCGACGAGGCGGCCGCGGTGCTCGACCAGGACTGGGACCTGCTGCTCACCGACATCGTCATGCCGGGAATGGACGGCATCGAGGTCGCCCGCCAGGCCGCCGCCAAGCACCCGGGCCTGCGCATCATGTTCATCACCGGCTTCGCCGCCGTGGCGCTGGCCGCCGGCGAGAGCGCGCCGCCCGGCGCCAAGGTGCTTTCCAAGCCGATCCACCTGCGCGAGATCGTCCACGAGGTCGATCGGATGATCGCCGCCTAAGACGGGACCTCATCGCACACGGCCGCTTGCGTCAGCCGAGGTCGCCCGTTATATCCCCGGCCTCCCCGCTCCCGGTCCGCCGGGAAGCCAAAGGTTCGGACGCGTAGCTCAGCGGGAGAGCACTACGTTGACATCGTAGGGGTCGCTGGTTCAATCCCAGCCGCGTCCACCATCTTTTTTCCTTAGAAAACAGCAATTTACCCTCCAGGCGACAGCGCGCCTGACGCCAAAATCGCGCTCAGTTTTGCGTCAGTGGGGCAGTAGTGGGGCAGCGAAGACGCGCATAGGTGCGACGATTTGAGCCGCCCTGAGATCGGTCCCCGCCTTGGATTCGAGGCCACCCGGGCGCTGTTTCGCCGCGTCTCACCAGCGCACGGGGTTCTGCGCCGCGACGCCATTGGTTACGGACGGCGCGCCGGGCGCGTCCGCCAGCCACCCTCGTCGCCGAGCTTCGAATGCCGCGGTCGATCGCTTCGGCGTGTTGAACACCGCCTTGGCCGCCTCGACGTGGTTGTGGACGGTGCGCGGGGAGACGCCCAGCAGCATCGCGATCTCATGGTCGGTCTTGCCGGCGTGGACCCAGCGCAGGCACTCCAGCTGGCGTGGCGTCAGTGGGCAGTGCGCGCCGGGCTCGGCGGCCTCGACGATCTCCCGGCCGCGCGTGGCGAAGTAGTAGCCGGCCAGGTGCATGGCGTACCGGACCTCTGGAGCGAGATCGAGCTGGGGACCGCTGAAGGTCGTAGCCAGGAGCGTTCCGTCAGGCTCCCGGACCGGGACCACGAAGGCTTCGCGGCGGCTGGCGACGCCGAAGTTGGCGACCGTGAGCCGGTCGCCGTCGATTGAACGAAAATGGGCCAGAGCCTCGGACCAGGCGAAGGGCCGCGACCGGGTCAGCAGCATGCGCACCGCCGGATCGTGCTCGCCATAGCAGAAGCGGCCGCTGTCATCCGCCCAATCTCGCCACTGCTCGCCGAGCAGCGCGCGCGGACTGACAGGCTGTCCCGGGCTCTGGATCAGGTTGACCGACAACGACGTCACGCCAAATGGCGCGAGCCGCTCCTTCAGCCCCGACAGGAGTTCCGCCGGCCGCTTGATCCGGTCGATCTCGCCCGTGAACTCCATCACGCGCACGACGTCCGCACGCATTCACCCCAGCCCCTACGACTGCTCCGTGGCGCACCGAAAACGCCGCGGATTTCCCTCGATAACGAAAAGCCAAGGCGAAGGTTCAACCTAAGCGAGCACTCAAATGCTGCGCTCGGGTCCGTTGCGGCCTGCCGACAGGATTTGCACGCCTTGCGCGCCGCGGGCCAGCTCCACCGTCTGGCCAACTTGCGGTGGCGCCTTGCCGAGGCCTAGCCGCGCATAGTGCTCCAGGCCCTCACCGTCCCGCACGACGACATAGGCTGAGGCGCCGATCTCGTCATGAAAGCCTGTCCGGACCACGCGGCCATGGACGCGCTCGGCGCCCAATTCCCTGATGTCCTTGGCTCCCTCCAGCCGTCGCTGGTTGAGCGTGCGGATGATGTCCTTCCGGAGCTGCAGCTGGCGCAGGCGCGGCTCCAGGTCCTCGGCCAGCCGGTACTTCGCCCCGACCCGCTCGGCCAGGCCAAGGCGCTCCAGATGCCGAAGGCGGCCGCGCGTGAGCGCCGCCCAGGCGTCGGAGCGGCCGACGCCGTCCTCGGCCAGGCCGTCCGGCCCCACCGCTTCGAGCAGGCGGCGATCAAAGCCGGTGAAACGATCAGCCTCGGTTTCCCGCCAAATGCGCCGTTCCGCGTCGGCGCGCGACAGGTCGCCGAGCCGTTCCTGGGCGACCTCCTGCGCCCGGGCGCGGAAGCCATAGGCGATATAGTCGCGCGCGATGACCAGGTCCTTGCCCGACGCGCGCCGGCCGCGGATCAGGACATGGGCGTGCGGCTGGTCCGTATCGAAGTGGCAGGCCGCCAGCCATTCCAGGCCGGGCTCGGCCAGGTCGGCCGAGACCCGCGACATGACCTCCCGTACATAGCCCTTCAGATCGGCGATCCGGTCCCCGTGCTCGGGCGAGACGATGAAACGGAAATGGTGTCGGTCCTCGGCCCATGCCGCGGCGACGGCGTGGGCCTCGAGGCCGTCCCGCTCGCGGTCGAAGAACTCGGGCCGGGCGCCCTCCGCGCCGGCGCCGCTGCGGCCAAGATAGGTGATGTGCTGGGCCAGCGCCGCGCCGCGGGCGGCGCCCTTGCCGGCATGCCGCGAGACCAACGCCTTGATGATCACCCGCTGCCGGACGTCGAGCCGGAAGGCCCGACCGGACCGGGCCTGGGCAGTCCGCAGCACGCCCGCGCGGTCGCCTCGGGCGAACAGGCGGGAAGCCGCGAGGCGTTGAAAAAGTGCCGTTCGGACGCTCATTCGGTCGCGCTTGAAGGATTTCGGCAGCCGGGCGCGGCCGGCCTTGTCGTCCTCTCGTCCGGGCTCCGAGAGCCGGACTTGGATGGCGTCCCGGACCAGCATGCGCCGCCTCCACCGCCCGGAATGACAGCTCAGCCCCTCAACTCACCGCAAGTCGAAGACGTCGTCCGCCGTCATTCCAACTATTGGATAGAATACAAGAAACCACACCGACCATCACCTCCTTTTATCTTGCCCTCCGATGATTCTTTTCTACTCCAATCACAAGATGACAATCACCATCAATCCAGAACAACGGATCAAGTCAGCTTCTGGGCGTCCATAGATTTCCGGGATTCGGCGTCAGGACGCATCAAGCCTTTCGCCAGGCGCACGCAAGCTGACGGCCGGTCGAGGGCTGTTTCGACCGGCCGTCAGCCTCTTGGGTGGCTTGGAACGCAGATGTTGCGGGCCGTCAGGCGGCCTGCTCCTGCGCCGTGCGTTGCAGGCTGTGCAGGTGGTCGCAGGCGCGCTGCGCATGCGCCGCAGCGGTGAAGATCGCCCGCTTGTCCGAGCCGAGCACTTGGAGCCAGCTGTCCAGATAGGCCGCGTGGTCTTCGCGCGGGGTCAGCTCCAGTCCCAGGTCGGCGCAGAGAAAGGCCGCCCCCAGTTCGGCGACCAGCTCCTCGCGCGCATAGCCTTCGTCGCCGAAGCGCTGGCGGCCAAAATCGCGATCCAGGCGC
>NZ_DATELG010000128.1:0-7124 GCF_035276905.1 Phenylobacterium sp. | reverse complement strand
CGGAGCCGGCGGTCAGCGTCAGCCGCACCGCCGCGCGCTGCTCGCCCAGCCCCGCGTCCGCCAAGGCGCGGCGCATCAGCCGTTCGGCAAAGGCCCGGTCCGGCGCCGGCAGGCCGAGCGTGGCGCAGCCGGCGGTCAGCCGGTCGAGATGAGCCTCCGGGCGGACGAGCTCACCCCGCCGGGCCAGCAGCGTCTCGAAGAGGCCGTCGCCCAGGGTGAAGCCGCGATCATCCGCCGGAAATCTCATGCGCGGTCGTCCACCGGCAAGTCCTGCATCATCACTCCGTGAAACACGTGCAGGTGATTAGGTATGAAGCGCCATCTTGCGCAATGCTGATCGCAGGCTTCTCCGAGAGGTCTGTCCCTGAGGCGCCCGTCGCAGTTGGCGGAAACTGCGGCGGGCGTATCCTATTCTCGATCAGGCCACGAGCCGCTCTTGGACCTGTTCGCGCAGGCCAGCATCGAGCCCCAGGGTCTTTTCCAGATAGCCGTCGAGCGAGCCGTCCCGCGCCGCGATGACTTCGAAGGCGCGGTCGAGGTAGTCGGCGTCGACGCCGACGGCGATGCGCAGCGCCTCATCGGTCGGCCGCTTGCCGGTCAGGCGCTGGAGGAACGGACCGATCGAGGCGATCTTGGCCGCCATCCGCTCCTCGTCGTTGGTCAGCAGATAGTCGTGCAGGATGTCGTCGCGGTGCACGCCCGCCACGTGGTGGGTGAGCGCGCAGATCAGGCCGGTGCGGTCCTTGCCCGCGGCGCAATGCACCAGCACCGCCCCGTCGCTGTCGGCCAGGGCGCGGAAGTAGCGCCGGTAGAGGTCGACGTGGCGCGGCTCGTAGGGCGCGCGTGCGTAGAAGCCCAGGCAATGGTCGCGGAACCAGGCCGCCGACAGGTCGGACGCTTCCAGCACCAGCTGCTCGAAGCTCAGGTGGTCCTCGCTCTGGTCGTTGTCGACCACGTGGCAGGCGAAGCCGTCCCACCGGCGCGACGGCTCGCGCCGGCGCTCGTCCGGCTGGCGCAGGTCGACGATGACGGCGAGCCCCAGGGCGCGCAGGCGCTCGAGGTCGGCGTCGCTGGCCCGCGCATGGTTCGCCGAGCGGTAGAGCCGGCCGCCCTTGAGCCGTCGGCCCGACGCGGTCGCGTAGCCGCCGAAGTCGCGGAAATTGTGGATGCCGTCGAAGTCGAGATGTCGAGTCATGGCCCGGAACTTAGCGTCCGGATCGGACAGAATCGAGAACGCCCGTGCGGCTTGCACGCCCGGCGCGGCTGTGGGCCAATCGGGTGACGTCAAGGAGGGGCGCGCCGTGAGCCATTCTTCGAGTTCCGGTCTGACGGCCCTCCTGGTCGCCACCTCGCTCCTCGCTCCGCCCGCCCTGGCGGCGAGCGGCCCCCAGCCGCTGCCGGCAGGCGCGAAATATGTGGCGATGGGCAGCTCCTACGCCTCGGGCCCCGGCGTCACCAGCTCGGCCGACACGCCGCCGAACCGCTGCACGCGCTCGGCGGACAACTACGCCCACTTGCTGGCCCGCAAGCGCGGCTTCAGCCTGACCGACGCCAGCTGCAGCGGGGCCACGACCAGCAACCTCTTGGGCCCCTGGGGCGAGCTGCCGGCGCAGGTCGACGCGGTGGACGCCGACACCCGGCTGGTGACCATCACGATCGGCGGCAACGACCTGGGCTATGTGGGCGGGCTGATGGCGGCCTCGTGCGCCGAGCTCGCCGCCAAGGTCGCCGCCAGCACCGGCAAGGAAGCCCCGGCCGCCGCTTGCCCGCGGATCCCGCCGCCGAGCGAGCAGGCCTACCTCGATCTCGAGGCGCGGATGCGCAACATCGCCGCCGAGGTGCGCCGGCGCGCGCCCGCCGCGCGGCTCGTCTTCGTACAGTATCCGGCCGTGCTGCCGCCGCATGGGACCTGCGCCGCGGTCCCGCTCAGTCCGGCGCAAGCCGACGCCAGCCGGCGCATCGCCATGCGGCTGGCGGAGATCACCGACCACGTGGCGAAGGAGAGCGGCGCCGAGGTGCTGCAGACGCAGCTCCTGACCGCCCGCCACAGCGCCTGCGCCGAGGATCCGTGGATGAACGGCTATGCGCAGCCGGGCGCGCCGGTGCGGGGCGCCATCTACCACCCGAACCTCGAAGGGATGACCGCGGTGGCCGAGGCGCTGGACCGGATGCTGCCGTAGCTCAGCGGAACGGCGGCTCGTCGAAGCTGCGCAGCTTGCGCGAGTGCAGGCGCGCGCCCTCCTCGCGCAGGCGGTCGAGGCTGGCCAGGCCGATCTGCAGGTGCTGGCCGATCGCCCGCTCGTAGAAGGCGTTGGCCTGGCCGGGCAGCTTGATCTCGCCGTGCAGCGGCTTGTCCGAGACGCAGAGCAGGGTCCCGTAGGGGACGCGGAAGCGGTAGCCCTGGGCGGCGATGGTGGCGCTCTCCATGTCGATGGCGACCGCCCGGCTCTGGTTGAAGCGCAGCGCGCTCTTCGAGTAGCGCAGCTCCCAGTTCCGATCGTCCGTGGTGATCACCGTCCCGGTGCGCAGGCGCCGCTTGAGGATCTCGCCGGTCTCGCCGGTGACGGTCTCGGCGGCGCCGTTCAGCGCCACCTGCACCTCGGCGATCGGCGGGATCGGGATCTCCGGCGGCAGCACCCCGTCCAGCACGTGGTCGTCGCGCAGGTAGGCGTGGGCCAGGACGTAATCGCCGATGGTCTGGGAGCCGCGCAGCCCGCCGCAGTGGCCGATCATCAGCCAGGCCTGGGGCCTCAGCACCGCGACGTGGTCGCAGATGGTCTTGGCGTTCGAGGGGCCGACGCCGATGTTGATCAGGGTGACGCCGGTCCGCCCCTCGGCCATCAGGTGGTAGGCGGGCATCTGGTGGCGCCGCCAGGGCGCGGCGGCGACCACGGCCTCCGGATCCTCGGTCTTCGCGGTCGCCATGACCCCGCCGGCGGCGGAAAGCGCCTGGTAGCGGCCGCCGGCCTT
Organism: Phenylobacterium sp.; assembly: GCF_035276905.1. Taxonomy (GTDB): domain Bacteria; phylum Pseudomonadota; class Alphaproteobacteria; order Caulobacterales; family Caulobacteraceae; genus Phenylobacterium. The sequence goes on along the minus strand of NZ_DATELG010000128.1, from coordinate 4,154 downwards.
CAGCTGGCGGCAACTCCAGCGGACGAACTCGTCGACGTAGCGGTGATAGTTGGTGAACAGCACGTACTGCTGGACGTGCTCGGCGGGCGCGCCGGTGTAATGGGCGAGCCTCGCCAGCGAGAAGTCGGTGCGCAAGGCGTCGAACAGCGCGAGCGGCCGCGGCGCGTCGAGCGAGCCCAGCCAGTAGCCGTCGGCCACCTCGTCGCCGATGTAGGCCAGCTCCGTGGTCGGAAAGTGCCGGGCGATCTCGGCGGAGCTGTATTCCGCGAGCGCCAGGTCGGGGCTGCCCTCCAGCACATAGGGAAACGGGATCTCCTGGAGCGAGCGGCGAACCTCGATCTCGACGGCGAAGTCCTGTTGCAGGAGCGACAGCTGCTCGATCAGGTAGTTGCGGAAGAGGTCCGGCCGGGTCACCGTCACCGCATAGCTGCCCGGCGCGGCGATGCGGGCGAAGGCCCGGCTGATGCGCGGAAAGGGCTCGCCGCCGGGCCAGGTCAGGCGCAGCTCCGGATAGGCGAAGGCCCCGTCGCGGCGCAGCTCGGCAGACGGCGGCGCCCCGCCGTTCAGAAAGGTCCGCAAGGCGGCGCGCAGCGCCTCCACGCTGGCGGCGTACTCGCGTTCCAACTGGTCGACGATGCGGGCGGCGTCTGTCTTGGCGCTCATGCGGCAATATAGCCCCGCCTTGCCCAGGCGGCGAGACGCTGGGACAAGGGCGGCCATGAACCTTTCATGTCGCCCCGGGAATTCCGGCCGGCCGTGAGAGGACTTCGGGGGGCTCGGATGAACCGGCTTTTCACAACCTTCGTCGTGGGCGCCATGGTGCTGGGCGTGGCGACCGGCTGGGCGGTCCACGAATGGGCCAGCCCCGCCGGGGCCAAGGCCGTCGCCGAGAACCTCTCGATCGTCACCGACGTCTTCCTGCGGCTGATCAAGATGATCATCGCGCCGCTGGTCTTCTCCACCCTGGTCGCCGGCATCGCCCACATGGAGGACGCCGGCGCGATCGGCCGCGTGGGGGTCAAGGCGCTCGGCTGGTTCATCGGCGCCTCGATCGTCTCGCTGACCATCGGCCTCGTCATGGTCCACCTGCTGCAGCCGGGCGCGGGCCTGCACCTGGCCGCACCCGACGGGGCCGCGGCCGCGGCGACGGTGGACGTCTCGAAGTTCACCCTGAAGGGCTTCGTCACCCACCTGGTCCCGGCCTCCATCGTCGAGGCCATGGCGGGTAACGAGATCCTGCAGATCGTCGTCTTTTCGATCTTCGTCGGCACGGCGGTCGCCGCCATCGACGAGCGCGCGCCGGCGGTGCTGGCGCTGGTCGAGCAGGTCGCGGCCATCATGCTGAAGGTGACCGGCTATGTGATGCGCACCGCGCCGCTGGCCATCTTCGCCGCGCTCGCCGCCACCGTGGCCACCCAGGGCCTCGACGTGCTGGCCACCTACGCCCGCTTCGTCGGCGGCTTCTACCTGTCGCTGGCGCTGCTCTGGGGACTCCTGATCTCGGTGCTGCTGCTCATCGTCGGCCCCAGGGCGGCGAGCCTGGTCGCCGCCATCCGCAGCCCGGCGCTGCTCGCCTTCTCCACCGCCTCGTCCGAGGCCGCCTATCCGCGCACGCTCGAGGAGCTGCAGCGCTGGGGCGTCTCGCGCCGGGTGGCGAGCTTCGTGCTGCCGCTCGGCTACTCGTTCAACCTCGACGGGTCGATGATGTACTGCACCTTCGCGACCCTGTTCATCGCCCAGGTCTACGGCGTGCCGCTGTCCATCGGACAGCAGGTCACCATGCTGTTCCTGCTGATGGTGACCTCCAAGGGCATGGCGGGCGTCCCGCGCGCCTCGCTGGTGGTGATCGCCGCCACCCTGGCCTACTTCCGCCTGCCCGAGGCGGGCCTGCTCTTGATCCTCGCCGTCGACCATCTGCTCGACATGGGCCGCTCGGCCACCAACGTCGTCGGCAACACCGTCGCCAGCGCCGTCGTGGCGCGTTGGGAAGGCCAGATCCAAACGCCGAATACGGCCAAGGCCTAACAAGCCTTAGCCATCTCCGTTTACGGCGGATTCTCCTCAGCGTGCGATGGCTGAGCTTCGATTCACCCGAGGCTTCAGCCCCTTCGTGCCGCTTCAGCCCAACACCGCCCCGGACCTCGCCGCGCGCGTCGCCGAGCTCGAAGCCGAGCGGGCGATGTTGCTGCGCCTTGCCCGCACAGACGCGCTGACCGGCCTGCTCAACCGCCCGTCCTTCACCGCGGCCCTGGGCGAGCGGCTGCTGGCGGCCAAGGCCGACGGCGAGCCGCTGGCGCTGTTCGTCATCGACCTCGACCGCTTCAAGCACCTGAACGACAGCCTGGGCCACGCGGGCGGCGACCTCCTGCTGGCCGAGATCGGCGCCCGCCTGCGGGCCGACGCCGCCGGCGGCGAGCTGGTCGGCCGGCTGGGCGCCGACGAGTTCGCCCTGGTCAGCGCCGACCTCGACATCGCCCGGCGCGCCGAGCGGATCGTGGCGGTGCTCTGCCAGCCCCTCTCCATCCACGGCCGCGGCCTGGCCCCGGGCGTCAGCGTCGGCGTCGCCGTGAGTCCGCAGGACGCGCTGGGTCCCGGCGACCTGCAGCGCTGCGCCGACCGGGCGATGCAGCGGGCCAAGGCGCATGGCGGGCGGCGCTGGTCGGCGTTCGACGGCGAGTTGAAGGCCGAGAACGAGCGCCGCCGCACCCTTGAAGCCGAGCTGCGCCGGGCCATTCCCGCCGGCGAGATCGAGCCCTGGTTCCAGCCGGTGGTCGACTGCTCCCACGGCCGCACGGTCGGCGTCGAGGTGTTGTGCCGCTGGCGCCATCCGCAAGAAGGCTTGCTGACGCCGGCCGCCTTCATCCCGATCGCCGAGGAGCTGGGCCTGATCGGCCGCATCGACGAGGCGGTGTTCGAGGCGGCCTGCGCCCGCGCCGCGCCCTGGGTCGCCGAGGGCCTGATCGCCAACGTCTCCTGCAACGTCTCGCCGCGGGACCTGCTGGACCCGGGCTTCTCGCGCAAGCTGATCGGCCGGCTCTCGCGCACCGCGCTTCCGCCGACGGCGCTGACGGTCGAGATCACCGAGACCTTCCTGCTGCAGGACATGGCGCTGGCCCGCCGGCACATCGAGCGGCTCGCCGCGCGCGGCGTGAACATCGCCCTCGACGACTTCGGCACCGGCTATTCGAACCTGCGGGCGCTGATGAACCTGCCGATCCAGACGGTGAAGCTGGACCGCAGCCTGATCGACGACGTGGCCCGCAACCCGCGGGTCTCCAAGCTGGTGTCCTCGATGATGCACGCCGCGCGCGCCCTCGGCGTCTCGGTCGTCGCCGAGGGGATCGAGGAGGAGGCCCAGGCGATCATCCTGCGCGCCGCCGGCTGCGACCGGATGCAGGGCTACTGGTTCGCCCGGCCGATGGACGCCCAGGCGATGGAGGCGCGGCTCCACGCGGAGAGACAGGCCCCGGAAGCGCCGCTGCCGGTTCCGACCCCACGGGTCGCGACGGCCCACTAGCCCCGGCAATACCCCGGGCGCCCGACGCCAGCCCTACCAGTATGGCCCGGCCCTACCGCAGCGCGGGCAGTCAGACCCTAGACTAAGGCCGCCTCGCCACCCTGAAGATCCCGGGCCGGCTTCCTTAGCGATTTTTAATCCGCGGGCGGGCGACCGCGCCTTCCGGCGCACGGAGCGCGGCCCCATATTTCAAGCTCGACACAATCGCCGAGCCTCTCGGAGCCATGCGCAACCACCTTCGGACCTTCATGCTGCTGGCGGCGCTGACCGCCCTTTTCGTCGGCGTGGGCTACGCCATCGGCGGCCCCAGCGGCATGCTGATCGCCCTCGTCCTGGCGGCGGGCATGAACCTGATCAGCTACTGGAACGCCGACAAGATCGTGCTCGCCATGTACCGGGCCCAACCGGCGGAGGCGAACGACCCCGACCCTCTGATCCGCACCTACGCCGCCGACGTTCGCGAGCTGGCGAGCCGCGCCGGCCTGCCCCAGCCCAAGGTCTACGTCATCGACCAGGATCAGCCGAACGCCTTCGCCACCGGCCGCGATCCGGCGCACGCCGCCGTCGCCGCCACCCGCGGCCTGTTGCGGATGCTGGACCGGCGCGAGATCCGCGGCGTCATGGCCCACGAGCTGGC
>NZ_DATELG010000127.1:0-10052 GCF_035276905.1 Phenylobacterium sp. | reverse complement strand
CCGCGAAGGCGTGGTCAAGAACATCACCGACTACGGCGCGTTCGTGGACCTGGGCGGCATCGACGGCCTGCTGCACGTCACCGACATGAGCTGGAAGCGCGTCAACCACCCGAGCCAGGTGCTGGCGGTGGGCGACACGGTGAAGGTCCAGATCGTCAAGATCAACCCGGACACCCAGCGCATCTCGCTCGGCATGAAGCAGCTGCAGTCCGACCCGTGGGACGGCGTCGAAGCCAAGTACCCGGTGGGCGCGAAGTTCACCGGCCGCATCACCAACATCACCGACTACGGCGCCTTCGTGGAGCTGGAGCCGGGCGTGGAAGGCCTGGTGCACGTCTCCGAGATGTCCTGGACCAAGAAGAACGTCCACCCGGGCAAAATCGTCTCCACCAGCCAAGAAGTGGAAGTGGTCGTCCTGGACGTCGATCCGTCCAAGCGTCGCGTCAGCCTCGGCCTGAAGCAGGCGATGGCCAATCCGTGGGAAGCCTTCCTGGAAGCCCATCCGATCGGCTCGACCGTCGAAGGCGAAGTCAAGAACGCCACCGAGTTCGGCCTGTTCATCGGCCTGGACAGCGACATCGACGGCATGGTGCACCTGTCCGACCTCGACTGGTCGGCGCCGGGTGAAGAAGCCATCGCGCGCTACACCAAGGGCGAGATGGTCAAGGCCAAGGTTCTCGACGTCGACGTCGAGAAGGAGCGCATCTCCCTCGGCATCAAGCAGCTGTCGGGCGACCCGATGGCCGGCGACAGCTACCGCAAGGGCCAGACCGTCACCTGCACCGTCACCGAGGTCACCTCGGGCGGCATCGAGGTGAAGTTCGGCGAAGACGACGCGCCGGTCACCGCCTTCATCCGCAAGTCGGACCTGTCGCGCGATCGCGCCGACCAGCGCCCCGAGCGCTTCGCCGTGGGTGACCGCATCGACGCCCAGATCACCAACGTCGACAAGGCTGCGCGCCGCGTCTCGCTGTCGATCAAGTCGCTGGAAATGGCCGAAGAGAAGGAAGCCATCGAACAGTTCGGCTCCTCCGACTCCGGCGCTTCGCTCGGCGACATCCTGGGCGCCGCGCTGCGCGAGAAGGCCCAGAAGGAGTAGGGTTCTTGGCCGGAGAGTCCGGCCGATCCTGACGACAAGAGCCCCGCCCGGTCCGCCGGGCGGGGCTTTTGCGTTCACAAGCAGTCGGGGGATGGGGGGCATCCTGACGCGTGGCGTAGGGGATACAGCTCCAGGTTGCTGCGTTCGCCGCGCCGTTTTCGCGCCGGCGTTAACTCCGAATACGCCGCTTTCGCCTTGAATCTGCAGACGGAGTCGCCCATGGTCGCGCCGCTTGAGAGACCCCGTAGGCCTGCATGATCAAGTCCGAACTGATCGCGAAACTCGCCGAAGAAAACCCGCACCTGACCCAGCGCGACATCGAGCGCGTGGTGGGCGTGATCCTGGAGCGGATGATCGAGGCGCTGGAGGACGGCGGCCGCGTCGAGCTGCGGGGCTTCGGGGCGCTGTCGGTCCGCTCGCGCGACGCCCGCGCCGGGCGCAACCCGCGCACCGGCGAGCCGGTGGACGTCCGCGCCAAGCACGTGCCGTTCTTCAAGAGCGGCAAGGAGCTGCGCGAACGGCTCAACGCCAGCGACGAATAGGGTTTTAAGGCCCCGTGGTCGACATCCCCGAGGAAGTCGCCAAGCTGGAGAGGCGCGTGCCGATCCTGGGCGAGTTCCGGGAGTTCATCGCCCGCGGCAATGTCATCGACCTGGCCGTCGGCGTGATCATCGGCGCGGCCTTCAACGACATCGTCAAGAGCCTGGTCGACCAGGTCGTCATGCCGCCGGTGGGCCTCTTGTTCTCCGGCATCGACTTCGCGCGCCTGGAGTGGGTGCTGAAGCCGGACAATCCGGCGACCAAGGCCAACGAACTGGTGGCGATCCAGTACGGCGCCTTCCTGAACACCCTGATCAAGTTCCTGATCGTCTCCTGGGTGGTGTTCCTGCTGGTCAAGGCGGTGAACGTGATCCGGCGCCGGGACGCCCAGCATCCCGAGGCCACGAGCTCCGCCCCGCCGCCCCAGGAGGCGCTGCTGATGGAGATCCGCGACCTGCTCAAGGCCCAGGCCGGCCGCGAAGAGCCGCCGACGCGGCATTAGACGAGCCTCCTTTTCCCGATGGGGGCGTGAATCGGCTAGTAGCGGGGGATGAGTTCGTCAGGCCTGGAACCGTCGAATGATCCGAGCGCCGTCGTGGCGCGCGCGCACGAGCTCATGGGCTTGCAGCGGGCCGAAGAGGCCGAGGCCCTGCTGCGCGAGCTGCTTCTCCGCGACCAGCACCCGGAGCTGCACTTTCGCCTCGCGGTTTCGCTGCTCATGCAGGGCCGGCTGCGCGAGGGGTTTGCCGAGTTCGAGGGCCGCAGTTCCAGACGAAAACTCATCAAGCGGATGGCCAATCTGCCCGAATGGGACGGTCAGATCGCCGGCCGTGCGGTGCTCGTCTGGGGCGAGCAGGGGCTCGGGGACGAGATCCAGGGCGCGCGGTTCGTCCCCCTCGTCCGCGAATTGGGCGCGCGCCACATCACCTTCGCCTGCCGCAACGAGAACGTCCGCGCCTTCGAGCAGATCGGCGTGGATGTCGTGGTCGATCGCGACGCCGAGACGATCTCGATCCCGAAGGACACTTGCTGGATCGCGCTCTGGTCGCTGCCGCATCGCCTGGGCCTGCGGGCCGAGGACATTTGCGGGGCCTCCTACCTCAGGGCCGAGCCATCCGGCGCTGGCGGGATCGGGCTGGTGGAGCGCGGAAACCCGGATCACCCACGCGATGACCTGCGTTCGATCCCGCACGGCGCGCTGCAGCGGGCCGTTCCGCAGGGGCGGCTGATGGCGGCGGCCGGCGACGTCCACGACAGCCTGCGCCAGGTCGCCGCGCTCGACCTCCTGATCACCGTCGACACCGCCTGGGCGCACATGGCCGGCGCGCTGGGCACACCCTGCTGGCTGCTCCTGCCCCACCGCGGCCTCGACTGGCGCTGGCTGCGGGAGGGCGCCGGCACGCCCTGGTACGACTCGCTGCGGATCTACCGCCAGCCCCCCGCGGGCGGCTGGGGCGAGGTCCTGGAACGCGTCGCCGCCGACCTTCGCTCGCAGGGGCTCGCCTGAAGTTCAGGCCACCTTGAAGCCTTCCCAGTGCATCATCTTGGTCAGCTTGACGTTTTCCTCGGCGCTGAGCGCGTCGCGGAAGGCCGGGAAGATCGTCGTCTCCTCCTCCAGCATGTGCTTCTCGAGCGACGTCCACAGCTGGCGGGCGCGGCCGATCCACTCCATGTCGCGCGGCGACAGCCGGCGCAGGTCGTAGAGGTAGGTCTTCATCTGGCCGTGGTCCTCGGCCAGGTGGCGGGCCTGATCGGCGCGGCCGCCTTCGGCCAGGGCCGGATAGATCACGTTCTCCTCCTCCACCGCGTGCCTGGTCAGCGAAGAGGCGATCTTGGCCATCAGGATCTCGCGCCGGGCGGTCTCGTCGTGGCGCGTCTCCAGCAGGGTCTCGAAGTGCTTCTGCACCATGCGGTGCTCGGCGGTGAGCGCATCCACCCAGTCGCCGGCCGCCAGCGACGGAGCCTGGACCACCGCCTTGCGGGCTTGCGGCAGGGCGAGGCCGGCGACGAGACCGAGGGCCGCGCCGGCGGCGAGGCGGCCGAAGGCGTTTTGCGTCTGGGGCATGTCCGTTCTCCTCGGGGGTCGGGAGACAACAGGCGCAGGCGCAGGGCTGTTCCCCTTGCGCGGTGCGCCGCAAAGCCCCTAATCCGCCGCCATGACGCTGAAGGCGAAGATCTGCGGGGTCTCGACCCCCGAGGCGGTGCGTGCGGCCCTGGACGGCGGCGCCGGCTGGCTGGGCTTCATGTTCTTTCCGAAGAGCCCCCGCAACCTCAGCCTCGAGGCCGCGGCCCGGCTGGCCGAGCCGGTGCGCGGCCGCGCCAAGGTGGTGGCCGTGACCGTGGACCCCAGCGACGTTCAGGTGGACGACATCGCCCGGGTGCTGAGACCCGACCTCATTCAGCTGCATGGAGCCGAAAGCCCCGCTCGGACCCGCGAGATCGGCGCCCGCACCGGCGTCGGCCTGATCAAGGCGCTGCCGGTGGGCGAGGCCGCCGACTTCGTCGCGGCCGCGGCGTACGAGGGGCTGGTCGAGCACCTGATGTTCGAGGCCAAGCCGCCGAAGGACGCCGCCCTGCCGGGCGGTTCGGGCCGCACCTTCGACTGGGCGCTGGCGGCGGGGCGGCGGTTCCAGCGGCCGTGGTTCCTGGCGGGCGGGCTCGACCCCTGGAACGTGGCCGAAGCCGCATCCCTCTCGGGGGCTCCGCTGGTGGACGTTTCCTCTGGCGTGGAGCGCGGTCCGGGCTTAAAGGACCCGGCTCTGATCAAGGCGTTTCTCGACGCCGTCCGTCGCGCCTGAGAAGCAGATCCCGTGACAGCGCCCGCCCCCGCCGACCACTTTGGCCGCCCCAACGACTACACCGCCTATCCCGACGCGCACGGCCGCTTCGGCGACTATGGCGGCCAGTACGTGCCCGAGACCCTGATGCCGCTGGTGCACCAGCTGGACGCCGCCTACGCCGCGGCCAAGGCCGACCCGGCGTTCCAGGCCGAGCTCGGCGGCTACCTCACCCACTATGTCGGCCGGCCGAGCCCGCTCTATTTCGCCGAGCGGCTCACCGCCCATTTCGGCGGGGCGAAGATCTATCTGAAGCGCGAGGAGCTGAACCACACCGGCTCCCACAAGATCAACAACTGCATGGGCCAGATCCTCCTGGCCATGCGGATGGGCAAGACCCGGATCATCGCCGAGACCGGCGCCGGCCAGCACGGGGTGGCCACGGCCACCGTCTGCGCCCGCTTCGGCCTGCCCTGCGTGGTCTACATGGGCGCGGTCGACGTCGAGCGGCAGAAGCCGAACGTCTTCCGCATGAACCTCCTGGGCGCCGAGGTCCGGCCGGTGACCTCCGGCTCGGCCACGCTCAAGGACGCGATGAACGAGGCGCTCCGCGACTGGGTGACCAACGTCCATGACACCTACTACCTGATCGGCACCGCGGCCGGCATGCACCCCTATCCGGTGATGGTCCGCGACTTCCAGGCGGTGATCGGCCAGGAGGTGCGCAGCCAGATCCTGGAGCTGGAAGGCCGCCTGCCCGACGCCCTCGTCGCCTGTGTCGGCGGCGGCTCCAACGCCATCGGCCTGTTCCACCCGTTCCTGAACGACTCCGCCGTGAAGATCTTCGGCGTCGAGGCCGCCGGCGACGGACTCGGCACGGGCCGCCACGCCGCGGCGATCAATGGCGGCCGCCCGGGCGTGCTGCACGGCAACATGACCTATCTGCTGCAGGACGAGGACGGTCAGATAGAAGAGGCGCACTCGATTTCGGCAGGGCTCGACTATCCCGGCATCGGCCCGGAGCACTCCTGGCTGCACGACGTCGGCCGGGCGACCTACCTCGCCGCCACCGACGCCGAGGCGCTGGCCGCCTTCCAGCTGTGCGCCGAGCTGGAGGGGATCTTGCCGGCCATCGAGTCCGCGCACGCGCTCGCCCGCCTGCCGGAAGTCACCCGCGAGGTCGGCAGGGACGGGATCGTCGTGCTCAACCTCTCCGGACGCGGTGACAAGGACGTCAACACCGTGGCCGCGCATCTGGGGCGGAAGATTTGACCAAAGCCCGTATCGAAGCCCGCTTCGCCCAGCTGAAGCAGGAAGACCGCGCCGCCTTCGTCGCCTATGTGATGAGCGGCGATCCGGACGCCGAGACCGCGGCGAAGATCCTGAAGGGCCTGCCGGCCGCCGGCGCCGACCTGATCGAGCTCGGCTTTCCCTTCTCCGACCCGATGGCCGAGGGCCCGCCGATCCAGCGCGCCGCCCAGCGGGCGCTCGCCAAGGGCCAGACCCTGAAGGGCGTGCTGGCCCAGGCCCAGGCCTTTCGTGAGGGCGACCAGACCACGCCGATCATCCTGATGGGCTATATGAACCCGCTGGTGACCTGGGGCTTTACGGCCTTCGCCCGCGCCGCGGCCGCGGCCGGGATCGACGGGCTGATCGTCGTCGACTGTCCGCCGGAGGAGGCCACGCCCCTGGCCGACGCCCTCGACGCCGCCGACATCGCGCTGATCCGCCTGGCGACCCCGACCAGCGACGATGCGCGCCTGCAGGTCATCGTCCGCCGCACCGCCGGCTTCGTCTATTACGTCTCGGTGGCCGGCGTGACCGGCGTCAAGGAAGCCGATGCGGACGCCGTGGCCCCGGCCGTGGCGCGGGTGCGCGCCGCCTCGGGCCTGCCGGTGGCGGTGGGCTTCGGCATCAAGACGCCCGAGCGGGCCGCGGCGATCGCCCGCGTGGCCGACGCCGCGGTGGTGGGCTCGGCCCTGGTCGAGGAGGTCGCCGCCGCCCTGGAGCGCAACGAAGACGTGACCGGCCGCGTGCTTTCCAAAGTGGAAGCCCTGGCTAAGGCTGTCCGCGGCGCGCGGGCGGCCGAGCCCGCCTAGAGAAGTTCCCGGATGGCCGACTCCAAGACCGACAAGACTCCTCGCCAGCCGCAGGCCAAGGCCGCGCCGCGCGAGCGCAAGGGCTGGCTCTCCCGCCTGCGGCCCGGCGTGCGCAGCGACGCCAAGCAGAAGGGCGACACGCCCGAGAACCTCTGGGTGAAGTGCCCCGAGACCGGCGAGATGATCTATCGCTCCGATCTCGAGGCGTTGCAGTGGGTCACCCCATCGGGCCATCACATGCGCATCGGCGCCGCCCAGCGCCTGCGCTACACCTTCGACGACGGCAAGTTCCAGACGATCGCCTCGCCGACGGTGGTGGAGGATCCCCTGGGCTTCCCCGACGAGCGCCCCTACAGGGAGCGGCTGGCGGCGGCGCGCAAGGCGACCGGCGAACAGGACTCCATGGCGATCGGCTTCGGCAAGATCGCCGGCCAGCCGGCGGTGGCGATCGTCCAGGACTTCGCCTTCATGGGCGGTTCGCTGGGCATGGGCGCCGGCGAGACCTTCGTCGAGGCCGCGCAGCAGGCCGTCGCCCGCGAGGTCCCGCTGGTGATCTTCACCGCCTCGGGCGGGGCGCGGATGCAGGAAGGCACGCTCTCCCTGATGCAGATGGCGCGCACGACGCTGGCGGTGAACGAGGTCAAGGCCGCGGGCCTGCCCTATGTGGTCGTGCTAACCGATCCGACGACGGGGGGCGTGCTCGCCTCCTACGCCATGCTGGGCGACGTCCACCTGGCCGAGCCGAAGGCGACCATCGGCTTCTCCGGGCGCCGAGTGATCGAGCAGACCATCCGCGAGGTGCTGCCGCCGGACTTCCAGAAGTCCGAGTTCCTGGTCGACCACGGCATGATCGACCGCGTGGTGGCGCGGCCCGAGATCCCCGCCGTGCTGGGCTCGATCCTGCAGACCCTGATGATGGGGCGCGCGCGCCGCGCGGCGTGAGGGGATCTTCCCCATGTATGACCCGATCCGCGCCTCCGACCTCGCCATCCAGCGGCTGCGCGCCAACCACCCGAGCCTGATCGACCTTTCGACCGGCCGGGTGCAGCGCCTGCTGGCGGCGCTGGGACATCCGGAGCGGCGCCTGCCGCCGGTGATCCACGTGGCCGGCACCAACGGCAAGGGCTCGACCCTGGCCTACCTGCGGGCCATCGCCGAGGCGGCGGGGCTGAAGGTGCATGCCCTGACCTCGCCGCATCTGGTGCGCTTTTCCGAACGCATCCGCGTGGCGGGCGAGCTGATCTCCGACGCGCGCCTGGCCGAGCTGATCGACGTGCTGGAGGCGGCCAACGCCGGCGAGCCGATCAGCTTCTTCGAGATCACCACGGTGCTGGCCTTCGAGGCCTTCGCGCGCACGCCGGCGGACCTCTGCCTGATCGAGGTCGGGCTGGGCGGACGGTTCGACGCCACCAACGTCTTCGACGCGCCCGCGGTCAGCGTGATCACCCCGGTCGACTATGACCACCTCGAGCTGCTCGGCCCCGACCTCGGCAAGATCGCCTGGGAGAAGGCGGGCGTCATCAAGCGCGGCCGCCCGGTGGTGGTCGCCCGCCAGCCCGACGCGGCGCTGGAGCCGATCGCGCGCGAGGCGGACGCGCTGGGCGCGCCGATGCTGCTGATGGGCCGCGACTTCGACGCCTGGGAGGAGCGCGGCCGGCTGCTGGTGCAGATGCCGGAACGGCTGCTCGACCTGCCGCCGCCCGGCCTTTTCGGCGGCCACCAGTTCGCCAACGCCGGGCTGGCGGTGGCCGCGGCGCTGACCTTTGATCCGACCTTGAGCGAGGAGGCGGCGGGCCGCGGCGTGGGCTGCGCGAGCTGGCCCGCGCGCTTCCAGCGGCTGACCAAGGGGCCGCTGGCGGACTTGGCGCGGGCGCGCGGCTCCGACCTGTGGCTCGACGGGGGGCACAATCCGCACGCCGGGCGGGCGCTGGCGGAAAGCGCCTCGCGCATCGTCGACCGCGATCCGCGGCCGCTGGCGCTGGTGGTCGGCATGTTCGCGCGCAAGGACGCCAAGGGCTTCTTCCTGCCCTTCGCCGAGATGCGTCCGCGGGTCTTCGTCACCACCTTCGATTCGCCCAATGCGGCGACCGCCGAGGACCTGGCCCAGGCCGCGGCCGCCGCGGGCCTCGCCCCCCAGGTCCAGCCCGACGTCACCGCCGCGGTGAAGGCCGCGCTCGCGGTCGAGGGGCCGGCCCCTCATGTCCTGGTCTGCGGCGGCCTCCACTTCGCCGGCGAGGTGCTGGCGATGAGCCCGGAAACCTGGCCGACATGAAGCGCAAGATCGTCCTGCCCTGGCATTACATCATCATGCTGGGCGCCGGCTTGGCGGCGCTCTGGCTGCTGCTATGGCGCTTCGGCCGCAGCGATGCGGTGCTGATCGGCTGGCTGATCACCTGGCTCGCCGTCAGCCGCGGCGTGGACTTCCTGGTGCGCCGCCGGCGCAGGCGCGTGCGGTTCGATCGGGGTTAGCCGCACCAATATCCGTGTCATCCGGTTTCGCGAAGCGAAGACCCCATGTCGGCGCGTATGGGTCCCGGACAACCGCTGCGCGGTTTCCGGGAGGACAGTCGTAAGGGGCAAAAAGAAAAGCGCCCGCCGCGGTGGCGAGCGCTTTTCGAAATCACGCTGGAACCGACCTCAGGCGGCGACGCCGGCTTCGGTCAGCCATTCCAGGATCTTCTGCTTGGGCATGGCGCCGACCTTCATCGAGGCCATCTGGCCGCCCTTGAACAGCATCATCGTGGGGATGCCACGGACGCCGTAGCGCGAAGGCGTGGTCGGGCTGTCCTCGATGTTCAGCTTGGCGATGGTCACCTTGCCCGACAATTCGTCGGAGATCTGCTCCAGCGCCGGCGCGATCTGCTTGCACGGGCCGCACCATTCGGCCCAGAAATCGACCAGCACGGGACCCTGCGATTGCAGGACGTCCTTCTCGAAGGACTCGTCGGTGACCGCTACGGTGCTCATTTAGGGCTCCTTACTCCAGGCGTCGTCTCAGGCGTGCGCCCAGGTCTTGTTCTCATCCGCCGATGTAAGGGGGCTGGCGGCGGACATCAACCGCCCCGGCCAAGCTCGGCGAGGGTTTGGGCCATCAGCTTTTCTGGAACGGGCATCAGCTTCGGCCCGTCGGTCCAGATCAGCGCCGCCTCGATCCGCCGGCCCGGGAACACCTCGGCCAATACCGCGGCGTAGATCGCCATCTGCCGCAGGTACGCCGGGTCGGCGTCCTCGATCCGCGCCGGCGAGGGCCGGTTGGTCTTGACGTCGGCGACCAGCACCCGGCCCGGCAGCACCACCAGCCGGTCGATCCGGCCGGAGATCTTCAGACCCGGCGGCAAGGCGCGGGCGGAGCCGGCGATGGCCACCTCCGCCCGCGAGCCCTCGCCGAACACCTCGGCGAAGCGCGCATCCTCCAGCACCGCCAGCGCCGCGCCGACCATCTCCTCGCGCTGGGCGTCGGTGAGGTCGCGCTCGCGGGCCAGCAGCGCGCGGGCGCCGGCCGGGCGCTCGGCCGCCGGCAGGTCGGGCAGGATCTGC
>NZ_DATELG010000126.1:0-7182 GCF_035276905.1 Phenylobacterium sp. | reverse complement strand
GAGGCAGATGTCCGTGGCGTCTTGCAGGCCGAAGCGATCGGTTGGCATGTCTGAAATGGTATAAAAAATACCCGAAAAGTCAAGTCGAGGTAGCCGATCGACCGCTGCCCGACCTCCGGGGCGTGGTCAGGCGACTTGGCGCTCGTCTGCCCGGCGGATGATCCGGCGGGCCTGTTTCGGCGGAATGATCGCGGTGGGCTCGGCCGCCCAGCGCAGGCGGACGTCCTCGATCGGCGGCCCGACCTGGCTCTCCAGCACGAAGAGGCCGGGCTCGGAGCCGCGCAGCAGGCGCTTGAACAGCACCCGGCCGTCCTCGGTCTCGGCGATGCAGTAGTAGCCCAGCATGTCCGGGGTCGGCGGATTGCGCTGGTCCTCGAAGTAGATCAGCGATCCGTCCTCGGCCACCGCGCGCATGGAGTGGCCGACGACCTCGAGGGCCACGGCCGCCGAGGTTCCCCCTGGTGGAATCGGAACCATGTCAAAGCCTTCCTGGCCATCGGAGTGGATCACCGTCCCCTCCGTGTCGGCGCCGACGCGGCCGACGATGCGCACCATCGCCTCGCCGCCCGGCCGCACGGGACCGGTCTCGTCGTAGAGCCATTCGGCGCGCACGCCGAACGCCTCGGCGTAGTCCCGGGCCTTGCGGAAGGAGAAGGGCGCATTGCCGTTCTCATTCGACTTGTAGGTGTTCTCGTTCCAGCCGAAGCGCGCGGCCGCGTCGCTCGCACGCTCGAAGCCGGCGGCGATGCGCGCCTGGCGCAGGCGGTCGTGGCGTTCACCCATGCCCCGTGCCTTATCACGGGGCGCGGTATGAATGCTACCAAATCTCTTGACTCCTCGATGGTATCAAAAATACCGTAAGCCCATGCCCGCCTCATTCGCCCCTCTCCACTGCGCCGGTCGCAACCGTTGCGTGTTCATATTTTGTTCTAATCGCGCATGGCGACCCGATTGAGCGGCCTTGTCAATCCGCCGCGGAGTCGCGCGCGCGAGGCCGACCGCGTCGCCGACCTAGAACAAAACAAGAATATGCGGCTTGCTACGCCACAATCGGACGTAGCGGCCGCCTCAGCCTTCGGAGCTACCCATGACCTGGACCGATGCGCGGATCGCGCAGCTTACCCGCCTCTGGACCGAAGGGATCTCCGCCAGCGGCATCGCCGAGGCGCTGGGCGACGTCAGCCGCAGCGCGGTGCTCGGCAAGCTGCATCGGCTGCGCTTGCTGGCCAGCCGCCAGACGCCGGCCGCGCCGCGCCGTTACGATGGTCCGACGGGCGTTGCGTGTCCGTCGGGACGCATGAATCCGCCGCCGGTTCCGCTCGCGGCGAGGCCGCCCGAGCCTCCGCGATCCCCCTGGCAAGAGGCCGTGTTCGCGCCGCTTCCGGAAACGCTCGCGCGGCCGTGGCTGTCGCGCGAGCCGGGCGAGTGCGCGTTCCCGGTGGGCGGCGACGGCGACGCGCTCCTGTCGTGCTGCGCGGGGATCAGGCCGCGCAGCGCCTACTGCCCGGCCCATCACGCAATCGTCTTCAAGGTCCAGTCGCCCGCGGCCGTGGCCGCCGAGCAGCGGCGCTGGGCCGAGGCCGTCGAGCGGTGGGCGGCGTGAGGATGGCGGTTTTGAACGAAAGGAGTGCGGGATGATGCGACGCAAGGGCGGCGGACGGCCGCGCAAGGCCGGCCCCCGGCACCCGTCCGGCCAGCTGGTGCAGAAGGTCGAGCCCAACGCCAAGGTGATCGAACTGCGCCGGGCCTTGCTGGGGGAGGCGCCGCGCGCGCGGCTGGCGGACGCGGAGGACCCGATGAGCCTGGCGCGGGCGCGGGGCTGGATCAGCGCCGAGCAGCATCAGGCGGGGCTGCGCTACGCCGCCGCCTGGCGGCGCTCGCACCCGCAACATCGGCCCGCCGGCCTGGCGGAGACGGCCGAGCCAGCCGCCCGCGACCTGCGACGCTTGAGCGAGATGTCGGACGAGGAGGTCGCCGCGGCCTTCGAGACGGTGTTCTCGGACGCCGCCTCACGCGGGCCGCCGAGCGAGGCCGAACAGGTCGAGGCCCGGGCGCGCTACAACGCCATGAGCCGGGCGATGACCGCTGCTGAACAGGCGGAGGTGTTCCTCTGCTTCTGCCTGGCGTCTTGGCCGCAGTGGATCCTGCAGCGCTGCGCCGGGCGGTTCGACACGGCCTGGGAGCGCAAGCACCGGCTGCTGGTCAGCGGGCTGGAGACCCTTGCGGCCAAGCGCCCGCAGCGCTCCGCCGCGGCGCCCTGCTAGGGCGGAGCCGGCTCCGGCTCGGGCGCGCTGGGCGGGACGATGGGCGCGACTTCGGAGACGTCGGCGCCGTTCAGCGGCGCGGCCCGGGCCACCGTCACCGTCTCGACCGGCGCGGCGGGAGGCGCCTCGTCGGGCGCCGCGCGCGAATGCCGGCGCGGCTTGGGCGGCGGGCTTGCCGGTGGCGGCGTGACCGGGGCCATGTAGGCGAATGCGCCGACGGGGCCCGGCTGGGGCGCCTCCTTCGCCGGCATGACCACGACTTTGGCGGTGTTCACCGGGCGCGGCAGCTGCAACTGCTTGGTAAGCGCCGAGATGAAGCTTCCGGCCGCCACGGCCGCCAGCGCCAAGGCCGCGAAGCCCACGGCGGTCGGGCTGGTGAGGGGGCGCGGCGTCTCGCGGGTGCACTCCATGCCCTGGCGAACACACGGCCGGCGCCCGCTGTTCCGCGGGTCGAGCTTTCATTTGGCGAGATCTCTACGAAGACTTCCGGTGCGGCTCTCTGGCCGTATCTCGCCCCATTTTGGGCCCTCGGGCGCCGCTTTTGCACTGAATTTACCGTCAATTGACGTTGTGCATTTGTGATGTCTTAAGCACGTCGGTCGCCAGATGAGGGCAGTATAGTGGCTTAAGGCAGGGCCTTAACTATGTTGCCCGACGTACGTAGCGCGCAACCCGCCAAGCGTGTTCTCTATGTCGACGACAATGAGATCAACCTTCGCGTCGTAGCTGCGCTGATGGAAGCGCTGGGGGTCGGGGTGACCTGCTGCATTACGCCGCAGGAGGCGCTCGATCTACTGGAGCGCGAGGCGTTCGACGTCATCTTCACCGACATTCAGATGCCAGGGATGAGCGGTTTCGACGTCTTGCGCGAGATCCGCCACCGCCCGGGACCGAACCGCACGGCTCCCGTGGTGGCGCTCACCGCCGACCTGACGCGCACGGGCGCCCAGTACGGCGAACTCGGGTTCGACGGCTTCGTCCCCAAGCCGGTGGCGCTGCGGCCCCTGGCCGAGGCGCTGCTGCAATGCCTGCCGGCGAAGGGGCGGGCGTCGGCCGCCTGACCGGCCTGCAGACCCGGGATTTTTTCGGCCCGGCTTCACGATCGACAGGAAACCCTCGACCGTTCCTATCGTTTGTTGTTGCGCTCCTTCATTCAGCGGACGGCCACGCCATGACCGAAGCCCATTGCGAGACGGCGCTCAGGCAGATTCAGCGCGTCGTGACCATAGCTTCCGCGGACAACGCGCCGATCACCTTGTCGGAGGCGCTGGAGCAGATCGCCGAGACCTTGGACCTGGCGGGGTTCGCGCCTGGGATCGACGGGGGCCTGCGGGCGGCGGCGCTCGAGATCGCGCTGCAGTAGCCAGGTCCCCGGCGCGGACGGTTCAATAGCCGTACGGATCGTACGGCCGATAGCGGACGTCTTCCCGATAGCGGTAGGCGCGATAGCCGTCGTCGCGATAGCCATAGTCGGGCGCAGGCCGGCGCCAGGCGACCTGGCCGTAGTCGCGCGCCTCGCAGGCGTCGGACGACTTGGCGCTGCTGCGGCCGATGTTGTTGCCGATCACGGCGCCTGCGACCGCGCCGAGCGCGGCGCCGCCGGCGCGCCCGCCGTGGTGGCTGGCGAGGTTGGAGCCCAGGAGCGCGCCGGCGATGCCGCCGAGCACGGCGCCGGTCGTGCCGCGGTCGTGCTGGGTGGTCTGGCAGGGATCGGCGTAGCCGTAGCCATAGCCGTAGCGCCCGTAGTCCTGGGCGAAGCTCGGGGTGGCGGCTGCAGCCGCGCCAAGAACGGTCAGGGCGGCGGCGGAGAGGGCGGCGAAGGTCTTCATCGATTGCTTCCGTTTCCGGGCGGGGCGGAGGCCCCGTGTTGTCCGCATAAAGCGCCTGCGCCGCTGAACGACCTCTGAGGTCGCTGTTGTCCGGCGTTCAGGCTGGAGTTGCTACCGAGTTCTTCGTTTGTTCTTGATTGGGCGCCCTTTGTGTGGAAGCTTGGCCGTGAGCAGATCCGGAGCGCCTATGAGCACGCCCGTCGACGCGGCCGCCTTCCCGACGGGCAGGGCGGAGATCGATTATGACGCCGAGGACCTGGAGGGCTCGAGGCGCTCAACGCAGACGCCCGCGCCCACGTCGAAAGCTGGGCCTCGGCGCCGCCGATCGCCGAGGTCGTGCTGGCGTTTGGGGTCGCGCCGATGGTCGGCGTCTTCCTGGTGCGCTTCGCCGAGCCGATCGCCCGCGGCGAACTGGCGGGCGCCAGCGAGATGTGCGCGATCGCCGGCGACCTGCCGCCGATGTGCGGCGTAGGGGGTTGCGAGCGGCTGCAAATCAGCCCGCAATTCACGAAATGGCACGGTCGAAGTGGTGGGCGAGAGCCTCCCCGGGCGAGCGCCTTACTCCGCAGCTCTGCAAATCTTGTGCGAACAACGCTCCTGACGCCGCGCCAACGCGGCTGCGTATTTCTCCATCGACATGATGGGGTGGCCGAGCGAAGAAGATCAAAGAAAGGCGTTCGAGTAGCAACAGAAGCAGCTTGATCCCAATTGGAAGCCTGGCGACTTAGTCGCCTGACTCATCTATTCACGCCTTGCATCCGCCCGCAAATCACCGCGGAATTCATGAAATGAGATGATCGCCCTGGTGGCGGTCGAGGGCCTCGCGGGATCGCCGCGGGGCTTTTTCTTTGGGGCGCGGCGTCGCCCTTCCTGAAAAGCGAGGCCTTGTGGCGCGAACTCCGAAGCGGGCCGCCGCGCCCGCCTCCGCGGCCGAGATGCTGGTCGCCGTCCGGGCCTCGGGCCCGACCCCGCTCGACTACCTGGTTCAGGTGATGCGCGACGAGAGCCTGGACCTGGCCAAGCGGCTCGACGCCGCCAAGGCCGCCGCGCCCTATGTCCATCCGAGGCTGGCCAGCGTGGCGGTGGGCAACCAGGACGACAAACCGTTCGAACAGGTGATCCGATGGGCGCTGACCGAAGAAGAGGGGGCGCCGGACCCGTCGGCGAGATCGTGATCCCCTACCGGCCGCGCTCGGTGTGGCTGCCTTATCACCAGAGTCCGGCGCGCTGGCGGGTGGTGGTGGCGCACCGGCGGGCGGGCAAGACGGTGGCGGCGCTGAACGGGCTGATCCGCACGGCGCTGACCTGCGACAAGCCCAATCCGCGCTGCGCCTATGTCGCGCCCTACCTTGGCCAGGCCAAGGCGGTGGCCTGGGATCACCTCAAGCGGTTCACCGCGCCGATCCAGGGGGCGAGCTGGAACGAGGCGGAACTGCGGTGCGACCTGCCGAACGGCGGGCGTATCCGGCTGTTCGGGGCGGACAATCCCGACGCCCTGCGCGGTCTGTATCTGGACGACGTCGACTGTGACGAGTTCGGCGATTGGGACCCCAGGGCCTGGACCGAGGTGATCCGGCCGGCGCTGTCGGACCGGCAGGGGCGGGCGACCTTCACCGGCACGCCGCGCGGCAAGAACAGCTTCTTCGAGCTGCGCGAGCGCGCCGCCCGCGGCGAGCCCGGCTGGGCGCTCTGGGAGCTGAAGGCCTCGCAGACGGGCCTGCTCTCGCAGGAGGAACTGGCCGACGCCCGCAGCAGCATGGAGCCGCAGGCCTATGCGCGGGAATACGAGTGCAGCTTCGACGCCTCGGTCGAGGGCGCCTTCTACGCTGCGGAGCTGGCCAAGGCCGAGGCCGAGGGTCGCGTCTGCCGCGTTCCGATCGAGCCGCTGGTGCGGGTCGACACCTGGTGGGACCTGGGCATCGACGACGCGACGGCGATCTGGTTCGTGCAGGACGTCGGCCCCGAGCGGCGGATCGTCGACTACCTGGAAGTCTCGGGCGAGGGGCTGCCGCAGATCGTGCGCCGGCTGGAGGCCCGCGACTATCGCTTTGGCCGCCACGTGCTGCCGCACGACGCCGAGGCGCGAGAGCTGGGCACCGGCGTCAGCCGGGTCGAGACGCTGCGCGCGCTGGGCCTGCGCGATGTCCAGGTCGTTCCGCAGCAGACGGTGGCGGACGGGATCAATGCGGTGCGGCTGATGCTGGCGCGCTGCTGGTTCGACGCCGAGCGCTGTGGGCGCGGCCTCGAAGCGCTGAAGCAATACCGACGCGAGTGGGACGCCAAGCGCCAAGTCTGGCGCGAGCGGCCGCTCCACAACTGGGCGAGCCATGCGGCCGACGCCTTCCGCTACGGAGCGCTCGCGCGCCCCGTCCTTAGGGCCAGCGCCCCGCTGGTCATGCCAAGTCTTGGAATCGTCTGATGAGCTTCAACACCGCCAACACTCCCTCGGGACTGGTCGCGATCACACCGTCCGACACCGCCTTCGTCGACCTGGTCGGCGTGGTGGTGGGCGGGGCGGGCACGGTCAGCTTGGTCGACTCGCTGGGCGGCACGACCGCCGTCACCGCGCTGGCGGGGCAGACGATCGCCTGCCGGATCGTCCAGGTGAAGGCGAGCGGCACCACGGCTACGGGCCTTGTCGGGCTGAGGGCCTGATGGTGGCGGTCGAGCGTGAACGGGAAGGGCGCGGCAAGCTCCGCTACACCGAGGCCGATCTCCTGCGCATCGTCGACGACGAATGCCGCCGCTCGGTGGGATTCGGGGAGGGCGACACCGGCGAGCTCGCGCGGGTGCGGATCAAGGCCCAGGAGTACCGGCAGGGCAAGATTGTCGACCTCCAGGTGATCCGCGGCCGCTCGACGGCGGTGGACTCCACCCTGTCGGATGCGGTGGACACCTTGATGCCGGATGTGATGGAGGTGTTTTTCGGTGGCGACGACGTTGTGACCTTCCAGGCGGTGCGCACCCATTACCTGCGCATCGACGCCGACGGCGACGGCCAGCCGGAGATCTGGCGGATCGAGACCGACGGCGAGCAGCGGACGTTGCTGCAGAAGGAGCAGGTCCGCCAGATCCCGTTCGGGGCGCTG
>NZ_DATELG010000125.1:0-5869 GCF_035276905.1 Phenylobacterium sp. | reverse complement strand
TCCGCCTGGCCGAGATCGCCCCGGTGCACGCCGCCGACTTCGCCGCCGAGGCGGTGCAGGCGCTGACCAGCGCGCTCGCCTCCGCGCCCGGCCTGAAAGGCGTCGCCGCCGAGGCCCGCGACCTCGTCCGCCGGCCGGTGCTCGCCGAGGAGCTGAAGAAGGTCGACGTCGTGGTCTTCGACCCGCCGCGCGCCGGCGCGGCCGAGCAGACCGCCGAGATCGCCCGCTCCAAGGTCTCGCGCGTGGTCGCCGTCTCCTGCAATCCGGCGACCTTCGCCCGCGACGCGCGCCAGCTTGTGGATGCGGGCTTCGCGCTGGAGCGGCTCTTGCCGGTCGACCAGTTCCTCTGGTCGTCGCACATCGAGCTCGTGGCGCAGTTCTCTCGGTAGACGCCGAATGTTCAGTCGCGCTGGCCAACCCGCCGCCGCCTGGCCGCGCCATGCCGGGGGCGGGGGGGCCGAAGCGGCGTGATCCGCCTCAGGCCGACCGCGCCAGGGTCAGCGGCGCGCCGGCGAGCGGCGCGAGCGTGATCGGGGCGAAGCCCGTTTCGATCGACCAATCCATCCGTGCGCCGAGCGCGGCGGCCAGCGTGATCGCATCGGCCGTCCTCCAATCGGGGCGGGCGAGCGCGTCGGCGGTCATCAAGAGCTGAAGCACGGGCCGCGGCGTCGGTCGCCCGCTGTCGGCGCACGGCATGTCGACCATGATCGCCACCTCGATCTCCGGCTCGGGCAGGACGCTGATCAGCTCCGCGCCTGCCCGCAGGGCCAGCGCGCAGAGGCAGGCCAGGTGGATCTGCCGCCGCTCGGCCAAAGTGAAGGGCTCCCGGCGCGCCGTGCGCAGATCGCCCGGCGTGATCCGCTCATAGGGGACGTCGTCCTGCTCGATCGCCTCGACCACGGCGACCAGCCGGTGCTCTTCCGGCGCGGCCAGCCCCAGGCCGTTCATGCTGGCCTTCAGCGCGGAGAGCTTGGTGTTCAGGGTGATCACCTCGCGCGCGGCCACCGCGTCCCCGTCCAGCAGCTTCCGCGCCGTCAGGATCTCGGTGTTGTAGAGGGCGACCCGGGCGCAGGCCTGGTGATAGGCCGTCTCGCCCTCTTGCGTGCGCACCGGCGCCGCCGCCAGCGGGCGCGCGGCGATCGGCCGCCAGTCCACGCGTGCGTACTGGCCGCGGTGGCAAAGGGTGAGCGCCTCGAGCTCGGGCATGGTGATGGCCAGGCCGTCGTTGTGCTCGAGGTGGGCCAGCCGCGCTTGGGGGCGCCGGCGATGGGCCATCAGACGGTCGGTCCGCAAAATGGCGCGCTCGGCCCGGGCGGCCAGGCGCAGGACGGGGAACACCTCGCCGAGGCTTTCCATGATTTCCCTCCCAGGTTGGTGGTTTCAATTGTCACCATGAACTCTTAGCGCGAGCTTAAATGGAAGAACGTCGTTATCAATCCAAGGATGTAGGTTGCGGCGACTACATCCAGCCGGCGGCAACCTGGGGACGAGAAGGGGCGGGACGGCTAGCTTTCGGTTATGTTTGTTCCCATCACCGTTATGTCTTTGGATGGGCGCGCCTTGTCTTGGGTTCTCGACCTGTTCTCGTTCGGGCGGCCAATGAACAATCAGAACAGCAGCAGCTGGGCTGGGTCGCCAGCCGGCTTTGAGAACGCGCACAAATCGAGAGAAGCCAGCTTTCGGTCGAGGCCGTAGCGCCTTCTTGCAAGTTGAAACCGCTGCTTGAGGATTTCCGCGACTGGGCCTTCGCCGGTCATTCGCTTGCCCCAGTCGGATCGATAGGCCATCCCGCCTCTCATCTGCCGGACAATCGACATCACGCGGCGAGCGCGATCGGCGTGGTCGGCCTGGAGCCATTCTTCGAAAATATCCTTGATCTCGAGCGGCAGCCTCAGCGTCACGTACCCCGCCCCGACCGCGCCGGCCGCCGCAGCCTTTTCAAGAACCGCCTCGAGTTCGGCATCGTTCAGACCGGGGATGACCGGGGCGAACATGACGATCGTCGGCACGCCAGCCTCGGCGAGCGCGCGGATGGTCTCGAGTCGGCGCTCCGGCGTGGCGGCTCTCGGCTCCATGCTCCGCGCCAAACGCCGGTCGAGCGTCGTGACCGACACGGCCGCGCGGGCCAGCCGGCGGCCGCCCATGTCAGCGAGGATGTCGAGGTCGCGTTGAATGAGGGCTGACTTCGTGATGATCGAGAACGGATGGTTGAAGCGCTGCAGCGTTTCGAGCACCTCGCGGGTGACCCGCAGCCGCTTCTCGTCCGGCTGATAGGGATCGGTGTCTCCGCCGATGTGAATGACGTCGGGCCTGTAGCTGGGACGCGAGAGCTCGGCCTCCAGCAGGCGTGCGGCTTGCGGCTTGAAGAAAATCTTGGTTTCGAAGTCGAGGCCGGGCGACAGGCCGAGGTAGGCGTGCGCCGGCCTCGCGTAGCAATAGATGCAGCCGTGGCTACATCCGCGATAGGGATTAATGGAGCGGCTGAAGCCTACGTCCGGGCTATTGTTCTTCGCGATGATTGTGCGCGATTTCATCGGCGCAACGATCGTATCGATTTGCTGCGGGCCCTGTTCGTCCAGCCAGCCGTCGTCGAAAGCTTCGCGCGCAAGGCTTTCGAAGCGGCCCGTGCGATTGGATTTGGCGCCTCGGCCGCGGGCAGGCATGACTGCACCATCTGCCGCCGACCAGAACAAAACAAGAACAAATAGAGGGTGGGTGCTTACGGAGTGAGCGAAGCGCTCGCCGCGTGCCGGCGCAATCGCCCGTCCCGCCCCGAGGGCAGCTCGGCGTCTGCGTCCCGCACCTCGTAGCCGCGGATGAAGACCTCGGCGGCGGCCTCGGCCGTCTCGACCAGCTCTGCATCAGACACCGTCATGATCACGCCCTCCAGCAGGCGCTCCGCCGGTCCGGCGTTGCACAGGCCGAAGAAGTGGCCCACAGCGCGCCATGGATCGGCGCGCCGCATGCGTCCCTGATCCATGGCGTCGCGAAACGCGTCCGCCAGCCTGTCCCAACAGCGCTTGGGGCCATTCTCGAAGGCGAGGCGGCCGAGGTTCGACTTGGCGCCCTCCGCCAGGATGATGCGCCGGTAGGCGAGGAACTCCTCCTGGGAGATCAGCCGCAGGTAGGCGACGGCCAGATCGCGCAGCGCCCGCGGAAGATCCCGGCTCGCGCGGAGGTTCTCGAACAGCGGCTCGAAGATGGGCCCGCCGACCTCCAGGATGACGGCGACGAACAGTTCCTCCTTCGAGGAAAAATAGCTGTAGAGGGTCTGCTTGGAGCCGCCGGCCCGGGCCGACACCTCGGCCATGCTCGCCGCGTCATAGCCCCGCTCGAGAAAGACGCTCCTGGCGGCCTCGAGAATTGCACGCCGCTTCTCTTCGGTCCTGAGACGCAACCCATCCTCCCTTTGGGGCTCGGCGGCCCTAATTTTGTAGACCGCACTGTACACTTTTTCCGCGATCTCGTCACCCTGCGCTGTTCGCCGCCTGCCCCGGTGCGCAGCTTCCGGACCGCCCCGTCGCCCGCTATCTTCATTTGGCATGCCGCTGCTCGCACCCCAGCCGCTCGGCCAAGGGCCTATCCGACAGGCGATCGTCCATCAGGTTCGCGCGCTTGTCGGCGGCACGGGCGACGACACCGTGGAGCGCAACCGGCAGGATACCGGCTTCTTCGGCCCGGACAGCGCCTGCTGGAAGGTGCACGGCGACTTCACCAGCATGATGGTCGGCGGGATTGCGGCCTTGCTGATGCAGATGCTGCACCCTGGCGCGCTCGCGGGCGTGTGGGACCATTCCAATTTCCGCTCCGACATGGCCGGCCGGCTCCGGCGCACCGCCCGCTTCATCGCCGGGACGACCTATGGCGATCGGGCCGAGGCCCAGGGCCATATCGACCGCGTCCGCGCCATCCACGCACGGGTGGCCGGTACGCTGCCCGACGGCGCGGCCTATTCCGCCGACGACCCCGATCTGCTGACCTGGGTGCACGCGGCCGAGGTCAGCGCATTCCTGGCCGCCTATCTGCGCTACGTCGATCCAGGGTTCCCCCCCGCCGAGCAGGACCGCTATTTCCGCGAGACCGCCGAGATCGCCCGCAGATTGGGCGCGGTCTGCCCGCCCCAGAGCCGCGCGGAAATGGCGGCCTATTTGCGCGCCGTCCGCCCGAAGCTGCGCTACGACCGTCGCACACGCGAAGTCGCCCGGGCGCTCTTCGCCCAGGCTCCGCCCAATGTCGCCGCGGCGCCGGCGATGGCGCTCGTGTTCGACGCGGCGCGGGACCTGCTGCCCGACTGGGCGGCCAGCCTGCACGGCTTTCACATCTCCGTCCCCCGCCGCGGCGCTGCGCGCCTGGGCGTTCAGGTGCTGGGCCGCACCGTGCGCTGGGCCATCGTCAACAGCGCCGAGACGCGCGCCCGCCGGCGGGCGGAGCAGCTGGCGCTGGAGGCGGCGAACGGCGCAGGTCGAGGGTCGCGATCCGGTAGGTGATGACGCCGCCGAGCTGTTCGAACCGGCGCAGCACGCGGCGGATCTCGGCCGGACCCAGCGCAACGTGGTCCTGCCGCGGGGTCGTCGCGCCGATCGAACGAAGCGACGCCAGGAACTCGCGGCCCGAGGTGAAGGCCTCCGCGTCCTCGTAAACGTCCACCTCGCAGGCGAGCCCGCCGGGCGTCAGCCGGCGCAGCGCATCGGCCCCGGGATAGGTGGGTCCGCCTGGCGAGAGGCCGAGGTCGGCGTGCGCCTGCCGCCATTCGGCGAACGAGCCGGAAGCCAGGGTGGTGATCAGCATGCGTCCGTGCGGCTGCAGGAGACGTGACAGTCCCGCCAGGACGCCCTCGAGATCGGAGAACCACTGCGCGGCGAAGCTCGAACAGATCAGATCGAACGGCCCGGCCTCTGCCAGCGGCCGCGGATCTTCGGCGTCGAGAACGGCGAATTCGAAGCGGGGGTCCTTGGCGAGCGCCGCCTGGGCGCGCCGGACCATTTCCGGCGAGATATCCGTCGCCCACCATCTCGCCCGCGGAAGATGTGGACCGAGCGCCTGGCCCACGAAGCCGGTCCCGCAGCCCACTTCCAGGATCCTGGCGTCCTCAGGCAGGGCGAGGGCGCCGATGCGTTCGGCCAGACGCGCTGCGGCGCGGCGCTGGACCGGGGCGCGGCCGTCATAGTCGAGGGCCGCGGAAAAGGCGTTCCGGATCTGATCCTTGCGCGGATGCCGACGAGCGTGCTGCATCAGGTGCACCAAGGTCATAGCCCGGCCGGCGTCAAGGCGATATGGACAGCCAGTGTCCTGCGTCTCGAGCCTGGAAGGCGCTCGGCGGCTCTAATCCTCTGGCCGGGAGTTGACAAAGCGAGCGTTTTTGTTTGGAGCTGGCCGAGACCTTATGAAGGCTTGGCGCAATAGGAGCGCAGCGCGTGTCAGATCAGATAGAACTTCAAAAGATTGTCGGGCAGGTGGCTGCGGCTTATTTCAACGGCAACCATGTGACGCCATCCGAAATACCCATGGTGATCGCCAATATCACCGCCAGCATCCGCGCTGTTGGCGCCCCTGCGGCCGAAGAAGCTGCCGAAGCGGTCGAAGCGTCCAAGCTGACGCCGGTGCAGATCCGCAAATCCGTGACACACGATGCGATCATCAGTTTCGAAGACAATAGACGTTACAAGATGCTGAGACGCCATCTGGCGTCCCGCGGCATGAGCCCGGACGAGTACCGCCGCAAGTGGGGGTTGCCGAGCGACTATCCGATGGTCGCCCCGGGCTACAGCGAGACCCGTTCCAACCTCGCCAAGGAGCGCGGACTGGGCGGGCGCAAGCCGGTGAGCGCGCCTGCGGCGGTTGCGGCGCCTTCGGAGCCCGCCGCCGAGGC
>NZ_DATELG010000124.1:0-9513 GCF_035276905.1 Phenylobacterium sp. | reverse complement strand
CGGCGCCCGCAGAAGCCCGCGGAACCTTCGGAGGAAGCCCATGGACCTGGACGCCATGTACCGCGAACAGGCCGCCTATTGTACGCAGCTGCTGAGCAAGAACCTCAGCCCGAAACGGCGCGCGCAGCTCGAGCGGGAGCGGCAGGACTGGCTGGTGCTCGCCGACGAGCAGGCCACCTGGCGCGCCGTTCAGGCGAACGCGCGGGCGAGACCGCTGCGCGCCTGAATTCCGCGGCCGGCGCGCGCGAAAGTGATCTCGGCGCAGGTTGATATCGCAGGCGCCCCAGCGCTCACTCCGCGCGGCCGCCGCCACGGCCGCATTTCCCGAAGTTCCACGCGAACGCAGGGAGCTTGTGATGGATTCCGCCATCCTTCCGTCGGACCTGCCGCCGCGGTCCGTGAGCGAACAAGCGCAAGTCCCGCCCGTCGACCAGATGATGCGCGCCTATGTCGGCTATCTCGCGGGATGGTTCGACATCGCCCAACTGGCGGCGGGACGCCGCCTCGAGCGCTCGGGGGTGCGAAGGCCCCTGCTCAGCGACTGACGCGGCGGAGAAGACAGCCAGATAAGCGAAAGCCCCGGCTCTCGCGCTGCCGAGGACCGGGGCTCGCGAGCGAGACTTCGCCAGGCTAGGCGACCCGCTCGCCTTTCGCATCGCATTATCAACATGCAGGGCCACTTTGCAGCCCTACGGCAAAAACCTGTCAGCGCGCGGACAGGTTCGAGCGCGACCGTAGAAAGTTTTGGAAGCTTTTCAGACCCAGCGCAGCGCGCGCCGCACGTCCTGAAGCTGCTCGCGGTCGAGCTCCTTCCAGCTGCGCGCCTCCTCGATCAGGCTGTCGCAATAGCGCTCCGCATCCGCGCCGTAGGTTCGCCGCCACTCGGCCGCCAGGCGTTCCGCCTCGATGACCTCCTGGAGCGTGTCGATCAGCCTCTTGCCCATCTGACCTCCTCGCCCCCTCCGCGCGCACCCTGCCAAAGGACGCGCGGAAAAGATCGATCAATTGCGAAATTTCCGATCACGAAGGCGGTCCGGGCCCGCGCCGAACAGGAGGCTTGGCCACCAACACAGGAGAAGCGCCGTTCACCAGCGCAAACGCATGACGCCCAGGCTCCAGAGCGTCAGCCCGCCGACGAGACCCCATTCGCAGACCGCGGGCCCGAACGCCGGGCGTCGCGGGACGCCGATCTCCCCCCCTTTCGTGCCGCACGAGCCGCCGCGAGGCCGCTGGTTCGCATCCCCTGATCGGGGGCCGGCGCCCCCGCGTCGCAGGTGCGAAGGGAGATGGGGGCCAAGGAAAATTCTTAAAAATCCGCTGGATTAGAAAACGAATGAAAGAGCTTGCGATGCAGCGGAGATGGAGACTGTGGGGTGTCGGGGACCCCCTGGGCAAGGGTCGAAATGGATGCGCAGCGAACTGCACGAACCCATCACCTTCGCGGAACCGAACCGACGAAGTACGGCGGCCGCTCGAACCCCGGACTACGGTCCGCTGGACCAGGCGGTGGCGATCTGGATCGAGCGTGAAGGGCGGGCGCGCGTCCTGGTCGACGACGCGTTGCGGGTGCTGTGGATGAGCTCGTCGGCCGAGCGGATGATGAGCGGGCCCAACTCGCTGCTGATCCGCAACGGCCACATTCGCACTCGGGAAAACCGGTTCGATCAGCAGCTGCGCGAGCTGATCCGCGGCGCGACCTTGCAGATTTCGACCTGTTGCCTGCATGACGCCAAGATGAGCGAGCACCTGGTGTTGACCGCCCTGCGGCTGAGCTCGCCGGCGGACGACATGGTGGGGCTGACCCTGCTGCGCGCCAGCGACGACTTTTCCTTCGATCTGGCCGACCTGCATTCGGCTTTCGGCTTCACCCAGACCGAATCCCGCGTCGCCTCCCGCCTGATGGGCGGCCGTACCGCCGGCGAGACCGCCGACGAACTGGGCGTCTCGCTGGAGACCGTCCGCACCCACATCAAGCGGGCCTACGCCAAGCTGGGCGTCTCGTCACGCGAAGGCTTTTTCCACCGCCTGACCCCGTTCGTGATCCCGCTCGCCTGACACCGTTCTCTCATGGCGACGCCGGGCTTGGCGTCCTTCGCGCCATTCCGGGAATGCACGGAACCTTAGGCGTGATGTTCCTAAAATTGCCGTGAGGCGGGTTGACTGAACTCGGATCGTTCGAGCCGCGCGCCGCTGGAGCCCCGTTTGCCGTCAACCGATACATCGCCAGTCGCCACCGCCGGTCGCTCCATGAAAAATCGATCCGATCAAAGACCCCGGGCGTCACAAACCGGCCAGTCGATTGTCGGCCGCGTGCTCCGCCTCCTTCTCCCGCTGATCAAGCTGCGAAGCCAGTTGCGCGGCATCACGCTGGGCGTGCGGGTCTGCGTGCGCGACGATAAGGGCGGCATTCTGCTGATCCGGCACAGCTACCTGCCCGGCTGGCACTTTCCCGGCGGCGGAGTCGAGTTCGGCGAGACCGCCGTCGAGGCCGCGCGGCGTGAGCTGATCGAGGAAGGCGGGGTCGAGCTGACGGCGCCGCCGCGCCTGGTGGGCCTCTTCCGCAATCCGGAGTGGACCGGCGGCGACCATGTGGCTTTCTTCGAGGCCGGCGCCTGGCGGCCCTGCGCGCGCCGCTGGGGCGTCGAGATCGAGGGCGCGGAGTTCTTCGCCGAAAGCGACCTGCCCGCGGACGTCCACGCTTCGGTCCGCAGGCGCCTGGCCGAGCGCCGGGGCGCGAACGTCGAGGCGATCTGGTAACGGGCGAAAAGCGCCGCGCCACAATCACATGCAATGGACGGCCAAGGCGCCGGCGGCGACGATCCGGTGCTCGAGCGGATGCGCGCGCCCGAGCGTCTATAAGGCGCCGCCGAACACCCCCGCCTCCGGCGGACTGCCCAGCGCGAGCCTCGGCCGTCGCCCCCAGCGGCCGAGGCGTCGCGGGGCGCGCTGCAGCAAGCCGCCGGTCGCCTCCGACGCCGTCAGGCGCGTCTTAAGCGCATTACAGCCATGAAATGGATCAAACCGCCCCGCCGTGCGCTCTAGCTGTGGCGGCGGCGGGCGACCCTTTCAAATGGCGTTTCTGCCGCCGGCGGGCGTTCGTACGGTCGCGGCCGTGACGAGTTCCCATGACGCATTTCGGCGTGGAGCGCAGTCGTTCTCATGACTGAGGTTCAGGAAAACCGGCACGGACTCCTCGAGAGGGTCGCACACCTTCTGCTCATTCAGAAGCAGGGTGCGCAGGGCGAGCACATCGATCCGCAACTGCAGCCGCCGCCCGACGCCGGCGCCTGGGGCGCCGACCAGCGCGACGCCTGGTTCAGCGACGAGATGAAGGTGCTGCGCGATTGTGTCTCCCTCGGCGGCGACGGGCCCCGCCAGTCGATCCTGAAGGAACTCGCGGCGTTCCATCACGAGAGCGTCGAGCAAGCCTATCAGAAGTGCCTCGACTGGGAGAAGCTCAGCGTCGCCGAGTGGAAGGCCGCCGACCGCTCGACGCCGGAGGGCGTGCGGGACTTCTACAACACCACCACCTCCTGGCGGTACGACCTCGCCTGGTACGTCTATCTGCAGGTGACCGGCCACGCCTTTCCGCAGTCGCCCGCCGTGGTGCGCTTCCTGAGGGCCAACGGCGTCGCCGGCGGCCAGCTGATGGATTTCGGCTCGGGCATCGGCCTGAACGGCCAGGTCTTCGACCGCTTCGGCTTCAAGGTCACCATCGCCGACGTCTCCAAACCGCTGCTGGCCTACGCGACCTGGCGCAACGCCCGGCACGGCGCCGACATCCGGGTGATCGACCTGAACGACCAGCCCCTGCCGCAGGGCGCCTTCGACGTCATCACCGCCTTCGACACCCTGACCCACGTCACCGACTTCGACGCCACCTGCGAGCGCCTGCACGCGGCGCTGAAGCCGGACGGCTGGCTGATCGCCAATTTCGACACCCGCGCGCCCGAGGACGCCAGCGCCTGGCACATCCAGGACAACGAGCTCGACCTCGACCGGCGGCTGAAGAAGCCGGGCTTCGCCAGGCGGCACGTGATCGGCGGCTTCCTCAACTGCTACCAGAGCGTCGACCCGAACACCGCGGCCCATGGCGTGCGGACGCTGTGCGGCCGCGCGACCCTGCCGCTGGAGCAGGCGGCCTCGTTCTCGCGGCGGGTGCGCTGGCCGACCCCGCACCGCATGGCCAAGGCGTTGCGCCTGATGTCCGCCCCCCATTGAGGCCGCATGCGCCGCCTCGCACTGGAGACTCTTGCGCATGAATGAGCTGGCGATCAGCGTCGAGGGCCTCGGCAAGAGGTACCGGATCGGGGCCGCGGGCTCGAAGCACGACTCCCTGCGCGACCTGCTTCAGGCCGCCACGCGCGACCTCCTCAGCCGCAAGGCCAACGTCCGCCGCGGCGAGTTCTGGGCCCTGCGCGACGCCAGCTTCGAGATCGCCCGCGGCGAGAACGTCGGGATCATCGGCGGCAACGGCGCGGGCAAGTCCACCCTCCTGAAGATGCTCTCGCAGATCGTCACGCCCACGGAGGGCCGGGCCAGGATCCGCGGCCGCGTGGGAGCCCTGCTCGAGGTCGGGACCGGTTTCCACCAGGAGCTCACCGGCCGCGAGAACGTCTTCCTCTACGGCTCGATGCTCGGCATGGGCCGCCAGGAGGTCGCCCGCAAGTTCGATCAGATCATCGACTTCTCGGAGATCGAGACGTTCATCGATACGCCCGTGAAGCGCTATTCCAGCGGCATGTACGTGCGGCTGGCGTTCGCCGTCGCCGCCCACCTGGACCCCGACATCCTGCTGCTCGACGAGGTGCTGGCCGTCGGCGACTACAGCTTCCAGAAGAAGTGCATCGACTTCGCCAAGTCGCTGGAGCGCAGCGGGGCGACGATCCTGTTCGTCTCGCACAACATGTTCTCGATCAAGAGCATGTGCCCCCGGGTGATCTATCTGCGCAAGGGCCAGGTGGTGTTCGACGGCCCGACCGACGCGGGCCTCAAGCTCTACACCGAGGACAACCGCCTGGCGCAGAGCTATTGGTTCCAGGGCGACGGCGTCGAGGAGCCGCCGCTGGTCGTCACCGACATCGCCCTCACCGACGAGGCCGGCTACGCCAGGTCGATGTTCAACTTCGGGGACCGGATGCGCATCCGGATCCGCTATCGCACCACCCGGCGGATCGACCGCCCCGACCTGCGCATCGGCATCAACCGCTCCGACGAGGTCCATTGCTGCAGCTATTCCACCCACGCCGACAACGTCGACGTCCCCTTCCTGGAGGGCGAGGGCGCGGTCGAGCTGGTCACCCCGCCGTTGCGGCTGGTCTCGGACATGTACACGGCGACGATCGCGGTGCGCGAACGCGGCCACCAGATCGCCTCCCAGCTCGGCGAGAGCTTCCACATCCGCCACCCGGTCTTCCAGGCGAACGCCTATGGCGTGTTCCACGAAGGCGGCCACTGGCGGTTCGACCCCCAGGCGGCCAGGGCCCCGGCGCTGGACGCCCAGCGGCGCTGAACAGGCTTTGCCCCTTAGACTAGGCCTCGGACGACCTGGGCTTCGCGCCCGGAGCCAGGCGCCGCACGCGCGTCACGCGCCGAGCGGGGCGTCCATGGCCCACGAACGGGAACACCGCCCGCCGCGTCGCCGACCCCAGGCGTGAGCGCCGCGCGATCGACCTGAGCGCGCGCGCCGGGTTGAGCGCCAGGGCGCTGCGGATCGCCCGGCGCGCCCCGGCGTAATCGCCGCCATGGGCGCGCTCGAACGCGGCCTGGACGAAGTAGTAATAGTAGACGTCCATCGCGCGGAAGTAGGAGCGCAGCAGATGCACCGGCGTCGGCCAGCGGCTGAGGTTGCGCAGGACGTGACGCCAGAAGATCCGGCGGGTGTACCGCGCGCGCTTTTTCTGGAGCACGTCGTAGGAGCCGCTCGGACGGCCGCGGCAGATCACGCTGGGCGTCGGCGTGAACCCGGTCTTGTACGAGCGGGTCAGGCGCAGCTGCCAGTCCCAGTCGGAATCGCCGATCAGTCGTTCGTCCATCAGGCCGATCTGGCGCGCGACGTCGCCGCGCACCACGGTGGCGCCCACCTGGGGAAAGTAGCCGCTGAGCATGCGCACGAAGATGTCGCCCTGCATCTCGGCGCCGACCGGCCAGGGCCTGCCGAAGCGCCGCAGCTCGTGATCGGCGTGCACGATCTGGCCGAAGACCACGCCGATCTCGGGGTCGGCGTCCATCAGCGCGATGTGGGGCCGGATGTTGTCGCGCGTCCAGACGTCGTCGTCGTCCAGGAAGGCCACGAAGTCGCCGGTCATCCGGCGAAGCGCGAGGTTGCGCGCGGCGGGACAGCCGTCGGTCTCGGTGCGCTCATGGACGCCCCCGAACTCGGCGACGATGTCGGCGGTCTCCGGCGCCGAGCCGTTGTCGCCGACGAGGATCTCGAAGGTCAGGTCCGGGCCTTCGAGGGCGCGGATGCTGGCCAGCGCCTCGCGCAGCATCGCCGGCCGATTGCGCGTCGCGACGATCACCGAAACCACGCGCTTTGCTCGCGACACGCGCTTCACCGGCATCAGAACCACTCGTCCCACCAATCGAAGGCGCCGCGGAGCAGCACCCGGAAAATGTAGTCGGCGTCGAACTGGGTGACGAAGGTCCGGGCGATGGTGCCCGCGGGCCGCGTCTCCTCGGACTGCGAATAGACGATGGCGTAGCCCGCCGCGCGGGCCGCATCGCCCGCCGCGGCGGTCCAGTGGCGGGCCTGGCCGAGCGGAATGGCGAAGGTCTCGGTCGTGCAGCCCAGCCGGGACCGGATGATCCGCCGCGACTCCGCCAGCTCGTGCTCGTACCGGTCGGGGCTCATCGCGGCGAAGTCCGAATGGGTGACCGAGTGGCTGCCGATCTCCGCGCCCGAGGTGACGAGGCCCGCCATCTCGTCCCAGGTCATCACCTTGCCGACGAAATGCTCGACCTTGCCGTCGGTCCAGTCGGTCACCGGAAAGACCGTGTAGGGGATGCCGTAGTCGCGCAGGATCGGCGCGGCCACCGTGGCGACGCTGCGCGCGCCGTCGTCGAAGGTGACCGCCAGGTCCATCGGCGCGCCGCCGGTGAGCGCGATCTGCGAGGCCGGCACGAAGCGGTAGCCGAGCTCCAGCGCCAGATCCAGGTGCCGCCGGAACTGCTGCGGTGAGACGTCGTTGACGCCCCACGCGGGCTGCCCGACCGAGTGATAGGCGAGGATCCGTCCGCCCGGGCGCTGGTGCTCGTGGCCGAATGTGGCCAGGGCGTAGCGCTCGCAGAACATTCGCGCGGGCGCCACGTGCCGCCGCTCGAGGCCGACGCCCTTCACGATCTTCTTGATGACGCCAGCCGCGAGCATACCGCCAATCCCACGCACGCCCGGGCGTGCACGATGCGCACGCCCAATCCACATACGAGAAGGGCTCTGCGCCCCCGCTTCGACGTCGCACAGCCCCGGCGCGTCGAAGGCAAAGCTATTAACGCTCAGCTGGAACAATCGGAGCCATGGCGATCGGAGAAATCAGCGTCGCGGTGCGATCCGCGTACGGCGCGGCCAAGGCGCCGCCGAGGAGGCGCGCCCGGGGACTCGGCGAGCAGGCGCATCTGCGGTTACGCTTGAGCTAGTCCAGAGCCCATCCATGTCGCCACTTTCGAACCAGAGCTACGGCAACGATCGACGCCCGCGAGCGCACTTGGGGCTCGAAGCGGCGCTTCACGCCTTCATGCGGTTGAACATCGGCGTCGTCGTCGTGACGCTGGCGGCGCGATCGCTCCACAGCCGTTTCAGCGCCTACGAGACCCTGCTTCTGGGCGGCGCCTTGGCCGTGACGGCGGGCTTCGGCCTGACGATGGGCCTGCTGGCCGGAGCCGTCGCCCTGATGGTGATCTATCGCGCCTGGGGCGGAGGCCTGAGCGTGGACAGTCTGCGCGCTGAGGACCTCCTCTTCGTTCTGGCGTTCGGCGCGACCGTGGCGGGCGTGGGCCATTTCACGGACGAGGCGCGGCGGCGAGGGCCGACCTGGCGCAGTTCGCCATCGCGCAGTTCCTCCGCGCTTCCGCCGCCGCCGCCCGCTGCTCGCAGCTTCAAGGTCGTCGGACCGCTGCGCCGCGCAGCCCTGCTGACTCAGGGGCGGCGCACGCTAGCCGGCTTCGCCCTGGCTCTGGCCGGCGGCGCTGCGGCCATCAGGTTCCATGCGGCGCTTGGGCCCACGTGGACGCTTCCCCTAGTGCTGGCGCCCGCGCTGGTGGCCGCCGAGTGGACAGGTGGCGCGCGCGGTCTTCTGATCGCGGGCCTTGCGGCCACGCTGCTGGTCGCGTTGTTTCCAGCCGCCGGAACCGGGGGCGAACTGTCCAGGGTCCTGGGCGTGGTCATGGTGAGCGTGTTCGGCTTGCGTATCGGCCTGCTCGGCGAGGCCTTCAGGCGCAATCGCGACGCCCGCGCGGCGCTCGAACGCGCGGGGGCGAGCTTTTCGAGTTGCGGCGATGAGGCGGGCATACGATCTGCGCTGGCGCAAAGCCTGCTGCGCCTCGATCCGCGCGCCAGGATCGAAGTGTGCGACGTCCCTGCCGGCCCCGCCGACCCTGGCGTGCAGGTGCGGCGTCTTCTGGCCGACGGCCGCGACTTCGGCGAGGTGCGCTGGTGGTTCTCCGCCGCCGTGACCGACCGGCGCGCGGCGGACGACACGGCCGCCGCCCTGATCGACATGGCCGCCTGCGCGATCGTTCGCGCGCGTCTCTCCGCCGAACGGGCGGACATGGAAACCGCCATGCGGGCCGAACAGCTGCGGACCATCCTGCTGGACGCCGTCTCGCATCATTTCCGCTCGCCGCTGGCGGGCATTCTGGGGTCCGTCACCAGCATTCTGAGCCTGCCGGAACCGCACGACCGCGGCGTCGACCGGGAGTTCCTGCTGATCATCAAGGAGCAGGCCAACCGGCTGAGCCGTTACGTCGACAACTTCCTGAGCCTGGCGCGGCTGGAGGCTGGGGCGATCGAGGTCAATCCGTCAGAGGTGAACCTGGAGGAACTGATCTACGACGTCTGGGATTCGTTCGGCGCCTCCGGCGGCGCCCGGCGCTATCTCCAGGTCGACCTCGACGTCGAGGTGGTGCGCTCCGACGCCAGCCTGCTGACGCAGATCTTCGGCAACATTCTCGAGAACGCGATCAAATACAGCCCCGAGGAATCGATCGTAGCGGTATCCGGCGCCCGTCGGCCGGACGGGCTGCTGATCGAGATCGTCGACGAAGGTCGTGGCGTTCCCGAGGCTGCGCTTGAGCGCATGTTCGGGCGGTTTCACCGCGTCCAGGCCGGCGAAACGCCAGGAATGGGCCTCGGCCTTTACATCACGCGGAGCCTCGTCGAGATTCTGGGCGGTAAGGTCAGTGCAAGAAATCGGAGCGATGGTCAGACCGGCCTCATAATTTCAATCGCCCTGCCCCGGACGACGACGCATTCATGAGCGAGCAGAACACCATCCTCATCGTCGAGGACGACGAACA
>NZ_DATELG010000123.1:0-20098 GCF_035276905.1 Phenylobacterium sp. | reverse complement strand
GGCACCTTGTAGGGCGAGATCTCCTGCCTCAACTGCGTCTTGAGCGCCTCGCCGTCGAGGACGTGACCGTCGACCGCGACCAGGACCGCGGCCACCCGCTCGCCCTTCACCGCATCGGGGATCCCGAAGACGATCGCCTCGCGCACCCCCGGCAAGCTCTGCAGCACGGCCTCCACCTCTCGCGGCGAGACGTTGGCGCCGGAGGTCTTGATCATCTCGTTCTTGCGGCCGTGGAAGAACAGGTAGTCGTCCTCGTCGATCGAGGCGAGATCTCCCGTCGCGAAGAAGCCGTCGCGCGTGAAGGTCTCGGCCCGCTCACGCTTGTAATAGCCGGCCATCAGCGACTGGCCCCGGACATAGAGCTCGCCCTGCCGGCCGCATGCGACCTCGCGCCCGGTGTCCGGATCGATGATCCTGCGCTCCACGCCAGGCAGATGGCGGCCCATCGAGCCCTGCTTGCCGCGAGGCAGAGGAGCGCTGTACTTCTCCATGCTGTGCATGCCGAAGGTCTCGGTCATGCCGAGCGGCGAGAAGATCCGCTCGGGCGGTATGGTCTGCCCGCTGTCGTCCCGATGTTTGCCGGCGCCGCGACGGACGCTGTCGAGCGTGACGCCGCGCTTGCGGGCCTCCGCCGCCACGCCCTCGGACTGCGACTGCCAGAGCGTGACGACGGTGAGCTGCTCCCTCAGGATCGTGTCGACGATCTCGGACGGCTTCGGCGTCCGCGTGAAATGCAGGCTCGAGCCGACGTAAAGGCACGGCAGGATCGCGGAGTTGTGGCCGCCGATCCAGAAGAAGGCGAAGCCGGTCCAGATGCGGTCGGTGGGGCGGAATCCCTGGTAATCGGTGAACAGGTCCGCCGTTCGAACGGCGCAACCGTGCGTGTGCACCACGGCCTTGGGTTCGGAGGTGCTGCCGGAGGTGCAGATCGTCAGCAGCAGATCGGCGGGCGCGATATTGGCCTCGACCGCCGCCAGGAAGGCGTCATCGATCTGCGGCTTGTCCTTGGCGGCCGCCAGGATCGCGTCCGGGCCGGGCATCGCCCAGGGACGATCGCAATCGCCCCACACGATGATCCGGCGCAGATAAGGATGGGTCGGGAGGTGAAGCTCCGTCGAGGTCTGCTGCGCGAGGCCGGGAAGGGCGCGCTCGAGGCGCTCGATATAGTCGGCGTTGAGGTATTCCCGCGTGATCAGCAAGGTGTCGATATCGTTGAAGCGCAGCCCCCACGAGATCTCCGACGCCTGAAAGAAGGTGCTAAGGGCGACGGTGAGGGCGCCCACCCGCGCCGCGGCGAAGTAGTTGAGCACCCAATCCGGATTGTTCGGCATTAAGAGGCCCAGCCGCGTCCCCTTGCCGACGCCAAGCGCGAGGAGCCCCTTCGCCAGCTCGGCCGATTGCCGCTCAACGTCCGCGAAGGTCAGACGCCGGTCGCCCATGACCAGGAACTCGCGTCCGCCGTGCTGCTCGACCGCTGCATGAATGAGATTGGGGAGCGTCGGGACATAGCCGTGTTCGAATGGCGGCGTCGACATATCCACAGGCATCTTACCTTCTCTCTCGTCTCGCGGGCGCGCCGCGGCGACAATCCTCAATCGAAGCAGGCCAGCACCCTGACCTCCACGCTCGCG
Organism: Phenylobacterium sp.; assembly: GCF_035276905.1. Lineage (GTDB taxonomy): Bacteria > Pseudomonadota > Alphaproteobacteria > Caulobacterales > Caulobacteraceae > Phenylobacterium. The sequence continues at coordinate 18,467 of NZ_DATELG010000123.1, read as the reverse complement.
CGCGGCTCGTAGCCCCCGGCGACAGGCGGCGGCGAGAACGCCGTGTGGGCGCAACCCAATGGCTGGGCGGGATCGAAATCCGCCGAAAGAAAGACGATCGATTCATCGATCGTCAGGTCCGGGACATAGTACCAGGTCGGCGCCTCGGACGAATGGACAAGGGCGACGTATGGCGTCTCGGTGCCGTTCTCGACCGTCACGCCGATCGCGTAGTCGTTCAGGGACACCGTCCGACGGTCGCACACCGCGAGCGGCAGGTCCTGTGGCGGCGGGGTGATCGCCTTCCAGACGTTGAAGATCGCGCCGCGCGTCAGCTCGACGCCAGCCGCCGCCGCCCGCTCGGCGGCTTGGCTCCGATAGGCTTCGCGCGTCTGATCGAGGTGGATGAAGGTCGCCGGCGGGGCGGCGCCGGCGTCCCGGCGCCGCACGATCGGGTAATACATCTGCAGCGTCGTGCGGGCGCCGCTAAGCCGCTTCACCAGGTCCAGGCAGGAGGGGACATAGACCGCCTCCAGCCAGCTCTCATCGCCCCATTCGGGGTCGGGCGTGGCGTGGGCGGCGATCACGAATCCTTCCGCCGCGAGGGACGGCGGCCGCGACAGCGACCGAACATTGTTGATCGCCACGTCGACGCCGACGAAATGCGCATCACGCGCGTCCGGGTCGAAGTTCGAGAATTTGCCGCCGCCGCTCTTGTCGGCGGCGAAATTGAGCTTGCTCGTGACCACGGCGGGGAACTGCGGCATTCGCTGACTCTTGCCTTGGGGACCTGAACGATATCGCCGCGTCGGCAGGTTGAAACTCAGGACGCGGAAACATCAGATATCGGATTTCGTGGGCCGGCCCGAAAGATCAGCCGCGCGCGAACTCCAGGATCTGCGGCGCCATCAGCGACCAACGGGCGAAGAAATCGCGCGCGGCCATCCGCTCGATGAACTCGCGCTCGCCCCACGGCGGCTCCGCAAGCGTCGCGCCGCGGATGAGACGGCAGACCTCCTCGCTCGTCTGACGAGGGTGGAAAATGTCCGACCTGCCGCTGCGCAGCACCAAGGTTGGCGTGGAGAGCCGGCCGAAGTCCTCGACCGTCAGTCCAGGCGCCGGCGAGCCCGGGCTCGGGAAGAAGGCCGCGCACCAACGCTGCATGGTTTCGATGAAGGCGTCCGGGTCCTGCGCCAGCAGTCGGGCGCGATTTCCTGGATTGAGCCTGATCTGCTCTTCCCAGTCGGGGAGGGCGGCCACCATCTCCATCCCGCCATCCGCCGCGGCCAGCGCCGAAACTGTCGTGTAGCCCGAGCCGAGAGCGGCCAGCGACACGGGGCCGCCGCTGATCCAGACCAGGAAGAGCTTCGAGACCGCCTGCGGATGGAAGGCGGCGGTGATGAGCGAGATCCGCGCGCCCGCCGACCCGCCAATGAGCAAGGCCGGACCCCGTCCCACATGTCCCACCAGGCCCGCCAGCATGGCCGCGTTCAACCTGGCCTCCGTCTCGCCCTGAAAACAGAGGTCCGAGGCGCCGCAATTCGGCCGATCCCAAACGATTGCGGAAAGTCCGCCGTCGGCGAGGATCTCCGCAAGCTCTCGGATGCCCGGCGCGGACTTCGAGAAACGGCCGCCGGCGGTGATCACGGCCGGTGGACCTTCACCGATGACCTCGTACTCGATCCCCACCCCTTCAATGTCGACGCGCGCCATCTCGTCAGGTCCTCTTCATCGCGCGATCTTTCGCGGACGCCGGCGACGCCTCATGCCTCGCCGCCTGATCACGCGCCGGCGACCGCTGCCAAGGTCGCCGCCACCGACCCGCCGTCGACAAGAATGTCGGCGCCTGTGATGAAGCTCGCCGCGCGCGAGCACAGGAAGGCCGCCACCCCGGCCACCTCGTCAGGATGCGCCGCCCGTCCCATGGGCGAGCTTGCGACCATTTCCTGCATTATCGGATGCCGCTGCATCTCCGCGCGCGACATGGGAGTGTCTATAATGCCGGGGGAGAGGGAAACGATGCGCGCGCCGCGGGCGCCGAAGGCGGCGGCTTCCCGTCGCACGAGCAACTGCACCCCCCGCTTCGAGATGGAATAGGCCGCTTCCGCGCTTGGGGCGTACTGCAGGAGCGAACCGACGTCGCCAGGCGTGACCACCTTTGCGATCGCCTCGTCGAGCGCCGAACCGAGCAGATGGGCGGCGGTGGAGGCGAACAGGACCGCCGCCGCCCCGTCGCAGATCCTTGGGCGAACGACCTCGATCAGGCGCATGGTCGCCGCCAGGTTCACGTCGAGAATCTGCTCCGGGCCCGCCATGGATGACGAAAGGCCTGCGCAATGGACGAGCGCGGCGACCGGACGGCCATCGAGCGCCGACGCCAGTTGATCCGGAAAATCCCCCCCGGCGATGTCCCCCGCCAGGATCTCCGGATCAGCCCGCGCCCGAAGGTGGCCGGCGACCTCCGACAAGCGATCCGCAGTTCGGTCGCAAAGCAGCAGCGACCATCCCTCCTCGGCCATCAGGCGGGCCGTGGCCTCGCCCATCCCAGAGGCGGCGCCGGTGATCAACGCCACGCCGAGATCTCGTCCGGTCATCTTTTGCTTCCAGTTGCTGGACGCGCCTTAGCGACGTCGCCGCGATCAGCCGCATCCGACCACGCCGCTTTTGAATTTGAATTTTGACCGCCTGGCGGGTCGGTGCGGGACATTACATAATCTCATAGACGCGACGCGCCTGCGGAAAGGGCGGCCGGCAGAAATCACATAGGTGATCGCAATTGGCCCGGCGCACGACTACGCTCGCCGTCGGGACCAGGAGCTGAGGTCGTGATTGATCTGGACGTCAAAAAGCTCAGGACGCTGATCGCGATCGCCGACGAGCAATCCTTCACCGCAGCCGCCGAACGGCTGAACATGAGCCAGCCCTGGGTCTCGGAGCAGATCAGGCAGTTGGAGAACACCTTGGCGCTCCCATTGATCGAGCGCGTGAAGGGAAGGTTCATTCAGCTCACGCCCAATGGACGGGACTTCCTGCCGATCGCCAAGCGACTTGCCGAAACCTGGGAAGACGCCCGGCGCGAGGTCGAGGCGCTGCGCACAAAGAACAACGCGAGGCTTGTCCTCGGTGTCGACGTCGTCACCCTGTACATGCCGGAGCGAAATCGGCTGATCGCGGAGTTCATGTCCACGGTCCCGGCGTTGGAGTTCCAGATCATCAATGAGCAGCCTTGCGCTCTCTTCGAAGGGCTGAAGAGCGGACGCTTTGATCTGATCCTGACCCTCTGCCCTTGCCCGGACGACGAGCTGGAGATCCTTCCCCTCTATGCGCACGAGCTGAAGCTGTTCATTCCGAAATCCGTCGCGCACAAATACCCTGCCGATGCGCCAGCGGCGGTTCACGGCGCCAAGGTGCTCGTCCTGCAGGACAGCTACCATCCGGCGTTCTTCGAATGGCTCAGGTCCGCGCTTGAGCCGGCGAGCCTGCAATGGACCTCCTGTCCGGAAACAAGCTTTCACGCCCTGCTGAGATACGCCGTGATGCTGCAGCTGCCGACCTTGTCGCCGGACTTTTCCTCACAGATTCCGGACATGGTCGGCGACATGGAGATGCGCTCCGTCGGGACGCCGAGCCCCGTCGTCGCACAGTGGGCGCTCATGCGCAGCGCCGGGCGCCGCAGAAAGGCCGCGGAGAAATTCTGGAACATGGCGACAAGATCCCGCCTCACCGTCACAAGTGAAGCAGCCTGACCCCATTCACGCAAAGCTTTCCCGGTTATGCCTGGTATAGCACCGTGTAGACCTCGCCGAGATGCGGCGAGAGCGGCATCTCCGGCGTGTTGGCTCTGCGCTGCACCTCTCCCATCACCGCCGCGGGATCTTCCGTCTCGAACTCATAGATGGCGAGGTAACGAAATCGAGCCCCAATTCCTTCTGCGCCGGAAAGTTGCATTTCGCCGTTGTCGGAAACGGCGAGTTGATCCGGCGAAAGCCGGGCACGGGACGCAGCGACGATCCCAGGTATTCTCAGGAGATCGGGCAGATGAATATCGTCGTACCATTGATTGAACTCGGCGTCTTGGCCGTCGGCGCAGTTCGTAAACACGAGCCACTTGAAGCGCGACATGTCCTTATGCTCCATCCCTGAGAAGGCCTCGCCAAAGCGACGGCACGGCGCTGAACCGACCCATTATTGGCTCTTCGCGATGACACGGGAAGATACGATCGCGTCATAAAACTTGATCTCGGCGCGCGTCAATAGCATACGGCGCACCGTTTATTGATGACACACCGACATCCAATAGGTTTTTGCTATTGGTGGCGCATCTTTACCTATTGGGACGCACCGGGCACGGCGCGGAGGTCGCGGCGGCGCGTCTTAGGACGAAGGGGACGGGACACCCGCGCCCTGCGCCGTGCGCGCCGCGTCAAGGGGATGCAAGCGGCCGCTCATCGGCGCCTCGATGCAGCAGACCACCCCCTCTTGCGAAAACTCGAGCGTCACCCTGCCGCCAAGCTCGCCGGCGACTCCGCGTTCAAGGAGCCGGCTGCCAAAGCCCCGCCGCGGCGGCGGCGACACCTTCGGCCCGCCGGATTCGCGCCAAATCATTCGCACCTCGCCTGGGCGCGCCTCCGTAACGAGGTCGACCTCGCCATCGGCAGACCAGGCCCCGTGCTTCAACGCGTTCATGGCGAGCTCGTGCAGCGCCATGCCGAGGCTGACCGCAAAGTTGGGATCGAGCCTGAGATCGGGGCCGCTGCAGCGATAGGTGCGGCCGAACGGCTTGAGCACGGCCTGCGCCACCTCCTGAAACGACGCCCCGTCCCAGGCGTGCTTCACGAGCAGGTCGTGCGTGTGCGAGAGCGCGAAGAGCCGTTCGAGAAAGAGCTCTCGCGCTTGGACGGAGGCTCGCACGTCCGTCAAGGTCTGCGCGGCGACCGACTGGATCGAGGCCAGGGTGTTCTTCACCCGATGATTCAGTTCGTCGAGCAGAAGCTTCTGGTGCGCCTCATGCCGGCGCATCTGCGCCATCGACGCGATCATGTCGAGCTCGCTGCGCTTGCGCTCGGTGATGTCGATCATCGCCGTGACCACCGTGGGCCGCCGGGCGGACTGGTCGACGACCTCGGCGATACAAAACACCCACGTCTCCCGGCCGTCGCGTCGCTGGACCCGAAACTCCGACCGGAAAGGGGTCCGGGACGCCAAGGCCTTCGCCCACTCTTCCCCCACCCGCGCGTGATCCCGCGGATCGACGAGGTTGAGCGCGTTCTGGTCGAAGTCCTCGTAGCGCAGCCGACGATCGAAGATCGCCTCCGAGGAGCCTTCCTGAATCAGGGTCCGACGCTCGAAATCGATCTCGTAGACCTGCATGCCCGCAAGCTGCACGACCAGGTTGAGGCGCTGCTTGGCGCGCTCGAAGACCTGCTGCGCGGCCACCGCCTCGGAGATGTCCATCCCGGCGCCGCGGAAGCCCACGCACTCGCCGGCGACGAAGAGCGGCTCGGCGAGCACCCGAACCCATCCTGGCGTTCCATCAGGGCGCGTGATCGCAGCGTCATATCGAATCCATTCGCCGTTGCGGCGTCCGCGCTCGAACTGGGCGAGGATCTGAGCCCGATCCTGCGGATCATACATCTCCAAGGATTTTCCGATGGTGGTCTCGTAGGAAGCGCGGTCCTCGGCGCCGCCCACCACCAGCACGGCGTCGCGCCGAAAATCGACCTCCCAGCCAGCGAGCTTCGCAATCTCCGCCCCCGAGCGCAGGATCACCGATTGCCGGATAGCCTCCACGCGCGCCGCCTCCCATCCCGTCATGTCGCGCATGACCGCCAGGACCGCGCTTGGAGCTCCCGCAGGGTCGCGGAGCGGCGTAAGAACACAATCCAGACGCAGTTCTTGATCGCGGATGGGAAAGCCCAAGACAAGGCGCTGTGGCGCTCCCGCAGCCGCGGCCGCCATTGCGGCGGCTGCGCCCGCTTCGTCCGGGGCGATCCAGAGCCCTTGCCAACCCTTGCCGACGATCGCGGCTGGGCTGTTCTCGCCCAGAAGCTGGGCGCCGGCCGGATTTACCGACTGCACGGTTCCCGCCAGATCGAGCACGAGCACACAGTCAAGGCTGTTCTCAAGCGCATCTTGTAACGCGTCGCCGGACAACAACCCTGCGTAGCTTTCGCCTGAGCGCGAGATCGTCATGCACGCTTCCGAATTTGCCGCCGGCGCCCCAAAAGCAGGGCTTTGATCATATTCAATTCTCGAAATGCGTGCGAATTATTCTGCGGTTGTGCGCCGATGACGCAGCCAGGCGCTTTGGGCGCCCGCCGCGCGGCGGCGTTGTAAAAATTCTAAGTTCAGTTAGGACGACCTTCGCGCGGGCGACGGTTCGTCCAGTGACTGCAGGCGAAGAAAGGCTGTTCCATGACGACCAAGGAAACCAAGGAGCTGCTGGCGCGCTCGGTCGCCTTCGTGAACGAGCACCGCGACGCCTACCTCCGGAGCGGGGGCCGCTCCGGCCATATCATCGACTGCACGGCGGTTGGCGCTCGCGGCTATCTGCCAAGCCTGCTGCTCCAGACCATCGGGCGCAAGTCGGGCAAGACCAACATCGTGCCGCTGTTGTACGGATGCTTCGCCGGAGAATGGCTGGTGGTGGGATCGCGAGGCGGCGCGCCGGAGCATCCGGCCTGGTTCCTCAACCTGCAGAGCCGCCCGGAGGTGCACTTCCAAATCGCGACCCAGGCCTTCCGCGGGAGCTGGCGGATCCCCGTGGGAGAGGAGCGCGATCAAGCCTGGGCCTACGTCACCAACATGTTCCCCTCCTATGCCGAATATCAGAAGAGGACCGAGCGGCAGATCCCCGTCGTCCTTCTTCGCCCAATCGAGGAGACGCCGGTCTTCGAACCTCTCACGGAGGCCTGAGCCGGCGCCTGAACGGCAGCGAATGGTCTAGTCCGGCGCGCCATCGGGTTCATTGGCCAGCATCGGCCGCGCCGCGATCCGGATGGCGTGGGGCTCGGCGTGGCCATCGGTCCGCCCAGCGCTGGGGCGCTGCGCCGCCGCCGGGGGCGTGTACCAGATGGGCGACGAGAGCGCCCGCTCCTGGATGGTGGCCGGGACGCCGGCAGGCAGCGGCAGATCGCGCTTGACGGCGAGCAAGGTGGTCCAGCGCGGGGTGGGGATCTCCAGCGCCCGGGCGTAGTAGACCGCCGGCGTCTTCGGATCGAACTCTGGATCGCGCCAGACGCCGCTCAGGGTCGCGGCCCCAACTGTGTTCTTATAGGCCCCGGTCTTCAGGTCGACCGTGTTCTTCACCGGCGGGACCTTGCCGGTCTTTGGATCGCGCTTGCGCTCGGGCGACCAGACGACGTCGAACACCTTCTCGCGGTAGGTGTCGCCGTCCAGCCAAAGCTTGACGATCTGGACGCGGTCGAGATTGCCGCTCATCGGATCCTTGGCCGCCTCGACGATGAACCCAGGCGCGCTCACCTCGGCCGGCCGGGCGGGAAGGTCGCCGCCCATCGGCGTATCGGTGCGATAGGCCGTGGCGACCCAGTTGGGTGAGGCGAGCGCCCTGGCTGGCGTCTTCCAGCCGCCGAAAAACCGCAGCCGCATCTCAGGGCCCGAGGTCGCGAAGGTTTCGCGCCGCCGCAGCGCGGCGTAGATCGACTCCCGTGTGTTGGCCTCCGCCCAGACCCCGGTCAGGCCTGCGCCGCTGTAGCGCGACGTCCTGCTCTGCGGGCCGAGGATGCGGCTGGCCGCCTGGCGATCTGGCAAATTGACCTTGGGATCGGTGCTGTCGAGACTCACGCCGGCGTAGGCGTTCTCGTCCGAATTCGATAAGGCGTTGTGGAAGTCGCTGTCGCCCACGAAGCCGAGCTTGAAGGGATTGGCGCCGACCCTCGACTGGAGCGCCAGCCCGCGGGCGAGCGCCTGGCGGGCGTAGCTGCCGTTCGGGTTGGAGCGCTCGCCGGTCAGCAGGGTTTCGATGACTTCGAAGTTTGAGAACTCGTCGCTGGACGACAGGTCAGGCGCCGTTTCGGACTGACCCTTATGTTGGAAGATCTCGGTCAGCGGCTCGTTGAGGGCCCGCCGTTGGGCGTAGGATTCGTCGATCGGCCGGCCGTCGCTGTCGTTCCAGTCGAACATCAATCCGCCCGAGGCGTTGGCGTTGTGCGGGATCGCCAACGCCTCGATCCCGCGCGCACGCAATCCTTCGAGATAGCTCCAGAGATCCTCCGGCCGCTCGGAATCGAGGAAGGAGAAGGGCGCCTCCGGGGGCGCGTCCTTGAAGATGACGCAGCGATGCAAGTTGCGCCGCTGCGGGAGCGATGACCACTCATAGGCGACGAAGGTTGTGAACTTCCCCGGCTCATAGAAGCGGTTCGCCGCCTCGACCTCCCGCTTCCAGGTCGAGGCCATCGATCCGCGAACGTTCACGCCCGGCGCGTCGAGATAGGCCTTTATATTGTCCACGAGTTCGGCGAAAAATTTCACCGGGCCGGCCCGATACCGCTGGCCGATTTCGCTCTTGGCCGCCGCGCTGCTCGGGTCGTCCATCTGGTTGAAGGTCCCGAGGTATTCGGCGTGGTCGGTGACCGCGGTGAAGTCTAGCGGTCGCGGACGCTGGACCATCTGGCCGCGGTACCGGACAGGCTCGCCTTTGGCGAAGCGGTAGGCGTCCTCCGGGGTTGTCTCCTGGCCTTCCAGCGCGTGGGCGTCGAACGAATAGCCGGTGTGGAGATGAAGCTCGCCGAACAGGACCCGTCGCTGGGCGGGCGCAGCCTCGGCCTGGGCGGCCGCCATCATCATCGGGGCGGAACGCTGCCGCTCAGGCTTGGTGGCGCTGGCGCCGATCGTCCCGCCCGCGATCACGACTGCCGCGGCGCTGGCGGCGAGCAGGAGGCGGCGTCTTGTCATGTCTCGGTTCCTCTCCCGGCGAATTTTCCGTTTTGGCCCAAGTGCTTTGTCGTTTCTCTGAAAGTATCAGGCGAACGCAGCCGCCGCTCGCTCGATGAACCAGAACGCAGCGAAGCTGCCGATTGCGTAAGGCGCCAGCGCCTGCCCGAGACGGTCGAGGCGCACGGACAGCCGCAGGCGCAGCGGCCGGAGCGCCAGGATCGTCAGGATGGCGCCGGCGACGAACAGCAGCTGGCCCGCCTCCACGCCCACGTTGAACAGGAACAGCGCAGCGGGGACGGCGTCCCTCGGCAGGCCCACCTCGGCCAGTGCGCCGGCGAAGGCGAAACCGTGCAGCAGGCCGAAAGCGAAGGCGATCAGCCACGGCCAGCGCGCGGTGATCCCGCCCTGGCCGCGCCGCGCATTCATCAGCTCAGAGGCGACAAAGACAATCGAAAGCGCCACCAGGGCTTCGACCACCGCGGAGGGGACGCGCGCCAAGCCCACGGCGCTGGCGGCGAGCGTCAGGCTGTGGGCCACAGTGAAGGCGGTGATCGCCTTTACCAACCGCCAGCCGATCCCCACCAGCAGCAGCAGGCCGAGCACGAACATCAGGTGATCCACGCCGGTCAGGATGTGCTCGACGCCGAGCCGAAAGTAGGCCGCAACCGCAAGCCCGGCTCGGCGGGCCAAGCTCAGCCGGACGGTCGGCGCGTCGGCCTTCAAAATGGTGTCGAAGGCTCGGCCATCGACCAGGCGGACGCTCACCAGGACATCGGTGATGGTCCGCTCCAGCCCGTCGACCCGCAGGGTTTGTCCGGCGAGCGCTTGCGGATTGGCCTTGGCGATGCGCCAGGTGCGGATCCGATAAGCGGGCGAGATGAAATCCTCGGCGGGCGGGCGGTTCAGCCAATCATTCGACAGGCGCGGCTCGAGCCGAATGGCCACGTCGCCCATGATCGGCTGTTTCCAAGTAACGACGAACCGCTCCGGCGCATCCTGGTGGATTTCGAGGTAGGCCGGCCGCACCTCATGCGCCTGGCCGGCCGTCGCGGCGAGGAGGCCCAAGGCCAGCGCCGCCAGAAAGGCGCGGGCCCGCCGCATCAGCCTCCGTCCTCGCGCACGATGGTGAAGCGCGCCTTGAGCGCAGCGAAGCTGCGGCGGTTCGCGGCCGCCTGATCGGCCGCCAATAGATCGGCGCGTACTCGGTCACGGACGGTGGAATAGGGCGGGATCCGGCTTGGCTGAACGGACTGCACCCGCACGAGATGCCAGCCGTAGGCCGAGCGCAGCGGCCCGATCCAGCGCCGCGGCGGCGCCTCGAACAGCGCGCGGCTGAGCTCGGTCGCGCCGAACAGCCGCCGGGCCTGCTCCGGCCCGAAACCGGCGTAGTCGTAGAGGTCCGGGAAGGGATCGCCGCGGTCGGGCGCGCGGACGACCGCCTCGGACAGGCCCGCCAGCACCGCGACGGCCCGCCGGCGGGCCGCTCCGGCCCCTTGCGCGCCGTCGGCGAAGTAGATGTGGCTGAAGCTCACCGTCGCCGGGGCCGCATATTGCGCCGCATGCGCCTGGTACCAGGCCTGCAGCCGCGCCTCGCCAGGCTCGGCGGGGGTCGCGAGATCTTGCGCCAGGAACTGCATTTTCTGCACCACGCGGCGACGAACGATCTCGTCGTTGCTGTCGAGCTTGCGGGCGAGGCCTTCCCGATAGAGCACCTCCTCGTCGAGGTCCGCCTCGACCAGGCGGGCGAGCGTCGCAGGCGACGGCTCGGCTCCATACTCCACGCGGTAGCGTCCGGCGACCTGGCGCACTCGCTCCGGCGTGACGACGATCCGATAGATGTTGGTCTGCGCCCTGTGGTGCTCGGCGAGCGCGAACAGCACCAGGCCTATCGCGAAGAAGTGGACCAGCGGCTCGTGAACCAGGCCGCGCCACTTCGACAGCGCCGCGGCCAAGCGACCTTCGCGCAATGCCGGCGCATGCTCGACAGCGACAGTCTCTATAGCCAAGACCGCTTCCTCCAGCAGCCCGGCTGGAGAGCTGCCTCGCATTTTAAGTAATTTTAAATTTGACTACCGCGGGGGCCGAGGCGGTGTCAATCGGCCGAACGACCCCACGTCAGGATCGGCGCCGCCTGCGCTTGGCGGCGACGCCGGCGTCCGCCGCTGCCAGGGCATGCTGCGCGGCGATGTAGCCGAAGGTGAAGGAGGCGCCGATGCTCGTGCCGGGCCCCACATAGTAGCGACCGGTCACCGGCGCGGCGGAGTTGCCCGTGGCGTAAAGGCCGGCGATGACCTGGTCGTCGGCCGTCAGGGCGCGCGCATGCTCGTCCGTGACGACGCCGCCGGCGGTGCCGACGTCGCCAGGATAGATCTGCAAGGCGTAGAAGGGCGCCTTGCGGACGGCGCCGAGGGTCGGGGAGGGGCGGTGCGTCGGGTCGCCGAACCATTTGTCGTACTGGCGCCGCCCGCGATGGAAATCCTCGTCGACGCCTGTTTCCGCAAAGCCGTTGAAGCGCGCCTGCGTCGCCAAGAGCGCGGTGGCCGGGAGGCCGCACTGGCTGGCGAGCTCCTCCATGGTGCGCGCCACCTTGATATAGCCCTTGTCGATCCACTCCCGCGGGGTCGCCCCGGGCTGCGCCCCGGCGACCATGTATCTGGAGCGGTGCTGACTGTCGAAGATCATCCAGGCGGGGGTCGCGTTCACGCCCTCACGCGTCCGGGCGCGCTGGCGCTGGCCGACCTCCATGTACGAGGCGGCCTCGTTGCAGAAGCGCTGGCCGCTCGCATCGACCAGAAAGGCGTGCGGCTTGGCGATGTCCATGATGTGCATCGGCAGCAGGCCGGGCTGACCCGGCGGCAGGCTGATGCTGATCCACCACGACTCGTCCATCAGATCGAGCGAGCCGCCGATGCGCTGCACCTCCTCGAGCATCTCCCCCGTGTCGCCCGGATTGGCGTTCGTCCACGCCGTCGAACTTCCGGGCTGGTAGGCCTCTCTCAGCCTGGCGTTGCGCGCGAAGCCCCCCGCATTGATCAGCACGCCGAGCCGCCCGAAGATGCGGCGCTCTCCGCTCTCGTCGCGCACCAGAACCCCGGTCACGCGGCCGTTCTCGACGATCAGCTTCTGGACTGGCGAATTGGGGCGGACCTCGACCCCAGCTTTCAGGCACGCCTCGAGCATCCGCCCCTGCAACGCCGCGCCGGCGCCGACCAGGCGTTGGCCGGTCAGCTTTGACTTCAGCGTCCTCCAGACGAGTTGGGCGGCGACCTTGCGCCCGGCCATCGTCCTCGTGACGACGCCGATGCGGCAGATCTCGGTGATGCTGAGCGGCAAGGTCAGGCCGCTGAGCCTCAGCTTCGCCGCCCATGTCTTGCCGAGGCGATTGACATCGAAAATTCGCGCGACGATCGCCCTGCCGACGGCCATGCCGCCTGGGCTGTCGTCATAGTAGTCCGAGTAGCCGACGGCGCGTTCCAGTTCGACCCCCTGGCTCGCCAGGAAGTCCAACATCCGCGGGCCGTTCTCGACGAAGGCTTCGCGGCGCGCCCGGGTGCCCCCGCGCCCCGGATCTGGCCGCGTCGTCAGCCGCTCGAGATATTCGAGCGCGCGGGCAGGGGAGTCCTCCACCCCGGCCCGTCGCGCCAGCTCGCTGTTGGGGATCCACAGAACCCCGCCGGACATGGCGGTGGATCCGCCGACGAACTCGGTCTTCTCCAGGATGATCGGCGTTTTGCCATTCGCCTTCATCAGCAGGGCGGCGCACATCGACCCCCCGCCGCTGCCCACGATCACGAAGTCGCAGGATTCGTCGGTCCGCTTCATCGGTTTCCCCCTTGGCCGCCCGCGACGGCGGCGCTCGGTGAAGCCTCGCGGCGCCTGTCGGACGTCTCGTGTTCGGGCTCGGCCCTCGGCGCCGCCGGCCCGCGCGGAAACATTACGTCGAGCGCGGCTGAAAGCCAAATATGAATTAGGATTAGTGGCGGGGACAGCGCCGGATCATTTGGCGCGGGTTCCGGCCTCCTGAGCGGCCGGCCGTTTCGAACGTCCTTTCGACGGCGCGCCCTTTGGCGCCGCTCGGGCGCCGGCGTCGGCCACCGCGCGCCCCCTGTCGGTCAGCATTCCGGCCGAGAACAGGCGCATGGCGGTCGCGGCAATCTCGTCGACGGACTGACCGCCCTTGGGATCGAACCAACTCGGCAGATTGTTCAAGCTTCCAAAAAGCATCATCCGGGCAACGGACAAGTCCAGGCTTGGATCAATTTCGCCAGCAGCCTGACTTTCCAGAAAAACGTCGCGCCACATCGTTCCATATTCTATTGGATACGATGCGAATTCCTCTCTCAACGCCAACGGGATCTCATTTATGATCCGATTGTAAGCGGGCAAGAATGGGTCTTCAGAAAGTATCGTGCGCACGTGCGCGACGATGCCCGCGCGAATGCGCTCGATCGCCGGCGTGTCCGGCGGGAGCTCGGCCCAGGCCTCCTTCACGCGGTCCATCGTCGTCAGGGCGCACTTCAGCACTTCCCGCGTGATGTCGTCGCGCGACTCGAAATGATAGTAGAGGCTGCCGGCATGGGTGTCGGCTGCGGCGGCGATGTCCGTCAGCGTGGTCGCGCTGTACCCGCGCTCCGCAAACGCGGTCGCCGCCTCCCAAAGGATTTTCTCGCGCTTCAATTCCCCGCGCTTGCGCGCCAGAGGTCGCGCTTTAGGCACGCTCTTTTTCGGACGAGTCTTCTTGCCCACGCTTGATATCGGCATCGTGAATTCCCGCCGGGTCGGATCCGGTTTCCGAGCATGCGAAGCTCGAAGCCTACCTGGGGCAGATCGTCTCCTGGTTGCTCCACGGGCGGCGCCAGCCTGCAGCCGCCCCGCACCCGACTGGGCTTAGACAACTGAAATAGCGATTCGGATTAGAATCCGATTGCGCGCGCAGAGGTCAACCCCGGAGGCGCGATTTCGCGCCGCCGCCGCCGAGGCTCCCGTCGCTTTGGGGTGGACTTAAACCTAAAGTGTTTTATGATTCCGGAGGCCCTTTGCGGGACCACGCAATCGAGAAAAAGAGACGAGAGGGGAAACATGACGCCTAGCAGATCGTATCGCGCCGCATTCCGGGCGGGCCTTTTGAGCTGCAGCGCGCTGGGAACGGCGCTGATCGCCGCCCCCGCGTTCGCCCAAGCCGCCGGCCCAGACCAGGGCAACACCCTCACCGAGATCGTCGTCACCGCGCAAAAGCGCGAGCAGAACCTGCAGGACGTGCCGATCTCGATCACCGCCGTGACGCAGGACGTGCTGCGGGCCAACCGCATCACCAACGTCCAGGACCTCAGCGCCCTGGCGCCCAACATGACGGTGCGTCCCGCCGCCGGCGACGTCGGCATTCCGTCGATCTCGCTGCGGGGCATCGTCAGCTACGGCTCCGTGCCGGGCTCCGACAAGGAGGTGTCGATCTACATCGACGGGGTTCCGATCGGCAGCGCCCAGGGCTCGGCCTTCGACCTGCCGGACGTCGAGCGCATCGAGGTGCTCCGCGGCCCGCAAGGCACCCTTTTCGGCCGCAACGCGACGGCCGGCGCCATCAACGTCATCACCCGCAATCCGTCCGGGCGGTTCGGCGTGCGCCAGGAACTGACCTACGGCAACCTGAATGCGGTCCGCTCCGTCACCCGCATCGACCTGCCCGCGGTGGGACCGCTCAGCGCCTCGGTCAGCTACGTCCATGACCAGCACGACGGCGACATCAAGAACCTGGGCGCCGGTCAGGTCTGGGACCGCAGCGGTCCCGGCACCCGCGAAGGGATCCAGGTGTCGCCCAAGACGCTCGGCGCCAAGAATCTCGATTCCTGGTTTGTCGCCCTGCACTTCGACCCGAGCGACAACTTCAGCATGTCCTACAAGTTCGACTGGATGGAAAACCACAGCACTCCGTCAGGCACCGCTGTCATCGGCGTCGACCCCACATCCCCGGTCTTGGGCCCGGCAGGCCCGCTGCTGGCGGCGGCCTTCAACAGCAACCCGGTCACCTTCGGCGCCAGCCGGCGTCCTGACGCCGTGAACAACGGCTTCGCGTCGACGGACTATGAGCAGGTCATCGGCCACAACGTCACGGCGACCTATCGCTTTAACGACCACCTTTCGATCAAGAACATCCTCGCCTACCGCCAGTCCTTCATCTACGGCAACGCGCAGATCTCCGGCGCCGGCGGCCTCGTCGTCACGCCGCAAGTGGCCCAGGCGATAGCGCAACTTGCCGGAATTCCGGCGCAATTCCTCTCGGGATTGATCGGCTCGCCCTTCGTCATCACGGATTCTCAAGCTCAATCCTCGGCGAAGCAATGGAGCGACGAAATCCAGGTCAACTATGATTCCAAATACCTGACGCTGACCACGGGCGCGCTCTACTTCCATCTGGACACCGTGACCGGATCGCCGTGGCGCCTGCCGGGCGTTCTCACGTTTACGCCTGTCCCCGGCGGCGTCGAAACTCAGACCACTCCGACGACCTTCTTCAACTACGCCAAGTCTTCGGCCTTCTACACCCAGGCCGAATTCCACGTTCTGCCGAATCTCGACGTCGTTGGCGGTTATCGCCTCACTGACGACGAAAAGTCCGGGATCGGCTATGTTGGAACGTTGACGACGAATTTCTCGTATTCCAAGACCAAGCCGTCTTACTTGCTGAGCGTCAACTATCGGCCCCTCGCGGGAATTCTGACCTACGCGAAATACTCCAACGGCTTCGTCTCGGGCGGGGCCGTCGGGCCCGTGGTCTTCCAGCCGGAGACGGTCCACTCGTGGGAGATCGGCATGAAGAGCGACCTGCTCGATAAGCGCCTACGGCTGAACCTGGCCGCCTTCACGGCGGATTACAAGAACCTCCAGACGGTCGACACCGGCATCAACGTCGGCCACCCGGAGCTGGGCACCGTCGTCGTCGACCAGGGCAACGAGAAGGCGAAGGGCGTCGAGGGCGAGTTCACCTTCCTGCCGGCGCGCGGCCTGAGCTTCAACGGCGGCTTCGGCTACACCGATGTCCGCTTCACCAGCCTGAACCCGCTCTACGGCACGGTCGACACCTTCCTGCCGACCCTGCGCCCGAAGTGGACCGCCAATCTCGCCGGCCAATATCAGACCGAGCCCCTGTTCGACGAGGCGCGGCTGACGGTCCGGATCGACGCCGACTGGCACTCGAGGATCCGCACCTACGGCTACCTGCCGATCCCCGCCATCGCTGCGCCGATCGCGTTCCAGCCGGCGGCCTGGATCGTGAACGGCCGCCTGGCGCTGCAGGACATCAGGCTCAAGCAGGGCAATCTCGAAGTGGCCCTCTGGGCTCGGAACATCACGAACAATCGCGACGTGCTGTTCCCGATCGCCTTCGGCAATCCGCCTTACCTCACCGCGACCAACTATCAGCAGGCGAGGACCTTCGGCCTCGACGTCATCTACAACTACTGACGGCGTCAGGACCGGCGCCCCGAGGCGATCGCCAGCGCCTCGGGGCGCAGCTCTTCTTCGCAGGAGAAGGCGGCAAGAACGCTTGGCGGCCTTATTGGTCGGCCGGTCTGGCCGCCGGGAGCAGTGGAATGGCGTCCGAGACTGCGAACCTGCTCAGGGTCTCCGCGCGGGAGATCCCCGTTCCGACGTCGATCAGTCCGGCGGCTCAGGCCTATTTGACGCCGCGGCTCGCGCCGCCGGCGGATTTTCCTCGGCTCGGCGACAAGGCCGCGTGGCGGGCTCACATCGCCGCGACCGAGGACGCCCTTCGGCCGCTGCTCGAGCAGATCAGCCCTGCGGGCGCGGCCACGGTCGAGGAGCGTGACTTCGATGGCGCGCGCGTCTTCGACATTACGCCAGCGGAGGCGTCGTCGAGCCCGATCGTCGTCCTGGACATGCATGGCGGCGGCCTGACCCTGTGCGGCGGCGAATTGTGCCGGCTGATGGGCGTTGGCGCGGCGACGCGCTTTGGTCAGCGGGTGTGGGCGGTGGACTATCGCATGCCGCCGGATCATCCCTATCCGGCCGCGCTGGACGATGGTCTGGCAGCCTACCGCGCGCTGCTTGGCGAGCGTCCGCCCGGGCAGATCGTCATCAGCGGCGCGTCGGCGGGGGGAAACCTTGCCGCGGCCCTCATCTTGCGCGCGCGTGACGAGGGCCTGCCGCTGCCGGCGGGCGCCCTGCTCAACACGCCGGAGATCGACCTCACCGAATCCGGAGACAGTTTCCAGACCAATCTAGGCGTCGATCCGGTGCTGACCAGCCTGATGCCGGCGAACCTGTTGTACGCCAACGGTCACGATCTGAGGCATCCCTATCTGTCGCCGCTATTTGGCGATTTTCAGAAGGGCTTCCCGCCGACCCTGCTCACGACCGGAACACGCGACCTCTACCTGTCGAACACGGTGCGCATGCATCGCGCTCTGCGGGCCGCGGACATTCCGGCCGAGTTGCATGTGGTCGAAGCCGGCGGCCACGGCGGCTTTCCCGGAACGCCCGAAGGGGACGAGATCGATCGCGAGGTCCGCAGGTTCATTCGGGACGTCACCCAGGCTCATTAGGGACGCCGCCCATGAGCCGCCTGTCCCCGTCGCCGTGCGATGATGTCCAGCTGCCGTCCTGCGCCGTCAACTTTCGCGATTTTGGCCGCTTGGAGTCGCGCCACGGCGGCTGGATTCGGCCCCGCCGCCTCTACCGGTCGGGGCATATGGCCGCTCTTGACGCGGAGGATGTGCGACGCCTCCAAGCGCTCGACTTTCACCTGATCGCGGACCTTCGCTACGCCGAGGAGCAGGCCCAACAACCGTCGCCTTGGCCAGCAACCTTCGCCGATCGCGTGCTCTCCCACGATGAGGCGCGAAACGGCGTCGCGCCGCACATGCTGCTGCTCCAGCAGCCTGGCTGCGATGCGGACGAGGTCCGTCAGCACTATCGCCAGCTCTATGGCGAGCTTCCATTTGACCCGGCTTACCGGGCGCTCTTCGCCAGCGTCGTGCGCCGCATGGCCGACGTGGACGGACGCGTGCTGGTTCATTGCTCTGCGGGAAAGGACAGGACCGGCGTCCTCGTCGCGCTGATCCTTGAGCTGCTGGGCGCAGCTCCCGAAGCCGTCATGGCCGACTATCTTCGCACTGCGGCGGATCCGCAGCTCATGACGCTTGGTGCGCCGGTCCTGCGGCCCCTCCTGGCCGAGCAGGACCCCGAGCGCGCCGACGAATTGATCTCAGCCCTGCTTGGCGTCGAGGAGACCTATCTCGACAGCGCGCTGCGAGCCATAGAGCGCCAATGTGGGAGCGTGGAATTCTATCTCGAGGAGGCCGGCGTGACCGCCGACGTCCGCCAACGCCTGCAGGCGCGCTATATCGCCCGATAGCGGCCCTCGCAAACGAGACCTTGAGACGCGAGAACGATCATCATCGCGGGAAATCCAGCTCGCCGCTGTCGGCCGGCTGGCGGCGCGCGGTTCCGGAAACGCGACCGCAAACGTATAAGCGTTAGGATGGGCCCCCAAGACGCCCGAGGCGCGCAGTGCGAAGATCGGATAAAGCCATCATTCCTGATCCTGCTCGAGAACCGCCTAGCGAGGTCGAAACCCT
>NZ_DATELG010000122.1:0-5480 GCF_035276905.1 Phenylobacterium sp. | reverse complement strand
TGATCGTCTCGAAAGTATAGGTTGCCATTAATCTCTCCAGTCTGTGTCACACGGACCCCGGCACGCCTGACCCCCATGCCCGATGGAGCGGTCCCGACGATCCATAACCCCGTTCGCCCCGGCATATACCGCGGCGAAGGTTAAACGAGCCCGAACAAAGAGGTATCGGAACGGCGCCAATCGCGCAATATCAAAAAGGCCATACTGCGGCGGGACGGCGCCCGAGCTAGACTGGAAAAACGGGGGGCTCCGGAACCGCGGCCGGAAGCCCCCTAACCCTCGGCTATTGTTCGCGGAACGCGTGCTCCATGGTGTCCGTGATCGGCGAGACCAGGAAGCCCAGGAGGGTCCGCTTGCCGCTGATCAGCATGACGCTGGCCGGCATGCCGGGCGTGATGCGCTCGTCCTTCTTGAGCTTGGTCAGCTCCTTCGGGTCGATTCTGACGTCCGCCCGGTAGAAGGACTGGCCGGACTTCTCGTTGGTCGTCTTGTCCGCCGCCAGCATCACCACGGTGGCGTCCATCGGATGGTGCCAGCGCGGGTTCAGCGCCAGGATGCGGACCCGCGCCTTCATGCCGACGTGGACCGTCTCGACGTCCTGCGGCTTGATCATGGCCTGGACGAACAGCGGCGAGTTGGCCGGCACCACCTGCATCAGCACCTCGCCCGGGGCCGAGGCGCCGCCTTGCGTGAACTGGGTCAGGTTGAAGATGTAGCCGGCGGCCGGCGAGCGCACGACCGTGGCGTCCTGCGCCACCCTGGCGGCGGTCAGCCGCGGCCCGACGTCGGCCAGCTTGGCCTGGGCCTCGCGCAGCTCGTCGGCGGCGGTGGTGTGGCGCTGGTCGCGCATGGCGGCCATCTGCATGCGCGTCTCGCCCTGCTGCTGCTTCAGCCGGGCGATGTCGGCGACCAGCGAGCCCTGCTTGCCGGCGAGCTCGGACATCGAGCGCTGGTAGCGCAGGATCAGCTGCCGCGGCGCATAGCCCTTGGCGTAGAGCGTCTTGTAGCCGCTCATCTCGTCGTCGGTCAGCTTGCTCTGGTCCTTCACCGAATCGACCTGGGCCTGGTCGCCCTGGATCTGGTTCTGGATCTGGTCCATCCGCTGGGTGAGCACCGAGGACTGGCTCTGGAACAGCTGCAGGCGGGTGTCGAACAGGAACTGCTGGTCGCGCATCAGGCCGGCGACCCGCGAGTCGGCCGCCGCCCGGGCGGTGAGGTCCGCCGGCCACTGGATCACGTTCTGGCCGCTGGCCTCGGCCGAGGCGCGCGCGGCCTGGGCGTTGAGGATGTCCGACTGGTTCTGCAGCACGTCGTAGGCCGCCTTGGTGTCGGTGTCCTCGAAGGTGATCAGCGGCTGGTTCGCCTTCACGAACTGGCCTTCCTGCACCAGAATCTGCCGCACCGTGCCGCCCTCGCGGTGGCGGATGGTCTTCAGGTTCGCCTCGACCTTCACCTCGCCCGGCGCGGTGATGCCGCTCGCCAGCGGCGTCAGCGCGGCCCAGAGGCCGAGGCCCACCACCAGCACGCCGATGATCGCCGCGCCCACCACCATCGGCCGCCGCAGCCGCTGCTGCAGCGCCGGGTCGAGCGGCTCCATGACGTCCGTGCCGAACGTCGGCGCGACATAGCTCGAGCGAACCGGGCCCAGATCAAGTTTCATCAGCTGGCCTCCACGGCGCGCACTTCGGCGGGCTTCATCAGCCGCGACATCACCGCGTCGCGCGGGCCGAACAGCTCCACCCGGCCGTCGCGCACCGCCAGCAGTTTGTCGACGGCGCGGAACACGCCGATCTTGTGGGAGATGATGACCACGGTGGAGCCGTTGGCCTTCATCGCTTCGATAGCGCTCATCAGCGCCGCTTCGCCTTCGGCGTCGAGGCTGGCGTTGGGCTCGTCCAGGACGATGAAGGCGGGGTCCGCCAGCATCGCGCGGGCCAGGCCCACGCGCTGGCGCTGGCCGACCGACAGGACCACCCCGCCGTCGCCGACCTCGGTGTCGTAGCCCTTGGGCGTGCGCAGCACCAGCTCGTGCACCCCGGCCAGCTGGGCGGCGCGGACCACCTGCTCGTCGGTGATGTCGTCGCGGAAGCGGGCGATGTTCTGGCGGATGGTGCCGGCGAACAGCTCGGTGTCCTGCGGCAGGTAGCCGACGTGCCGGCCGAAGTCGGCGCGGTTCCAGCTGAACACGTCCGCGCCATCGAGGCGGACCACCCCGTTGACCGGCCGCCAGATGCCCATCAGCACCCGCGCCAGCGTCGACTTGCCGGCCCCCGACGGGCCGACGATGCCCAGCACCTCGCCCGGCTCGAGCTGGAAGTTGACGCCGGCCAGCAGCAGGCGGTTGCCGCCGGGCGGGGCGTAGTTCACCGCCTCGACGCTCAGGCGGCCCTTGGGCCGGGGCAGCGCCGTCGACTGGGACGGCGGCTCGGCCTTCTGCAGCACCTCCATCAGCCGGCCGTGCGCGCGGGCCATGTTGTTCAGCGGCTCCCACGCCCCGACGATCTTCTCGATCGGCGACAGCGCGCGGGCGGCCAGGATCATGTTGGCGAACAGCATGCCCGAGGCCAGCTGGCCCTTCATGATCAGCCAGGCGCCGATGGCGATCGTCAGGATCTGGATCGCCATCCGGAAGGCCTTGATGAGGTCGGTGTAGGAGTTCGACTTCTCCGCCGTGTCGGCCCCGCGCTCGATGGTGATGCCGCGGAAGTGGGCCCAGGCCGAGCCGAGCGTCGGCAGCATGCCCATGGCGCGCACGACCTCGCTGTTGCGCAGCGCCGCCTCGGTGAAGGCGTAGCTTCGCAGCGCCGCGTCATTGGCCTCCTTCATCGGCGGCCGGATGGCGCGCTCCTGCATCAGGGCGAGCCAGATCAGCGCGCCGGCGCCGGCGGTCGTCAGCACGCCGACCAGCGGGTCGATCAGATAGAGGACGACGATGAAGACCGGAATCCACGGCAGGTCGAAGAACGCCGCCGCGGCGACCCCGGTCAGGGTCTGGCGGAACGAGTCGAGGTCGCGCAGCACCTGCGAGCGCCCGGCGCTGTCCCCGCGGACCGCCGAATCGAACAGGCTGGAGAACAGGCGGCCCGAGACCCGCTGGTCGAGCACCACCCCGTAGTTGATCAGGATGCGCGCCCGATAGTCGTCGATCACGCTGGAGACGGCGAAGACGAAGATGGTGACGGCGGTCAGCACCCACAGCGTCGCCTGGCTCTCGCTCTGCATGACACGCCCATAGACCTGATAGGTGTAGAGCGGCATGGCCAAGTAGAGCAGGTTAGAAAAGAAGCTGAACACCGCCGCGACGGCGAAAGGACGTTTGCCCTCGTTCAGCGCGCGCGTCAGCACATTGTCTGGCTGGTTCGTCAGGAAGGTGAGAAATTTCATGGTCGCCCGAGCATCCCGTTCGAGTCGCCGCCCAAAATACCCGAAAGGTGGCGCAATTGCGGTGAACGCGCACGACCTTGACTATGCCGACGCATGCCTTCCGGCCCCCCGGAGGCGGCCGAGAGATGCGGCCGGCCCCTTACGCTGTCAATCGCTCATAGGACGTTCGGTCGCAGCCCTCGCCCAGTGCTCCAGGGGGGTCAGGCCCTGGGCGACGAGCTCGGGATGGGCCGCCAGGTAGGCCGCGGTGGCGAACCCCGGCGTCGGCTCGTCGACCGCCCAGGCGCCTGCCTGCAGATAGTCGATCAGCGGGTTCGCCCCCGGCGCGAGCGCCTCGCCGCGGCGCGCCGCATAGTGCTGGGGATCGAACCAACGGGACGGGCTCAGGCCCTGGGCGGCGCCCACTGCGAGATAATGGCGCAGGGGGTCGAGACCTGAGCGGTGCGCGTGCGGCGTCTGGGCGCAATACCAGGCCGGATCGAACAGCGGGTGTGGCGAGAGGCCGCGGGCGGCGCCTTCGGCGAGGAAGTGAACCAGCGGCGGGACCTGCGCCGCTTCCGCGGGCGCCTGCGCGGCGTACCAGGCCGGGTCGAACAGCGGATGCGGCGACAGGCCCTGGCGCCATCCCGTCCGCAGATAGTGCGTCGCCGGATCTTCGCGCAGGAGCAGGTCCGGCGCCTGGGCCATGTAGTGCGCAGCGTCGAACAGCGGATGCGGATCGAGGGCGGACTGGCCGCCGATGCGGACGAAGTGAGCCAGCGGCCACAGCCGCGTGCGCGCCAGCTCCTCGGCGTTGCGGCGGGCGTAGAACTCGGCGTCGAACAGCGGGTGCGGGCTGCGCCCCTCGGCCTGGCCGGCGCGCAGGTAGTGCGACAGCGGCGAAACGCCGAGCGCGGCCACGTCCGGATAGCGGCCAAGGTAGTAGGCCTGGTCGAAGAGGCTCGGCGGGACGACCTGCGGATCGGCGCCGCGGCGGACATAGGCCGCGATGTGGCGCAGGTCATAGAGCGGCCGCCCGCTGGGGCGCCACATCCCCGAGGCGGCGAGCATCAGGGTCTGGCCCGGCCAGCGCAGCCGGAACAGCGCCCCCCGCAGCCGCCAGGCGAGCCGCCGGGCGAGCCCGCCTCGCACCTTGATCGTCAGACGCGGCCGCACCGCAAGGCTGCGCAGCCCGGCCCGGGCGCCCGCGTCGCGCCGAAGCGCGGCCAGCAGCGCCTCCGTCAGGCCTCCGCGGGTCACCGCCTCGCGCGCCTGCAGCCGCAGCGTTTCCTCGCGCAGCTCGTGGACCACGGCCGCGACCGCCGAGGCCTTGGCGATCAGGTCGGGACGCTCGTCCACCGGCGGGGCGTCTTCACACGGCGCGGCGCTCACGCCTCATTCTCCATCAGCCAGGCGCGGAAGCCGCGCGGCCCTGCGGCATAGGGATCGGGGAACGCGGCCTGCAGGTCCTTGCGGCTGCGATAGAGCAGGCGGTGCGCCTTCTCGATCGGCAGGCCGTCCGAGTAGACGCCGAAGGCCCACCAGCGCTGCGGGATGACCGGATCCGTCGCCCGCGCGATCTCGCGCCGGTACCAGCTCCACAGCTCGTAGACCGGGAAGTTGTCGCCCGCGTAGCGGCGGGTCATGGCGTCGCCCACCTCGCCCAGCTTGGTGAAGTGCCAGAAACGCAGCGGCGCGCCGTTCACCAGGATCCGGCCGTCCTTCTCGATGCTGACCTTCCGCCGGCTGAGGTTCCAGCTGGCGACGTTGTAGCCCGGGTCGCGGACGACCTTGACCTTGTCGAACATGGCCGGGACGTGGTCGCACCAGCGCTGGTCGACGAACAGTCCGTTCGGGATGTCGTCGTAGCAGTGGGTGAGCAGCCGGTCGTTCCACCACCTGGCGAAGCGCGCGCCCTCGCCCGCGGTCCGCACGGCGACGAAGCCCAGGTTGAAAATGCCGGTGCGCAGGGTGGCGACGTCGTTGTCCTCGATCGCCAGCGGCTCGTCGTTCGGATCGAGCAGATGCGGGGTGAGCAGGATGTCGTCGGTCTCGAGCCAGGCCTGAAGCGGCGCGAGGCTGGCCAGGAGCGCGGTGTCAGGGTCGAGGTAGATCAC
>NZ_DATELG010000121.1:0-6457 GCF_035276905.1 Phenylobacterium sp. | reverse complement strand
CCGAGCCGGTGACGCCGTCGAGCAGGGCGACATTGAAGCCGCCCTCGTCGAGCATCTCCTTCAGCAGGCCTGCGGCGGCGGCCTGGCTGGGATTGAGCTCGGAGCCAGCCCGCGCGAGGTCCGGCTCGTCGAAGCGGGCCTCGGCGGCGAGCTCGACGATCTCCAGCACCCCTTCCTCGACCAGCCCCTTCACCACCCCGGACGAAACCCCGGCGGCGCGTGCGAGATCGGCGGGCGACAGCGCTCCGCCCTCGGCGGCCTTCAGCACCCGCTGACGGGCCGGCGTCGGCCGCGCCGGTTGCGCCCCGGTGAGCCGGACGACCCTGACCGGCTTGGGCCTCGGCGCACGGGCGCCGCGCAGGGCGATCGCCAGCGGCTGTCCCGGCGCGTCGACCGCATAGCGCGCGGCCCACTGCACGAACTCCAGGGTGTTCGGCGGCAGCGACGGCTCGTCGAGCCGCCGGTCGATGGCTTTAAGCGGCCGGTTGCCGCCCGCCGCCTCGCGCAACGCCACCACCACGCCCCGCATCAGCCGCGGGCCGAGCGGCGCGGCCACCTGGTCGCCCACCGCCAGCGCCATGCCCTCGGGCTCGGCGTAGTCGAACGCCTCCGGCAGCGGCATGGGGAGCAGGACGGACGCGATGCGGCTCATCGGCAGCGTTTTGCGCTTTCTCGCTCACCAGCTACAAGCCAGAACCTTTGCGCCCAGCCGTCGAAGCGCCCTGAACAACCGGAAGCGGGACCGATGCAGCTTTTCCTCGATACGACCGATGTGAACCTCCTGAAGGACCTGGCGCAGACCGGCCTGGTGGACGGGGTCACCACCAACCCCACCCTGATCGCCAAGTCGGGCCGCCCGATGCTGCAGGTGATCCGCGAGATTTGCGACGCCGTCGACGGCCCGGTCAGCGCCGAGGTCGCCGCCATGGACACCGTCGGCATGCTGGACGAGGGCCGCAAGCTCGCGTCCATCGCGCCGAACGTGGTGGTCAAGGTCCCGCTGACCCGCGACGGCCTGATCGCCACCCGCGAGTTCGCCCACGAGGGCATCGCCACCAACGTCACCCTCTGCTTCTCGGCGGCGCAGGCCCTGCTCGCGGCCAAGGCCGGCGCGACCTACATCAGCCCGTTCATCGGCCGCCTGGACGACCACGGCGCCGAGGGCATGGACCTGATCACCGAGATCCGCACCATCTACGACAACTACGACTACGATACGGAAATCCTCGCCGCCTCGATCCGCTCGCCGGCCCACGTCAAGGAAGCGGCGATGGCCGGCGCCGACTGCGCGACCATTCCGCCGGCGGTCTTCCAGGACCTTTTCAAGCACCCGTTAACCGAGAAGGGTCTTGAACAGTTCATGAGCGACTGGGCCAAGACGGGTCAGTCGATTCTCTGACGGAAGCGCGCCAGGGTTAGGTGGAAGCCGGTTAACCCGCCCGGCGCGCGCCAAGCAAAGGACCAGGGGGCGCGGATGGACGGATCGCAGGGCAGGATCGGCGCAGCCCCCCTGGAGCCGACCGCGGTCCGGCGCTTCCTGGCGGACAACCCCGACTTCCTGCGCGAGGACGACGGCCTGCTGCAGGAGCTGGGCCTGAAGGTCGACGGCGGCAATGTCGTCGAGTTCGGCCCGGCCGCCATCGCCCGTGTGCACGCGGCCCACCAGCGCGAGGCGCTGCAGCGCCAGCAGCTGGAGGAGATCGCGCGGGCCAACTTCTCCGCCCAGGCCCAGACCCACGGCGCGGTCGTCGACCTCCTGGATGCGCGCAACCACGCCGACCTCGCCCACCGGATCGACCACCTGGCGCAGCACCGGTTCGGCCTGGCCGCCGCGGGCATCGCGCTGGAAGGCGAGCGGGCGCCGGCCGGCTGGAGGCTCCTGGTCGAGGGCCAGGTGGACATGATCCTCGGCGACCATGGACTGGCCCGCATGGGCGTCCTGCCGACGGCGCTCGGCCTGTTCGACGGCCGCCAGACCGAGGTCCGCTCCATGGCCCTGGTGCGCATGGCGATGTGGGAGCCCTCCCGCCAGGGCGTCCTGGCCTTCGGCTCGGCCGATCCCGAAGGCTTCACCCCCGACATGGGCCCCGAGCTCGTCGCCTTCCTGGCGCGCGTGGTCGAGCGCACGGCCGAGCGATGGCCGCTCCTCTGAGCGCACATGAGGCCCGGTCGCGCTGGCTGGAGCACCTGGCGGGCGAGCGCCGCGCCTCGCCGCGCACCCTGGAGGCCTACGGCTTCGCCGCGGCCCGCTACATCGCCTTTCTCGAACGCCACCGCGGCGAGGCGCTGACCGTCCCCGGCCTGGCCGAGGTGGGCGCCGCCGAGGTGCGGGCGTGGCTGGCGCACCTGCGCTCCGGAGAGCCGCCGCTGTCGCCGCGCTCGCTCTCCCAGGCGCTGTCGGCGATCCGCACCTTCCACCGCTTCCTCGACCGCAGGCTGGACGCGCCCAACGCCGCCATCGCCCTGGTGCGCGGCCCCAAGGTGAAGCCCGGCGCGCCCCGGCCGGTCAGCGAGGACCAGGCGCGCGGCATGATCGCCGAGCCCGCTCTGGACCCCGACCGGGAGGACTGGGAATCAGCCCGCGACCAGGCGGTGCTGACCCTGCTCTACGGCTGCGGCCTGCGGATCTCCGAGGCGCTGTCGCTCACGCGCGCCGACGCCCCCCTCGGCGCGGAGCTGCGCATCACCGGCAAGGGCTCGAAGACCCGCATCGTGCCGGTGCTGCCGGCCGTGCGCGCGGCGGTCGACGGCTACCTCGCCGAGCTGCCGTTCGTGCTCGAGCCGAAGGAGGCCCTGTTCCGCGCCAAGCGGGGCGGCGCGCTGTCGCCGCGGCACGTGCAAGCCACCGTGCAGAACCTCCGCGGCCGGCTCGGCCTGGCCGCGAGCGCCACGCCGCACGCCCTGCGCCACGCCTTCGCCACCCACCTGCTGGGCGCGGGCGCGGACCTGCGCTCGATCCAGGAGTTGCTCGGCCACGCCTCGCTCTCGACCACCCAGCGCTACACCGAGGTGGACGCCGCGCGGCTGCTGTCGGCCTACTCGAAGGCCCATCCGCGGGCCTGAGCCCTCCCCACACCCCAAACTGTCAGCCGGTTTCGCGAAGCGAAGCGCTGGCGTGGGAAAACGCGGCGCGGCGTCGGCGCCGTGATTCATTCTGCGTCGGTGACGCAGATGGATCCCGGACATGCGCTGACGCGCATTCCGGGAGGACAGCTACTGGCGTGGTGTGATCCGGAACGCGACCGGCGCGGCGACCATGCACCCATTGATCCTGCGCATCACGGCGTATTCCGCCTTCGCCCTGGGCAGGTCGCCGAGCTTGCGGGCATGGGCCGCGGGCCAGTCCTGCGGGCGCATCAGCGAGGCCGGGTCGGACGCGTGCGCGAGGCCGGACGGACAGGCGGGGCGTGCCCGCAGCAGGTCGCCCGGTTCGGATGCGGCGAGCCCGGCCGCCAGCACGAGCGCGATCATCGGCGCCTCCGTCGAACGCCGGCATGCTCGCGCCATCCGCCGCCGGCGGCAAATTAACTTTTCGACGGTTTGTCGCGCGTCAGCCGCAGCCAGGTGATGTCCGAGCCGGGGTCGCGGCCGCGCTCGGTCACGACGAAGCCTTCTCGGGCGTAGAAGGCCTGGGCGCGCAGATTCGCCGCCTGCACCTTCAGCGACAGCGGCCCGCGGGCGACGCCGGCCAGGTGATCGAGCAGCGCCTTACCGACCCCGCGGCCGCGCTCCAGCACATAGAGCGAGTGGATGAAGTTCATCGGCCGGTAGAAGCCGGCCACGGCGAGGATGCGGCCGGCCTCCAGGGCGACGTAGATGTCCTCGTCGCGGGCGGAGCGCAAAAACTCGCGCCGGTCGTGCCGTTCGGCCGGCAGCCAGGTGAAGGTCTCGGTCAGCACCTTCACATAGAGGTCGGCGCAGGCCGGGAGCTCCTCAGGCCGCGCCCGCCGGATCTCCAGGCCCCGCGCCATCTCCAGCCGTTCAGGCCTGCATGGTCCAGCCTTCCACACCCATGGCCGCCTGGCGCAAAGCCTCCGAGCGGGTCGGGTGCGGGTGGCAGGTGCGCGCGACGTCCTCGGAGGCGGCGCGGAACTCCATGGCCACGCAGTACTCGCCGATCATCTCGCTGACCGACGGACCGATCATGTGCACGCCCAGCACCTCGTCGGTGGCTGCGTCGGCCAGCACCTTCACGAAGCCCTCGGTCTCGTGGTTGATCTTGGCGCGGCTGTTGGCGAGGAACGGGAACTTGCCGACCTTGTAGGCCCGGCCCTCGGCCTTCAGCTCCTCCTCGGTCTGGCCGACCCATGCCACTTCCGGGGCGGTGTAGACCACGCTGGGGATGACCCCGTAGTTCACATGGCCGGCCTTGCCGGCGATGGCCTCGATGCAGGCGACCGCCTCTTCCTCGGCCTTGTGCGCCAGCATCGGCCCGACGGTCACGTCGCCGATCGCCCAGACGCCGGGCGCCGAGGTCTTCCAGTGGTCGGTCGGAATGAAGCCGCGGTCCAGGGTGATCCCGACGCTCTCGAGACCCAGGCCGTTGGTGTAGGGCCGCCGGCCGATCGCCAGCAGCACATAGTCGGCGTCCAGCGTCTCGGCCGCGCCGCCGGCGACCGGCTCCATGGTCAGGGTCACGCCCTTCTTGGTGGCCTTGGCGCCGGTGACCTTCATGCCGAGCTTGAAGGTCATGCCCTGCTTGGTCAGCTCGCGCTGGAAGGCCTTGGCGACCTCGGCGTCCATGCCGGGGGTGATGCGGTCGAGGAACTCCACCACGGTGACCTCGGCGCCCAGCCGGCGCCAGACCGAGCCCAGCTCCAGGCCGATGATGCCGGCGCCGATCACCACCAGGCTCTTCGGCGCCTCCGGCAGCGAGAGCGCGCCGGTGGAGTCGACGATGCGCTGCTGGTCGACCGTCACGCCCGGCAGGCCCGCGGGCTCGGAGCCCGTGGCGATGACGATGTTCTTGGCCGCCAGCGTGGTCTTCTGGCCGTCCTCGGCGGTGACCTCGACCTGGCCGGGACCGGCGATGCGGCCCGCCCCCTTGATCCAGTCGACCTTGTTCTTCTTGAACAGGAACTCGATGCCCTTGGTCAGCGCGGTCACCGACTCCGCCTTCTGCTTCATCATCTGCGGCAGGTTCAGCGTGGGCGTCACCTCGATGCCGAGATGGGCGAACTCGTGATTGGCGGCCGCGAACAGCTCCGAAGCATGAAGCAGCGCTTTCGACGGCATGCAGCCGACGTTGAGGCAGGTGCCGCCCAGCGTCTTGCGCATCTCGACGACCGCCGTCCTGAGGCCCAGCTGGCCCGCGCGGATCGCGGCGTTGTAGCCGCCGGGGCCGCCGCCGATGATGACGACGTCGTAGGAAGTGGGTTCAGCCATTATGCGCCTGCCAGAGCCAGTGTGCGGCGCAACCTAGGCGCCGGGGGTTGAAGTTCAACGTCGGAGCGCCGCTGTGCGCTCAGTGGGGCGAAGTCTGCGCGCCTTCCGCGCCGTGGGTGGTGTCGACCGTGCCGTCCGGGAAGGGCGCCAGCGGGTTCTCCCCCGGCCTCGACGGGACGGGCTTGGGGAACAGGCTGCAGCCGGCGAGGGCGGCGGCCAGCGCCAGGACGGCGGCGAGCTTGCCTAGGATCATGCGCGGTTGCCCCGTTTGGTGACGCCGACCCCTCGCCGCCCGGCCGCGCCGGGCGGCGGAGATCACCGAACTCAGATGTCCAGCAGCAGCCGCTGCGGATCCTCGATCGCTTCCTTGACGCGGACCAGGAAGGTGACCGCCCCCTGGCCGTCGACGATGCGGTGATCGTAGCTGAGCGCCAGGTACATCATCGGCCGGATCACCACCTGGCCGTTCACCGCCACCGGACGGTCCTGGATCTTGTGCATCCCCAGGATGCCCGACTGCGGCGCATTGAGGATCGGCGTCGACATCAGCGAGCCATAGACCCCGCCGTTGGAGATGGTGAAGGTGCCGCCCTGCAGGTCTTCCAGCGCCAGCTGGCCGTCGCGGGCCTTCTTGCCGAGATCGCCGATGCCCTTCTCGACGCCCGCCAGGCTGAGCAGGTCGGCGTCGCGCAGGACCGGGGTCACCAGGCCCTTCTCGGTGCCGACCGCGACGCTGATGTCGTAGTGGTTCTTGTAGATCAGGTCCTGGCCGTCGATCTCGGCGTTGACCTCGGGCACCTGCTTCAGCGCATGCACGCAGGCCTTCACGAAGAAGCCCATGAAGCCGAGCTTCACGCCGTGGCGCTTCTCGAAGGCGTCCTTGTGCTGGTTCCGCAGCGCCATCACCGCGCTCATGTCCACCTCGTTGAAGGTGGTGAGCATGGCCGCGGCGTTCTGCGCCTCCTTCAGACGGCGCGCGATGGTCTGGCGCAGGCGAGTCATGCGCACGCGCTCCTCGCGCTCGTGCACGGCCCGCGGGGCCTGCGGCGCGGCGGCGGCCGGCGCCGGCGCG
>NZ_DATELG010000120.1:0-14468 GCF_035276905.1 Phenylobacterium sp. | reverse complement strand
CGTCCACGATGTGTGGCCTGGAGCCAGCTCAATGGCCCCACACGCATCGGGTTCCGATGTATCTTTCGGGAACGCGCGTCCTGCGGCGCGGTTTGTCCAGCGGAATATCATGCGAGGACGGCGCGTCCGTTGGCCAAGGTCGCAGGCGCAAGGGGACTCCCCCAAACCCAGACGGAGACACCCCTGTTCGCCTACATCAACCGCCGGAACGACAGCGTCCTTCCGCGGCATACAACGATGTCGGAGCAAGTCCCTAGGCGCGGGCGCAGCGTCCCACCGGGGCCGTAAAAGTCTATGGCTGGTCCTCCGCCGAGGCGGTTTTAGGCGCGCCCTCGGAGCCACACTCGCGAACTGTGTTTCGGGGCGCTGGCAGGCGCCCTCAGCGTTGAGTCCGATGATCGATCGCCATGCCGACAAGTTGGAGGGCGATGAATATCGCAAACGGCGCCCAGAATGCGAGCTTCGCAAGACCGGTGAGTATACCGAAAGCGAGTCCGAAGCCGGCTCCAATTGCAGCCAAGCCGACAACACCCGACGCAGCGTTGAACACATCCCATTTCACGCCCTGAAAACGCATCGTGTAGCGATGCAGTTGCCACGCGATCTACGGTCGGCGTCGTATGAGCAGCCGGAGGATAATCACGCGGGACGCTCAGGCCAAGTCCGATGCGCTGGGCGCACGCCTGAGCCGAGCGCCGAGGCGCTCTTCGTTCGCTCAGCTTGCGAAATAGCGATGATCACCGACCAGAATGTTTTGCTTGTCATGGATGTGCACGCGCGCCTCACAGCCTATAGCGGCGAGACATCGCGCCAAGCGACGGGCCGCAAGCTCAGCACGCCCGCCGGAGAGAAAGAGCGTCGGCTCGATGTAGCCGCCAGCCCGCAGGAACCAGGCGCCGTTCACGTGCGCGACCTCAATCAGTTGTTCCACCTTGCGGCCCTCGTTCAGCGGCAGAAAGCTCGTATCACGATATAATAGCAGGCGCGAGTAACGCTCTTGAGAGGTTGCATTACATCGTGGTGCGATTTACCCCGGCCTCCCGCCGAGTGGCGGCTCCCGCAACAGCCTTAGGGGTTCTCCATGTTCCAGCTGCCCGATCTGCCGTATCCCTACGAAGCGCTCGAGCCGACGATTTCAGCCGCCACCATGCGGCTGCACCATGACAAGCACCACGCCCGCTACGTGGCCGTGGTGAACGAGCTGGTTGCGAACAATCCCGCCGCTCGCGGCCCGCTCGAGGCGCTGGTGAAGCAGGCGGCCATCGACGGTCAACGCAAGCTTTTCAACAACGCCGGCCAGGCCTGGAACCACGGCTTCTTCTGGCAAAGCATGACTGGCGAGTACCGCGCGCCATCGGGCGCGCTCCTCGATGCGATCGTCGCAGCGTTCGGCTCGCTGGCGGCGCTCGGCTCAAAGTTCAAGGAAGAGGGGGGCGGACATTTCGGCTCCGGATGGGTCTGGCTGGTGGCCAAAGGCTCCGCGCTGGCGGTCACCACCACCCATGACGGCGAGGGCGTGATCACGGAGCCCGGCGTCACGCCGCTGCTGGTTTGCGACCTTTGGGAACATGCCTACTACCTGGACCACCAGAATGATCGCGCCGGCTTCCTGACCGGCTGGTGGGATCGGCTCGCCAACTGGAGCTTTGCGGAGCAGCAGTACGCGGCGGCGGCGGGCGCCGGGAGCGCGTGGACCTATCCGGCGCCAAACGCCTGAAGATATGAACCCGACCGGCGCCGTCCTCGCTCCGGACGGCGCCCATCCCGAGCTCAGACGCGGACCGGCCGCTTAGTCGGCGAGAAATAGGCCCGGCGCTCGCCCTCAGACTGGGTGACGCTGGCGCGCACCTGGAGCAGGTCCTTGCGGGTGACGAGGCCGACCAGGCGCCCGGTTTTCGGGTCGGTTACCGGCAGCCGACCCTGGCCACCTTGCAGCATCAGGTCGACGGCGCGGGTGACGACGTCCTCCGGATGGACGACGTCGAGGCTGGCGTCGGAAATCAGGTCCGCGATCTGTTCGCCCTTGTGTCCGCCTTCGATCCGCCATTGCAGCGCGTCGGCTCGGGAGACGAGACCGACCGGCCGGCCTTGCAGGTCGACGACTGGATAGATCCGGTGTCGTCCGGTCTCGAGCACGGCGACGGCCGCGGCGATCGAGAGATCGGCGGAGAGGGTATCGACCTCCTTGATCATCACCTCCTGCACGCGGGTCAGCTCGTAGGGATCGATCCCATACTCCCGCGTGATGTGCTGGCCACGACGGGCGATCTTCTCGGTGAGGATCGAACGCTTCAACAGCAAGACCGTCACCGCATAAGCCCCCGCCGTCGCCGCCAGCAACGGGGTGAGCATGTGCATGTCTCCGGTGAGCTCGACCGCGAACACCGCGCCGGTCAGGGGCGCCCGCATCGTGCCGCCCAGCATCGCCGCCATCCCGAGCAGCGCCCACATGCTGTGAGGGCCGGGCAGGGCGAGGCCGACCAGCCAGCCCATGGCGCCGCCGAGGATCAGCAGCGGCGCCAGGACGCCGCCCGAAGTGCCCGACGACAAAGCGCCCAGCCAGATCACCGCCTTCACCAGGAGGATGGCTACGACCGCGCCGGCCAGCAGATGGCCGTTCAGCAGATCACCGATCACGTCATAGCCGACGCCCAGCGCGCGCGGCTCGACCAGACCGCCCAGACCAACGATCAGGCCGCCGAGGGCGGGCCACCACATCCAGTGGATCGGCAGGCGTTCGAAGGCGTCTTCGACACCATACAGCAGCTTGGTGAGCAGACCCGATTGCAGACCCGCGACGACGCCCATGCCCGCGCAGGCCAACAGGCCCCACCAGGGAAGCTCGAAGCCGGCTGCGAACGGAAAAAGCGGGCCCTTGCCGAACAGCAGCGGACGCCAGCAGGTCGACACGACCGCCGCGGCCGTGACCGGAATGAAGCTTCGCGGACGCCATTCGAACAGCAACAGTTCGACGGCCAGCAGCACCGCCGCCACCGGCGTCCCGAAGATCGCGGTCATGCCGGCGGCGGCGCCGGCGACAAGCAGGGTCTTCCGCTCCGCCGCGCTCAGATGAAAGCATTGCGCGAACAGCGAGCCGATCGCCCCGCCGGTCATGATGATCGGGCCTTCCGCCCCGAACGGTCCGCCCGTGCCGATGGAGATCGCCGAGGAGATCGGCTTCAAGACCGCCACCTTCAGCGACATCCGGCTCCCGCCGATCAGGATCGCCTCGATCGCCTCGGGGATCCCATGGCCGCGAATTTTCTCCGAACCGAACCGCGCCATCAGGCCGATGACCAGACCGCCGATGACCGGCGCCACCACCATCCATGGCGTACGCGCGGCGTGGGCCATCGAGGCTGACGCCACATCCAGCCGTCCGAACCAGACGAGGTTGGTGACGAGGTTGATCAGCTTGATCAGCAGCCAGGCCGCGCCCGCGCCACCGGAGCCAACCACGACCGCCATCGCGACCAGCAACAGGATCCGGCGGTCCGCCTTGAAGTCGCCCAGCGGGCGCGCGTGTTTTGGCGCAGGCGGCGCACTCGCGGTCATACAGAAGAACCTCAAGCTCGGAGAACTGCCGCCCTTGTACATCGCGGCACGATCTTTTCCAGCTTCCTTTGAGGCAGTCTCGTGGCGAGAGCTGCTCCGACATCAGATTCCTGCGGCAGGTTGCGCGACAGTCTTCTCGACCCGGAGGAGCCAGTTCCTTGCGACCAGGTGATAGATCGGCTCCTTCGAGATCAGGCTAGACGCCCACCGGGCGATCAGCGAGGCCAACATCAAGGGGCCGACCAGGCCAGGGTCCCGGGTCATCTCCATCAGGATGACCGCGCTCGTAAGCGGAGCCTGCACAACCCCCGAGAGGTAGGCGGTCATTCCAAGCACCACGGCGTCGCGGCCGGCCACGCCGACGCCCAGTCTGGCGATTGCGGCCCCGAGGCCTGCGCCAGTGGCCAGCGAGGGCGCGAAGATGCCTCCCGGAAGGCCCGCGACCGCTGCGGCGAGGCTTGCGCCAAACTTGCAGATGGCGAATCCGAAGCCGCGCCCCGGATGATCCGTCAGCAGCGACTTGGCCTCGCTATAGCCCGCACCGAAGGTCCAGCCGCCTGAGACGATGGCGAAGAGCGCCGCAATCAGGCCGCAGCCTACGGCGAAACTCACTGGGCGGGTTCGGCGCAGACGTGCAAGCGGCGCTTCACCCGGGCCCATAACCGCGCCGAGGATCTTGGAAAACACGCCGCCGAAAGCGCCGCCGAGCAATCCGATCGCCGGCGCAGCCAGCCAAGCGGCTCCCAGCGCAGGGCTCGCTCCCAGCACGCCGAAGTAGGCGTAGTCGCCCTGCAGGGCCCAGGACGTGAAGCCAGCGACCACGACCACCAGGATCACCACGGTGTTGGTGCGCCGCTCAAAACTCTTCGCCAACTCCTCGACCGCAAAGACAACGCCGGCGATGGGGGTGTTGAAAGCCGCCGCCACGCCGGCGGCTCCGCCCGCGATGATGATTGCACGCCGTCCGGCCCCGCCGCGCAGGCCGCGGGTGAGCGAGCGCAGAATCCCTGCGACGACCTGCACCGTCGGGCCTTCGCGTCCGATCGAGCCGCCGCAAACCAGAACCAGGGCCGAGATAACGACCTTCCACATAGCGGTCCTGAGCGTCACGCGCTGTCCGCCCCATCTCCCACGCCAGCGCTGCTCAGCCGCCGCGATGACCTGAGGAATGCCGCTTCCGGCGGCCTCGGGCGCGAAGCGCGAGGTCAGCCAGGCCGCGAGGCCAAATCCCAGCGGCAACAGCAGCAGGACCGGCCCCCGAGCCGTGGCATAGAGGCGGCCGTGGAGCTCCATCATGAGATCGCAGAGTTCAGCGTAGCCAGCCGCGGCTATACCGCCCAGCACGGCTACAGCAACGACGATGCTCGTGCGCCACGCGCGTCGCGCGTGCAAACGGGCCATCAGAGTATGCCGCCGCCGGCGGGTGTGGAGTTCAAAGGCTGCGGGACGCGGGACCACCCGAGCCGTATGCGCGGGTTCCAGACGCGCCGCAATAGCTCGGATGACGATGTGAGTCGGACGCCATCGCACAGCTCGCCTGCGCGCCAGGCGCGTCGTCTCCGTGCACCGCGTCAGAATTGTCGGCTAATTGTCATAAAACTGTAGCGGAGCTCCCCTAGATTGGAGACAGTAATGATTTTCATGAAACGGTCGCAAATCTGTGACCGTTCTTTCACTGCGCGTGAATAGCGAACCCCCCACCGGTCGCGCAAAGCGGCCTGGGTGAGGGGATATATTCATGAAAACAAAAGCATCGCTCCTGTCTGGGGCGGCTATTCTCGTGGGCTGCACGCTGTGGGCCGCCGGGCCCGCTGACGCGGCTGTCAAGCATCACAAGAGCGAGAAGGCGAACCCGAACGCGGGCCTCGCCGCCGAAGTCCAGGCGCTGAAGGAGCAGGTCCAGGCACTGACCGCCACGGTCCAGCAGCAGCAGGCCCAGGTTCAGGCCTCGACCGCGCGCGCCGACGAGGCGAGCGCCCAGGCCCAAGCCGCCCAGGCCAAGCTCGACGACCAGATCCAGCGCATTCCTGACACCGTCAAGACCGAGGTCGCGGCCCAGCCGGCGCCGACCCTCGACAAGTTGAAGTACAAGGGCGTGAGCGTCCAGCTCGGCGGCTTCCTGGCGGCGGAAGGCATCTACCGCAACAAGAACATCGCCTCGGACATCTCCTCGAGCTTTGCGAAGATCCCGTTCGAGAACGCGCCCCTGTCGCGCTCGGACGAGACGCGCTTTACGGCCCGTCAGAGCCGCCTGAGCTTCCTGGCGCAGGGCGACATCAACAAGGTGACCCACGTCGCCATGTACGGCGAGTTCGACTTCCAGGGCGCGGCCCAGACGGCCAACTCCAACGAGAGCAACTCGTACAACCCGCGGATCCGCAACCTCTACGGCACGATCGACTGGGACTACTATGGCTGGCATGTGCTCGCCGGCCAGAACTGGTCGCTGGTGACGCTGAACTCGAAGGGCATCACGCCGCGTAACGAGGTCCCGCCGCCGTCGATCGACGCCCAGTACGTCCCGGGCTTCGCCTGGGCGCGTCAGCCGCAGCTGCGCGTCACCAAGGACTTCGCCGACAAGTCGGTCTGGCTGGCCGCATCCCTGGAAAATCCGCAGTCGACCTTCGCCGGCACTGCGGGCAACCAGCTGCCGACCGGCGTCAGCGTCATCGACCTGGCCACCGGCAACACCACCATCAACGGCGCCCCGGCCGTCGGCGCGGCCTTCTCGGGCTTCAACAGCGTCAACACCTCGTCGCTGAACCGCATCCCGGACGTCATCGTGAAGGCGGCGTGGGAGCCCTACATCGGCCTCACCCGGCCGTTGCACGTCGAAGCCTTCGGCATCTACCGCAGCTTCTACGACACCATCACGGTGACCTCGGCCAACACCCAAGGCCTGACGCCCGGGACCCGCACCTCGGACGTCAGCGGCGCCGGCTTCGGCGCCGGCGTGACCTACACCGTCGTGCCCAAGCTCCTCGACGTCCAGGCCTCGATGATGAGCGGCAAGGGCATCGGCCGCTACGGCTCCTCGCAGCTGCCGGACGCGACCCTGAAGCCGGACGGCGAGATCGCCCCGATCCAGGAGACCATGTTCCTGGCCGGCGCGACCCTGCACGCCACGCCGAACCTCGACCTCTACCTGTTCGGCGGCAAGGAGCGCGCCAACGACGAGGCCAACCGTCTGGGCAATACGTTCTACGGCTTCGGCAACCTGAGCGGCGCGGCCTTCACCGCGGCCGGCTGCACCACAGTCGGCGGCTCCTGCTCGGCCACCGTCCGGCAGGTGAGCCAAATCACCGCGGGCCTGTGGGACAAGGCCTACACGGGCTCGTTCGGACAGGTCCGTCTGGGCCTGCAGTACTCCCACACCATGCTCGATGGCTTCTCCGGTGGCGGCTACACGCCCCACACCTCGGCGGACATGGTGTTCACCAGCTTCCGCTACTACCCGTTCTAGGAAGCGCCCGCGGGCGCGCACATCCCCCCGCGCCCGCGGGTCGGGACTTCGCGGTCAGGCCTCGTCGCCTGGCCGCACTTTTTTCCAGATGCAGCGTTTTGGCGATTCAGCCCCTCGGGGACTCAGAGTGATCGCCACCAGCTGCTTGGCCGCGCCAGTAGCTTAGATTCCCGAGCATGGCTTCCCCGATCCCGCGCCCCACTTGGCGAAGATAGCCGCCCAGTTCCAGCAGTTCCTGCCGCAGGACGTCGCGGCCGAGCTCAGTCCGCTCTGGCGAGGCCGCCGGTCGGGCCGCGCGTCCCACGTGCTGTTCTATCGCGCGCAGCAGCTCCACGCAGGCCCGGAGCCGCGCGCGGTCGCCACGACCGAACTGCGGCTGGCCGAGCAGCCGCGCGCGGAGGATCTGGGAGAGCGCCTGCTTCGGCGAGAGCTCGTCCTCCAGGCAGATCGCCTGAAGCGCCCGCAATTCCTCCTCCGACAGCATGACCTCGAATGTCAGCTGGTCGGTTGCCCCAAGCCTGGATGGGGCGGCCGCGCGCGGCGACGGGGCGAGCGGCGCGGTCGAGCGGTCGAGTTCACCGAGCGTCTGTTCGATCCATTCCCGTGACGTGCGCATGACCACCCTCGGTCGCCTGCAGCGATCCGAGTTCGGATTTTCCACGGGAGAGGACACGGTGCCGGTGAAACATATTTCACTCGCATCAGCCCAGCTGAGAACTATCATTGGCGTGAATAGTTCTGCGCTTGATCGCGTTGCTCTATTAGGTGTTTGCGACACCATCGCGTAAAACATCTTTCACTGGCTCAATTTCATCCAAATTATAAATGAGGCGCAGGGCTCGCGCTGCTTCGGCGTGTGCATCCTATGCTTGGAGAAGAGAGCCAATGCTCCGCCGCTCATCTATCTTCGTGAGTCGAATCCCGCTCCGGAACGGCCAGAATTCGCGTAGCGTGGCCCTCGGCCTGGGCGTCGCCTGCCTGGTTGCGGGCTCAGCGGCGTGCGCGCCGATGAAGCCCTATAATCCCGAGCACCTGCCGATTGCTCAGATGGACCGCATTGGTGCGGTCTGCCGCAACACGCTCGGCATCTCGGGCGGGACGAACTCCGAATACATGGCCTGCGAGGAGAGCCTGTCGCATTCGTTCGCCGCACGCCTGGAGGCGAACACGGCGCTCGCCGTGCGTCACGGGTGCGAGGCGCAGGGGCTGAAGCCAGGAACGGTCGCGCTCTCGGAGTGCGAGCTACGTGGCCCGTCCGTCCAGTTGGCGCAGGCAGCCTATCGCGAAGATATCGACCCGCCGGCTGCGAAACCGGCGAAGTCGTACACCAGCGCGTCGAATGACGAGGACCATCGCCGGATGCAGGAGGCCTGCGCCGAGATCGGCTTCGATCCGGTTTCCAGCGCCTTTGGCCAATGCGTGGCAGACCTGCAGTCGCGCCTCTTCGACGCGGACATGTCGGCGCACTGAGGTCTCCATGGGTTGCGCGCCGTCTTCGCGGGGAGAAAGGTCCCCCGCGGAGGATTCCTTGGGCCGAATCTTGGTCATCGAAGACGATCCCGAGACTGCAGACGAGATCGAGGCCTGCCTCACAGCGGCCGGCTTCGAAGTAGAAAAGCGGCTCGACGGCCCGGGCGGACTGCTGCGCGCCGGGCAGGCCGCGTTCGACGCCATTACGCTCGATCGGATGCTGCCCGGAATGGACGGCCTGGACATCGTCCGGGCGCTGCACGAAGGCGGATCGACGACGCCGATCATGATGGTCAGCGCGCTGGGCGACGTCGACGACCGCGTCGATGGCCTTCGCGCCGGCGGCGACGACTACATCATCAAGCCGTTCGCCCCGTCGGAGCTGGTAGCCCGCGTCGAGGTTCTGCTGCGCCGCCGCACGCGCGCTTCGGCCGCGATGCCGGAGGTACGACTGCAGGTCGCGGACCTGCAGCTCGACCTCGTCAAGCACGAGGCCCTGCGCGGACCTCATCGCATCGAGCTGTTGCCGATGGAGTTCAAACTGCTCGAATATATGATGCGCAACGCCGGCCAGCTCCTGACGCGGCGGATGATCTTTGAGGCGGTTTGGGAGTATTACTTCGACCCCGGCACCAACCTGATCAACGTCCACGTGGGCAAGCTCAGGCGGAAGATCGATCTGCCGGGCTTCATGCCGCTATTCAAGACTGAGCGAGGCCAGGGCTACATGCTGCATGCGCCTTAAGGAGATCTGGCGGACCTCGACCTTTCGGCTCTCAGTGCTCTATGGGGCGCTGTTTGCCCTGGCGACGGTCGCCCTTCTGGGCATGATCTATCTCCAATCGGCCGTCTACCTGACCCGCCGCGTGGACTCGATCCTGGAGACCGAGGCCCACGCGCTGGCCGCGGCGCCGGGGGCCAGCCTGCGCCAGCGCATCGATGATGCTCTGGCCTTGAACGGCGGTCGAAACCGCATCTTTGCGGTCTTCAGACCCGACGGCGGTTACGTTACGGGCAACTTGCGGCATCTGCCGGCGCATCTAGAGGCCGGCGGAAAGCCTATCGAGATTCCGCCGGCCCCCGGGACGGTGGCCATAACCCGACTGATCGCGCGTAAACTGCCCTCGGGGGAAACCCTCGTGGTCGGCCGTGATGTCAGCCAGCTCAGTGAGATGCGCCGGATCATCGGCTCGGCCCTCGTCTGGAGCGGCTCGCTCATCCTGCTCGTCGGGCTGGGCTGCGGCGCGGCGCTCAGCCTGGCGCCCCTGCGAAGGCTTCAGCGGATGCAGGTGATCGGCCACGACATCGCTGGCGGCAACCTTAGCCGCCGCATGCCGGTCAGCGCCCGGGGCGACGAGCTCGACATGTTCGCTGAGACGGTGAACCACATGATCAGTGAAGTCGAACGGCTGATGGCGCAGACCAAGGCCTCGACCGACATCATCGCCCACGACCTGCGCACGCCGTTGACCAGGGCCCGTGCCCACCTGGAGCGCCTCGGGCAGGCGCAAGGCGGCGACCGCCACGAGGTCGCCCACGTGACTGACCAACTCGACCAAGTGCTCGACCGCTTCCGGGCGATACTCCGAATCTCCGAAATCGAAGCCCGCGCTCGCAGAGCGGGCTTCGCAATCATCGACCTGGGCGCGGTGCTGCGCACCGCCGCGGATTTATACACGCCGCTAGCCGAGGAGGACGGCGTCGGCTTCGCGCTGGAGGCGGGGAGGGGGAGGTTTATCGAGGCCGACCCGAAGCTTCTCTTTGAGGCCATCAGCAACCTGCTCGACAACGCCATCAAGTTCACGCCGCGCGGGGGGCATGTGCGCGTGCGGCTGGAGGATGGGGGCGAACGTTATCGGATCGTGGTCCGGGACGACGGACCGGGGGTTCCAACGTCGGAGCTAAGCTCGGTTCTCGAGCGGTTCTACCGACGCGACCGCGACCGGCTGGCCCCTGGATCGGGGCTCGGGCTGAGCATAGTGGCGGCCATCATGCGATTGCATGAGTTCGAGCTAACTCTGGAGGATGCGGCTCCGGGTCTGCGCGTTGTCATCGCGGCGCCGAAGGCGATGCAACCATCTGATAAAACTGATGATTTGTCCTTTCGGCCGTAAATTATTATTCACTGGCCCAGGCCCCGGCCAGAGCTAGTTTTGCGGCGCACAATGCGACGTAACGGGACGGCCTCTCGTCCCAATTCGCCGCTCCATACGCATCATTTTGTGAGAGCGGCCATATGCTGGCGATCGTTCGGCTTGCCTTGCGACGGCCCTATACCTTCGTCGTCCTGGCGATCCTCATCCTGATCTTCGGTCCATTGGCGGCGCTGAAGACCCCGACTGACATTTTCCCGGAGATCCGCATCCCGGTGATCGCGGTCGTCTGGACCTATCGCGGCATGCCACCCGACGACATGTCAGGGCGCGTGATCTACTATTACGAGCGGCAGCTCAGCTCGAGCGTGAACGACATCGAGCACATCGAGAGCCAGTCGCTGCCTGGCGTCGGGATCGTGAAGATCTTCTTCCAGCCGGGCGTCGACATCCGCACCGCCACCGCCCAGGTCACCTCGCTCTCGCAGACGGTGTTGAAGCAGATGCCGCCGGGCATCACGCCGCCGCTGATCCTCAACTACAACGCCTCGACGGTTCCGATCCTGCAGCTGGCGCTGTCGAGCGCCGACATGACCGAACAGAAGCTGTTCGACGCGGGCCAGAACTTCATCCGTCCGGCGCTGGCCTCGGTGGCGGGCGCGTCGATCCCGTCGCCCTACGGCGGCAAGGAGCGGCAGATCCAGATCGACCTCGATCCCCTGGCCTTGCAGTCAAAGGGTCTCTCGGCCCAGGACGTCGCCGCCGCGATCGCCGCCCAGAACCAGATCGTGCCGGCTGGCACCGCCAAGATCGGCGGCTTCGAGTACAACGTGAAGCTCAACAACAGCCCCGCGGCGATCGCGGAGCTGAACAACCTGCCGATCAAGACCGTAAACGGCGCGACGATCTACGTGCGCGACGTCGCCAACGTCCGCGACGGCTCGCCGCCGCAGCGCAACGAGGTGCGGGTCGACGGCCGCCGTTCGGTGCTGATGAGCGTGCTGAAAAGCGGCTCGACCTCGACGCTGGCGATCATCGATGGGGTCAAGAGCCTGCTCCCACACCTGCAGGCCAGCCTGCCCAAGTCGCTGCACGTGGCGCTGCTCAACGACCAGTCGATCTTCGTGAAGGCGGCGGTCGCCGGCGTCGCTAAGGAGGGTGTTATCGCCGCCGCGCTCACCAGC
The DNA here is from genome assembly GCF_035276905.1 of Phenylobacterium sp. Classification (GTDB taxonomy): domain Bacteria; phylum Pseudomonadota; class Alphaproteobacteria; order Caulobacterales; family Caulobacteraceae; genus Phenylobacterium. The sequence continues at coordinate 2,703 of NZ_DATELG010000120.1, read as the reverse complement.
CTGATGATCCTGCTGTTTCTCGGCAGCTGGCGCTCGACGGTGATCATCGCCACCTCGATCCCGCTGGCGGTGTTGTCCTCGATCGCCGCGCTCTCGGCGCTGGGCCAGACGCTGAACATCATGACCCTCGGCGGCCTGTCGCTAGCGGTCGGGATCCTGGTCGACGACGCCACCGTCACCATCGAGAACATCAACTGGCACCTGGAGCAGGGGAAGGACGTCCGCTCCGCCATCCTCGACGGCGCCCAGCAGATCGTCACCCCGGCCTTTGTCTCGCTGCTCTGCATCTGCATCGTCTTCGTGCCGATGTTCTTCCTGCAGGGGATCGCCGGGTTCCTGTTCGTGCCGATGGCCGAGGCCGTCGTCTTCGCCATGATCGCCTCGTTCATCCTGTCGCGGACCCTGGTGCCGACGATGGCGATGTATCTCCTGAAGCCGCACGCCAGCGGTCACGCCCAATTCTCCATGGAGCCGCACGGCGGGACGCACGGCCCCCCCGCCCGTAATCCGCTGGTCCGCTTCCAGCACGGCTTCGAGGCGCAATTCGCCAAGATCCGCGAGGCCTATCGCGCGGTGCTGGCGACCGCGCTCCTCAACAAGAGCCGTTTCATCGCGGGCTTCATGGCTGCGGTGCTGCTCTCTTTCACCCTGGTCCCGATGCTGGGAGAGAACTTCTTCCCGAGCGTGGACTCCGGCGCGATCACATTGCACGTGCGCGCGCCTGTCGGGACCCGGATCGAGGACACCGCGGCGCTGTTCGACCACATCGAGCAGCAGATCCGGCGGACCATCCCGCCGGCGCAGCTGGAGAGCATCGTCGACAACATCGGCCTGCCGGTCAGCGGCATCAACCGCGCCTATTCGAACACCGGCGGCATCGGCCCGCAGGACGGCGACATCTACATCACCCTCGCTGAGAAGCACCGGCCGACCCGGGACTTTGTCCGCCAGCTCCGCCACGATCTGCCGCAGATGTTCCCCGGCTCCACCTTCTCCTTCCTGCCGGCCGACATCATCAGCCAGATCCTTAACTTCGGCTCGCCCGCGCCGATCGATGTGCAAGTGGCCGGTCCTGATCGTGCGGCGAACGAGGCCTATGCCCAGATGCTGCTGAATCGATTGCGCGGCGTTTCCGGCCTGGCCGACGTGAGGATCCAGCAGTCGAGCCACTATCCGCAGCTGAACGTCAGCGTGGACCGCACGCTTGCCGACCGTCTGGGCGTTACCGAGCGGGACGTCACCACCACCATGGTCACCTCGCTGAGCGGCAGCTTCCAGACCGCGCCCGCCTTCTGGCTGAACCCGAAGACCGGCGTCTCCTACCCGATCGTCATTCAGAGCCCGCAGCAGGACGTGAACAGCCTGTCGAAGCTGGAGAACACGCCGATCGGCACGGCCCGTCCGGGCGATGGCCAGATCCTCGGCGGCCTCGCCGACATCAGCCGCGGAGACTCAGACGCGGTCGTCACCCACTACGCCATCCAGCCGTCCTTCGACATCTACGCCACGACCCAAGGCCGCGATCTCGGCGGCGTGGCCAAGGACATCAGCCGCGCCCTCAAGGACACGGCCAAGGACCTGCCGCCCGGCGCCACGGTCGTTTTGCGCGGCCAGGTGCAGACGATGAACACTGCGTTCAGCGGCTTGATCTTCGGTCTGATCGGGGCGGTTGCGCTGATCTACCTGCTGATCGTTGTGAACTTCCAGTCGTGGCTGGACCCCTTCGTGATCATCACAGCCCTGCCGGCGGCGCTCGCCGGGATCGTCTGGATGTTGTTCGCCACCGGCACGCCGCTGTCGGTGCCGGCGCTAACAGGGGCGATCATGTGCATGGGCGTGGCGACGGCCAACTCGATCCTGGTGGTCAGCTTCGCCCGCGAGCGGCTGGAGGTGACGCGCAACGCCGTCACCGCCGCCCTGGAGGCTGGCTTCAGCCGCTTCCGGCCGGTGCTGATGACGGCGCTGGCCATGATTATCGGCATGGGGCCGATGGCGCTCGGGCTGGGCGAGGGCGGCGAGCAGAACGCCCCGCTCGGCCGGGCTGTGATCGGCGGCCTGATCTTCGCGACCTTCGCCACCCTCGTCTTCGTGCCCGTCGTCTTCAGCCTCGTCCATCGCCGCGCCGCCGAGACGGCGCCGCACCCCGTCGCGGGGCGCGACCCCGACCAAGGAGAGATCTATGCGACCTGACCCGCAGGGCGCGGTGAACGACCTCGCCGAGGAAAGCCCGCCGTCGCCTGCCTCGCCACACGACGTGCCGGAGGTCCTGCACCATCGGCCGCAACGCTGGCTGAAGCCGGCAGGCCTGGGCGGCGTGGCTTTGGCCGCCGCCGTGGTGGTCGCTGGCGTCGTGAGCCGCGGGGCGGCGAGCGAGAAGCTCAAGACCGTCGCTGCCGAGGCCGCTGTCCCCACGGTCAGCCTCATCCATCCCGCCGCCGACGCGGGCGGCGAACAGCTGACGCTGCCTGCGAGCATCGAGGCTGACGACGTCGCCGTGCTGCACGCCCAGGTCAGCGGCTATGTGAAGGCCTGGTACGTCGACATCGGCGCGCGCGTGAAAAAGGGCCAGGTGCTCGCGGAGATCGAGACGCCGGAACTCGATCAGCAGCTCGCCCAGGCCCGAGCGGCGCTCGCCACCGCCACCGCCGACCAACAGTTCGCCAAGGTCTCGGCGGCGCGCTGGACTCGTCTGTTGGCCAAGGA
>NZ_DATELG010000119.1:0-11630 GCF_035276905.1 Phenylobacterium sp. | reverse complement strand
CCCGTGGGGGACTTGCCCCGGTTGCGACGCTTTCGGCTATCGCTCGCCAAGCAAAAATCCCTTCATCGGCGCCTACAACGGTCCCAACTACTTCGACCGCGGCTACTGGAGCGCCACGGCGCATTACGACCAGGACTTCGGCAGCCTCAAACTCACCTCGATTTCAAATTACCAGTCTCTTGCCAAGAAATATGGCGAAGACTCCGACATGTCGCCGGCCACGCTCTTCATCTATACGACCGCGCAACATCTCTACCAGCTTTCCCAGGAATTGCGCCTGTCGCAGGACCTGAATAAGACTCACTGGGTCGCTGGCCTGTACGCGATGAAGATCCACACCGTGAACTCCTACGTGGCCGACGCCACCGGGGGGCTCGGGGTGCGGGAGGATTACCGGAGCATCCTCGACACCGATTCAATCGCGGCCTTCGGCCAGGCCGAATACGCGATCGGCCACGGCTTCAGCCTGATTGGCGGGCTACGGGGCTCTCACGACTGGAAGACGTATGACTACACCCACGCCGAAAACGGCGTCCGCGACTTCGACTTCAACAAATCTCTGTTCCCGCAATACGCAAAGCAGTCGGCGGGCTCCTATTCGGCCAAAGGGGAACTCGATTACAAGCCGAATCGCAATCAGCTATATTATCTGAGCGTCAACCGCGGCACCAAGAGCGGCGGGTTCGGCACGCCTGCATTCGCACCGTTCGTTCCAGAGACCATCGGCTTTAAGGGCGAGACGCTGACCAACTACGAAGCGGGCGTGAAGCTGACGCTGTTCGACGGAACCTCGCACTTCAACACCGCCGTTTTCCATTACGACTACCATAACTACCAGTCGTTCGAGAACGTGGGCGTGTCCCTGATCATCCGCAACAAGCCGGCGGAGGTGAACGGGCTGGAGCTCGAGTTCAACTCGCAGCCCGTGCGCGGACTTTACCTCCAGGCCTTCGCCACCTTCCTTGACGCCACCGTCAGAAACGTCACGATTCCGTCGGGCGCTGTCCTGACCCGGCGCATGCCGCAGGCGCCGAAGGTCAGCGTCGGCTGGCTTGGACAATATTCGTTCGATCTCGGCCCTGGCGAGGCGACGATCCAGACCGATTGGAAGTTCGACAGCCGGCAGTACTTCACGACGTTCAACGCTCCGGACGACCTCGAGCCCTCCCGGACGATCGGAAATGTGCGCGCATCCTACGCGCCGAACGGCGGAAATCTCGAGTTCGCCGTCTTCGTAAACAACGTCACCAATAGATATTACCGCGTGTACAACCTCGATCTTGCCAGCGCATTTGGGATGACGCAGCAGACGTTCGCGCGCCCGCGCTGGTACGGCGTCAGCGCAAGCTATCGGTTCCATTGACTTTCGCCGCTTAATTCGTGGGGAACAGAGTGAAGAGCATGTTTCTGGCGGCTGCTTCGGTCGTGAGCCTGGCGCTCCCGGCGGCGGCCTTGTCGCCTTCGGCTATCGCCGCGACAAGTGATCAGGCGATCGGCGATCTGCCCGCCGCCAGCCCTGCAAACGCAGCCGAGTTCCGCCGGCAGGCCGATGCGCTTTACCGGATGAAGGAGAAGGCGTTCGCCGACACCGACGCCGAAACCATCATCAACCGGTTCTACGCGAAGGACGCGGTCAGCTTCGGCCCCGAAGGCAAGCCGATCATGGGCCGCGACCAATTCCGCGAGGACTACGAGCGCGTGGTGAAAATCGCCAACGTGCGGGTCGAGCCGATCAGAAGCCATGTCGGCGCTGACGCCGCGTGGGAGTGGGCCAACTTCTACGTGACGCCGAAGGATCCGGCCCAGAAGCCGTACTCTTTTGTAATCCTGTTTGTCTGGGCCAAGAAGGACGGGCGCTGGGTTTGCGGAGGCGACGCCTACACGCCGGGTCAGTTCGCCAAGACTCCGTGATGTTGATCAGAAATTGCAGGATCGATCTGATGTTGCGATTAGCTTTCGCGTTGGTCCTGGCCACTCTCTTCTTGGGCAAAGCGACGTCGGCGGCGGCTGAGGATGCCGCCGCCGGAGAAAAAGTGTTCATGCGGTGCTCGATCTGCCATTCGGTCACGCCCGGCGCCGGCTCCACGATCGGGCCGCGCCTCAACGGGGTGATCGGTCGAAAGGCCGGCGCGGCGCCCGGGTACCAGTACTCGAAGGCGATGGCCGGGTCCGGCCTCACCTGGACCAAGTCGAACCTCGACCAATACCTCACAAACCCGCAGAAGTTGGTCCCGGGCAACAAGATGGCGTTCGCAGGTCTGCCCAACGCCAACGACCGGGCGAACCTGATCGCATATCTCGCAACACGAAAATAAGGCGCCGCCACCTCGGTCGCGAACGGCGGCGACGCCAATCTTCTGCTCAATACGGTGATGCAGCAGCGGTCTTCGCGCTCTCGGTCGTGGTGTTCATCTCCAGCCCGCAAGGGGACCGCGGCTTGCTTCTGGGGCTGGGCGGCCTCGTCGTCCTGGCCGGCGTCTGGTTCGCGGCGAAAGGCCGGCCGAAAAGCCTGCAACGAAGCCGCCGGGGAAACACCGCGGCGCCCTTTTAACCTGTCCGCGCGGCATCCGCCGCCGGCCACCCGCATCAGGAGGAATGTATGACGTCAGCAGCGAGTGAACGCCCGGTCGTGATCGTCACCGGCGCCAGCAGCGGCATTGGGGCGGCGGCCGCCGAGCGGCTTTCGGCGGATCATCAGGTGGTCGCCTGCGCAAGGCGCAAGTCCGCGTTGGATAGTCTGGCCGCCCGGATCGGCTGCATTCCATTCCAGCTCGACGTGACCGACTCCGCCGCGAGCGAAGCTTTCGTCGCCGAGGTCGTCCAACGGTTCGGGCGCCTCGACGCCCTGGTGCTCAACGCCGGCATCGTCATCCCCAGCGCCATCCGCGAGCTCGAGCTCGACGCCTGGCAGGCGCAGATGGCGGTCAACCTGACGGCCCCCTATGTCATGACCAAGGCCGCGCTTCCCCATCTGCTGCAATCCCGCGGCGCCGTCGTGGCTGTCAGCTCGATCGCGGCCATGCAGACCGGCGCGGGCCTTGCGGCCTATGCGGCGGCGAAGGCCGGCCTCAGCCAATTCATCCGGTCGCTCGCGTTTGAGCACGCGCGCGACGGCCTGCGCGCCAACGTCATCGCGCCGGGCTGGATCCGGACGGAGATGGCCGATGAAGAGATGCGCATGCTGCCCTTGGGCGGGGACCTGGAGGCGGCCTACGCCAAGGTCAGCGAACACGTCCCCCAGCGCCGGGCCGGCACGGCCATGGAAGCGGCCGAGGCGATCGCCTTCCTGATCTCGCCCGCCGCGTCGTTCATCAACGCCGCCGTGGTTCCGGTGGACGGCGGCTGCACCGCGGCGAACGTCGGACTGACCTTCTTCGACAGTATTTAAGGCGGGTCGCGCCACCCTCCTCCACGTCCACTGCGCGGCCGCGACGGCCGAGCCGCGATTGCTTGCCTTCGTCTCGCCCAAAAGCGGGTGCCTCGGGGACCGATCCTCGGGACCGGGGCGCCTGAACGGGGGGCTTCGATCGCGGGCTGCTTTCGCGCGCGCGCATGTCGAGCGGACCATGCGCGTCGCCGAAGCGCTCGGGAGTTTCCGGTCCGACTGTAGAACGCTTTTGCCAAAAATGGATAACGACCCCCGTTCTTCCATTTATATCCATGTTGAATAGCAATATTCGCGCAACCAGCCGTGGGGTTGCCGATGTTCCATAATTCAACAACCTCGCCGATAGAGTTCGAATGAACCTCTCGGAAGTCGATTGGGGGGAAGCAAGTGAATTTCCGAAGAAGTCTGCTCAATTCGTCACGCGCCAAATCTACCTCGGCATATGCGACATCGGCGGCCCTGGTGGCGCTTGGCCTGGCTTCCCCGGCGATGGCCGAAGCGGCGGGGAGCGGCCCCGCTCAGTCCTCGGCGCAGCTGGAAGAGATCGTCGTCGTCGCCCAGAAACGGGCGGAGAACGTCCAGAACGTTCCGATCGCCATCACCGCGGTGACGTCGGCCCAGCTCGGTGCGGCGGGCGTCGCCAACACGGCCGACCTGACGATGGTGACGCCGAGCCTGAACGCCGGCAACAACGCCGGCTACTTCCTGCCGCGCATGCGCGGCATCGGCAATCCGACCTTCGGCCCCGGCATCGAGAACGCCGTCGCCACGTACCTGGACGGCGTCTACGTCGCGGCCGTTCCTGGAACCTTGCTGTCGCTCAACAGCGTCGAGCGGGTGGAGATCCTCAAAGGACCGCAGGGCACGCTGTTCGGCCGAAACGCGACCGGCGGCGTGATCAACGTCATCTCCAAGGAATTAAAGGCGGGATTCAGCGGCGAGGCCAATGCGTCCTACGCCAACTACGACACGGTGACCGGCGATCTGTACGTCACGGGCGGATCCGACACCTTCGCGGCTGACCTCTCCGTGCATGGTTCGACGCAGGGCAAGGGCTACGGCCGGCTGCTGACGACCGGCCGGGACATCAACAAGGTCGATTCCGACGTCGCCGCCCGGGCCAGCTTTGTCTTCCGGCCGACCGACAGGACGACGATCCATTTCGCCGCCGATTACGCCAACCGGCGCGGCGACTACCCGTCGTTCAGACAGAGCGTCGACGAGCTGCCGCTTTTTGGACCACCGGCGTCCGGCGGCCCCTGGGACACGAACAACGGTTTCCGCTCGAAGCTTGATCTGAAGAACGCCCACGGCCTCGCCTTGCGGGTCAACCAGCATCTCGGCAGCGTCGAGCTGGTCAGCATCACCGGCTACCGCCGCGTGAAGTTCGACACCCTGTTCGACTATGACCTCACGCCGACGCCGGCGCTGGACCTGGCGACGGCTCTGGACGACCGGACCTTCAGCCAGGAGTTCCAGGTCCTGTCTTCCGCCAAGGGGCCGTTCCGCTGGGTCGGCGGCCTGTATTATTTCTCCGACAAGGCGAACTGGCTGTCCGAAGTCTCCCAGCAGGGACCGGCGATCCAACCGCCGTTTTTCATGACGAACGTCCTGACGGACTCCGTGCAGAAAACGCAATCGGTCGCCGGGTTCGGCCAGGCCACCTACAGCTTCTCGGACGGAACAAGCCTGACCGCGGGCCTTCGCTACACGCAGGACCGCCGCTCGGTGAAGGGCGAAACCTCCGCCATCGTTATCGGCGGCATCCCGATCGGCGTCATCCAGGCCGGCGACAAGGAGAAGACCTTCAAAAAGTTGACCTGGCGGTTCGCTCTGGACCACCAGTTCTCGCGCAATGTCATGGCCTACGCGTCCTACAATCGCGGCTTCAAGAGCGGCGGCTTCAACGCAACCCTGCTCACCGACCCGCCCTACGACCCTGAGGTGCTCGACGCCTATGAGGTCGGCCTGAAGAGCGACCTCTTCGATCGCCGCCTTCGCCTGAACGCCGCCGCGTTCTACTACGACTACTCGAATATCCAGGTGACCTACTTCCCGCCTACCGGACAGATCGGCGTCAGAAACGGGGCCTCGGCGGACATTTACGGTTTCGAGCTGGACATGGCCGCAGCCCTTACCGACCGGTTGCGGGTCACCGGCGGCCTGACCTGGCTCGACCCCCACTTTGGTCGCTTCCCCAACGCGGACTCGTTCGTGCCGACCGGGGTCGGCGGCAACAACCAGGTGAAGGTCGACGCGACCGGCAACCAGATTCCGTTCGCCACCAAATTCACCGCCACGCTGGGCGCACAGTACCGCGCGCCGCTGATGGGGGGCGAGTTCGTCGCCGACGGCAACGCGCTCTACAATGGCGGCTTTTTCACTCAGGTCGACAACCGCCGGCGGCAGGACAGCTATGTGCTGCTCAACGCCAGCCTCGGCTGGGTCGCCCCGAACGGGGCTTATTCGATCCGCCTCTGGGGAAAGAACCTGACGAACCAGGCGGTGCTGCTCAACCAGGACGCCACAGTCCACGCCACCGCCGAATCCTTCCAGCCGCCGCGGACCTATGGCGTGACGCTTGGGATGAAGTTCTGACGGTGCCTGGCGCGCCGCGTTGGCCCGGCGAAGGAAGCTATCGTCCTGCGTACGGCGCGGCCAGTCGGCGGACTGGCTGCGCCGCGACGTCAGCCGCAGTTGACGGGCATCTCTCATCTGGATGAATCGGCGCAGATCAGGGAGCGCCGCCATGTCGGTCGACCGTTCAGTGTCGGAGCTGGATCAAATCAAGCGGATCTACCATTCCGGAATGGTGCCGCCGCCTCCTGGCTCGGCTATGCAGTATTCCCAGATGTCTCCCGCGCCCGCACAGGGCGAATGCCAAGACCTGATCCTGCCCGGATTGTTTTTGAGGAAAAGCCGATTTTGCGCGACGCTTAACGCCTCGGGGCGCGGAGACTCAGAAAATCATATATTTGTATTCTCTTCTAGACTAGAATACACTGGAATATTGAACGGCCGGCCGTATTATGAAGGGCTAACATTCGTAGCCGGCACGCAACCGTTCGAGGTCTTGCTGCCGCCGATGGACTTTTTAGGATTGCTGGTCTCTCGCCATCTCCTGGCCAGGTATCTCGAGACGGTCGAGGGAATGACGCCGCCGGCCTGGCTCGACGACGGCGTCAGATTCCTGAACGGTCGCTCGGTCAACCGCGCCGCGGCGATGATCGAGCGTCTCCTTGCCGATCACTGCGACAACTTGGACGCGCTCGCCGACGCGGAAAGGCGCGCGGCGCTTGTGTGGTCGGTCCTGGAAATCCTGGGGCCGCTGCTGCTCGGCGACGACGGCGACGCCATGGCCGACTATCGCCTTGCAAGCCGTCATCAGATCGTCCGCCGGGCGCGCGAATATATGCTCGATCGGATCGACGAGCCTTTGCAGATCAGCCGGATCTGCCGGGACCTCGGCGTATCGCGCCGGGCGCTGCAATACAGTTTCCAGGATGTGCTTGGCATAAACCCCGTCGCCTTCATGCGCATACTGCGGCTCAGCGGAGCCCGGCGCGACCTGTTCAAGGCGGACACCGCCTTACAGGTGAAGGATGTGATCGATCGCTGGGGCTTCTGGCATCCCAGCCGTTTCAGCTGCGAATACAAGCAGATGTTCAGCGAATGCCCCTCTGAGACGATTCGCCGGCGCCGGGCCGAGACGGTGAAGCTTGCCCCCGGCAGCGCACTTGCCAAAAACGGCTAATGGGCCGCCGTTGCGGCGGTTAAGCTTGCCGGACCTGACCGGCAAATGGTCCAGGATGGACGCCTAGTCCTGCCAAGCTTGATCCAGGCCAGCACACCGCCGGCGCCTTCGAGGCCATCGCATGTCCCCATCTCTCGATCTCGCTTCGATCGTCTCGCCGCTGCCCGATCGGCATGATCGCCTGCGGATCGACGCCGCCTTCCTTTACACCGCCGATCCCGCGCGCCCGGTCATCACCGACGGCGCGCTGCTGGTGGAAGGATCAACGATCGTCGCGGTGGGCTCCCGCGCCGAGGTGGACGCGTTCGAGGCCCGGCGGCCGCCGGCGACAGGGCGAAGCCGGCATGTCGACGCGGCCAACAAGATGCTCCTGCCCGGGCTGGTCAACAACCATTGGCACGAGAGCGGCGCAATGACGGCTCTTGGCGCGGCGACCCAAGACCCCGATGACTCCGACACCACGTCGGGGGGCCTGGCTGGCGGCGCGGACATCTTCGGCGGGGCCGCTCATTTCCAGGCCTTGTTCGATCTGGCCAACAGCCTGCCATCGGAGCTTGGCTTGCTTTTCGCCCTGCGCTCGTACGCCACGCAGCTGCGGTCGGGCACGACCTGCGTCGCCGACTTTGGCTCCGCCAACCGCCCGGACGAACTTGCCCGGGCGGTCCTGGCGACCGGCATCCGTGGAGTGGTGACGCTCTTCGCCCTCGACGGGGCGGCTCGCGCCGACGGCGCCGGCTTCGTCCGCACGCAGGACACCGAACGGATGCTGGCCGACACTGAGGCCATGCTGTCCCGGTACGGCCGGCACGACTCCGGCCGCCTCCGAGCCATGCCGAGCGCGCTTTGGCCGATCACCGCCAGCGACGAACTTCTCACCGGGATGGCCGGCCTCGCCGACAGGTTCGACACGCCCTGGGGGACGCATCTGGCCGGGTTCGGCAACGAGTCCGAGGCGTCCTTGCGCTGTTTCGGCGTGCGGGCGATCGAACGCCTGCATCGTCTGGGCGTCCTCTCGGACCGGCTCATCTCGGTTCACACGGCCTATGCCGATGCGGACGAATTCGACTGGCTGCGCCAGGCGGGCGCGCACCTCAGCTACTCTCCGCAAAAATATGGCGCCAGCGGCGAAGCGCCGATCGTCTCGACCGGGCTGATCCTCAAGTTCCTCAAGGCCGGCGCCCCGGTCACCTTCAGTTCGGACGGCGACGTCAAACCCATGGGCCATATGCCGGAAGCCATGCGCATGGGCTGGCTGCAATGCAACGAGCTGGGCGGCGACCGATCGATCCTGACGCCGATGAAGACCCTGGCCATGGCCACCCGCCTCCCCGCCCAGTCCCTCGGCTGGTCTGCGGAGATCGGCATGCTGGCGCCGGGCATGAAGGCTGACTTCTTCACCGTGCCCATCGACGACTGGCGTTACGACGCGATGCGTCGTCCGCTGGACACCTTCCTGATCATGGGCGGTTCGAGCGACGTCGACATGGTCGCGGTCGACGGACGAATCCTTGTGGAGAACCGCGCCCTGACCTTCATCGACGAGGCGGCCCTGTCACGAGCGTTTATCGACGCTGTGCGCGGGCTCGCGGCGCAGTACGCCGCTTGAGGCGGCGGTTTCCCCGCGGGTCGCGGCAATAAGTTGAACGACCGGTCGAACGTTTTATTGCCGGGCGGCGGACGGGCCGATATGGTGAGCCAATGAGCGACCCTAACATCCAGAATCTGCTCGCCCGGCGCCGCCGCGTCCTCGGCTCGGGAGCGCCGCTGTTCTACGATACGCCGCTGCATCTGGTGCGGGGCGAAGGGGTCTGGGTGGAGGACGCCGCGGGCCGGCGCTACCTCGACTGCTACAACAACGTGCCGCATGTCGGACACTGCCATCCTCAGGTGGTCGCGGCGATCGCGCGCCAGGCGGCGCAGCTGAACATCCACACCCGCTACCTGCACGAGACCGTCGTCGAGCTCGCCGAGCGGCTGCTGGCGACGATGGCCGAGCCGCTCTCGGCGGTCACCTTCTGCTGCACCGGCACGGAGGCCAACGAGCTGGCGATCCGCATCGCCCGGTTCGCCAGCGGGAACGCCGGGATCATCGTCAGCGACTTCAGCTACCATGGCAATTCGGCGACCCTCGCCGGTGCGACGACGGCGCTGCCCGCGCCGGAGGCGCTGGCGCCCTATGCACGCGCCGTGGCCCTGCCGGACGCAGCGTCAGGGTCCGACGGCGCGGCCGAGCTCGACCGCCTGTCGCAGGCTATTGCCTCGCTGCAGGCGCAGGGCTTCGGCGTGGCGGCCCTGCTGGTCGACACCCTGTTCACCACGGAGGGCCTGCTGGAGCTGCCGGCGGGCTGGCTGCAGGCGGCGGCGGAGCGCGTGCGCAGCGCCGGCGGCTTTCTGATCGCCGACGAGGTGCAGCCCGGTTTCGGCCGCACCGGAGAGGCCATGTGGGGCTTTCAGTCGCACGGCGTGGCGCCGGACTTCGTCACGACCGGCAAGCCGATGGGCAACGGCCATCCGATCTCGGCGATGGCGACCTCGCGCGAGCTGCTCGACCGGTTCGGCGCGGCGGCGCTTTACTTCAACACCTTCGGCGGCAATCCGGTGTCCTGCGCGGCGGCCCTGGCGGTGCTCGAGGTCATCGAGCGCGAGGGGCTGATCGGCAACGCGGCGGCGGTCGGCGGGCACGTCCAGACGCGGCTCGCGGCGCTGGCCGGGCGGCATCGCCAGGTGGCGCGGCCGCGCGGCAAGGGCCTGTTCTTCGGCCTCGAGCTGGTGGACCCGGAAACCGGCCGGCCGGACGGGGACGCCGCGCGCCGGATCGTCAATCGGATGTACGAGGAGGGCGTGCTGATCAGCCGCATCGGCCCGCACGGCAACGTCCTGAAGATGCGCCCGCCGATGCCGATCACCGCCAGCGAGGCGGACATCGCGATCGACCGCCTCGACGCCATCCTGGGAGAGCCCGCATGACCGTGGACTGCGAATTCGAGGCGCTCGGCGCCGAGCAGCAGAGCGATCGCCTGCGCCGGCTCGCCGAAGACGCGCTCGCGCGGTGGGACGGCGGCTGGTCGATCCGGCGGCTGATCAAATACCGCGAAAACGCCGTGTTCGAGATCGCGGCGGCGGACGGCGGGCGCGCGGTGCTACGGGTCCACCGCCACGGCTATCACGACGATGCCGCGCTGCGCTCGGAGCTTTTGTGGATGGACGCGCTCTCCCAGGCGGGGGTGGCGGGGCCGGTGCTGGTGCGCTCGCGCGAGGGCGAGCCGTTCGTGAAGGTGTCGCGGCCCGACCTTCCCGGCGAACACCAGGTCGACATCTTCCGCTGGATCGACGGGGCTCCGCTGGCGGAGTGCGACGACCCCGCGCGGCTCCCGGCGCTTTACTTCCAGGCCGGGCGGATGGCCGCGGAAATCCACCGGCAGGCCGAGGCCTGGACGCCGCCGCCGGGCTTCCGCCGGCACAGCTGGGACCGGGCCGGGCTGATCGGCGAGTCGCCGCTGTGGGGCGACTATCGCGGCCTGCCGCTGCTCACCGCAGCGCAGCGCGAGCAGCTGGACTGCGCCCGGGCGTGCGCCGACCTCGACCTGCGGGCGCTGGAGGGCGAGGCCTTCGGCCTGATCCACGCGGACTTCGTGCCGGACAACCTCCTCGACGCCGCCGACGGCCTGCGCATCATCGACTTCGACGACTGCGGCTTCGGCTGGCACATGTTCGAGCTGGCCACGGCGCTGTTCTTCCGCCTTGGCGAGCCGCACTACGAACAAATCGCCGAGGCGCTCCTCGCCGGCTATCGCAGCGTCCGCGAGCTGCCGGCGGAGCGATGGGCTCAGCTGCCGCTGTTCCTCTTCCTGCGCAGCCTCACCTATCTGGGGTGGGTGACCAGCCGGCCCGAAACCGAGACCGCCCGTGAGCTGACCGCGCCGCTCGTCGACCGCGCCCTGCAGCTGGCCGAGGCCTACACCGCCGCGCGATGACGCGCCCGTCGTCCTGAGAGGCAGGGCGCCGGCGCCACGGCGTTCCTGCTTGCTCGCCGGTTTGACGCCGCGCAAGGCCGGCGGGCGAGCCCGCGCGTCGGGCCTTCTCCGCCGGCGCCGTCTGCCAAATTGAGATCAACATCTGCCGCGCGTATGGATGGCGTTGACGCGCTATTATTTTGACGATTTCTATTTTCGACATCTCAAGGGTCGATTGTTTCGCCCTTACACTGATGGAATTCTGTCGCGGCGATATCAGCCCGACGGTCGTTCATAGGAATCGCCCCCATGCCGAACCTCGACCGCCGAGGATTCCTCAAGCGTTCAGCGCTCGCCACCTCTGCGGCCGCCTTGCCGTTCAGCTTGGTCGAGGTGGCGTTCGCCCAGACGGCGGAGAACTTCACCTTCGCCTATATTTCGGACGCGCACATCGAGCACGTCGAGCGCTCCTGCTTCGTCCGCAGCCGGGATGAAGGCCTTAGGCACGCCGTCAGAGAAATCAACCAGATGAGGC
>NZ_DATELG010000118.1:0-23915 GCF_035276905.1 Phenylobacterium sp. | reverse complement strand
ATCCTGTCGCGCATCCCCTATGAGCCGGTGAAGCGCCCGGAGGTGAAGCTGCCGAAGCGCTCCAACAAGGAGAAGTACGACGACCAGGCGCCCTTGCACGGCCGACGGTTCATCGAGGAGCGGTTCTGAAGGTCCCTTTTTGAACTCCCTCCCCTTTATGGGGAGGGACAGCTCGTCGAAGACGAGCAGGGTGGGGAAGCCACGATCAAGCTCGGAGCTTGGCGTTCTTGCCCCACACTTCCCCACCCTGACCGCTTCGCGGTCTTTCCCTCCCCATAAAGGGGAGGGAGGGGGATATCTCACCCCGTCATCGCCAGGTCGGCTTCGACCAGGCGCACGATGTCGGCGGCGTTCAGGCCGGCGCCGGCGTACTGCCGGTGCTGGTCGTCGTGGTCCTGGAACTCGTCCGGCAGGGTCAGGGTGCGGACCTTGAGGCCGGGGCGCATCAGGTCCGCGTTGACGAGATAGTCCAGCACGCGGCTGCCGAAACCGCCGCTTGAGCCTTCCTCGAGGGTGATCAGCATGCGGTGGCTGCGGGCCAGTTTGCGCACCAGCGCCTCGTCCAGCGGCTTGGCGAAGCGGGCGTCGGCCACGGTGGCGAAGACGCCCTTGGCCTGCAGCTGCTCGGCCGCGGCCAGCGCCGGATGCAGCCGCGTGCCCAGGCTCAGGATCGCCACGTCGCGGCCCTCGCGCACGATGCGGCCCTTGCCGATCTGAAGGATCTCGCCCTCGGCCGGCAGCTCGACGCCCACGCCCTCGCCGCGCGGGTAGCGGAAGGCGATCGGGCCCTCGTCGTAGGCGGCCGCCGTCGCCACCATGTGGACCAGCTCGGCCTCGTCGGCGGCGGCCATGACCACGAAGCCCGGCAGGCAGCTCAGATAGGCGATGTCGAAGGACCCGGCGTGGGTGGCCCCGTCGGCGCCCACCAGGCCCGCGCGGTCGATGGCGAAGCGCACCGGCAGCTTCTGAATCGCCACGTCGTGCACCACCTGATCGTAGGCGCGCTGCAGGAAGGTCGAGTAGATCGCGCAGAACGGCTTGAAGCCCTCGGTCGCCATGCCCGCGGCGAAGGTCACCGCGTGCTGCTCGGCGATGCCGACGTCGAACATCCGCTCCGGAATGCGCTTGCCGAAGAGGTCGAGGCCGGTTCCCGACGGCATGGCCCCGGTGATGGCGACGATCTTCTCGTCGCGCTCGGCCGCGGCGACCAGGGCCTGGGCGAAGACCTTGGTGTAGGTCGGCGCATTGCCCTTGGAGCTGGACTGGACGCCGGTGGCGACGTCGAACTTGCTGACCGCGTGCAGCTTGTCCGCCGCAACGGCCGCCGGGGCATAGCCGTGGCCCTTCTCGGTGACCAGGTGCAGCAGCACCGGCTTGCCGAAGTCGTTGTCGCGCAGGTTCTCCAGCACCGGCAGCATGTGGTCGAGGTCGTGGCCGTCCACCGGGCCCACATAGTGGAAGCCCAGTTCCTCGAAGAGAGTGCCGCCGGAGATCATGCCGCGGGCGTATTCCTCGGCCTTGCCGGCGGCGTTCTGCAGCGGCCGGGGCAGGTGTTCGGCCAGCCCCTTGCCCAGCGCGCGCAGCTGTTTGTAGCTGCGCGAGGAGATCAGGCGGGCGAGATGATGCCGGAGCGCGCCGACCGGCGGGGCGATCGACATGTCGTTGTCGTTGAGGATCACCAGCAGCTGGCCCTTCAGCGCGCCGGCGTTGTTCATCGCCTCATAGGCCATGCCGGCGGTCATGGCGCCGTCGCCGATGACCGCGATCACCCGGTTGTCGCCGCCCGCCAGGTCGCGGGCCACCGCCATCCCCAGCCCCGCCGAGATCGAGGTCGAGGAGTGGGCGGCGCCGAACGGATCGTAATCGCTCTCCGCCCGCTTGGTGAAGCCCGAGAGGCCGCCGCTCTGGCGCAGGGTGCGGATGCGGTCGCGCCGGCCGGTGAGGATCTTGTGCGGATAGGCCTGGTGGCCGACGTCCCAGAGCACCCGGTCGCGCGGGGTGTCGAACACATAGTGCAGCGCCACGGTCAGCTCGACGACGCCCAGGCCTGCGCCCAGGTGCCCGCCGGTGGTGGAGACCGCGTCGATGAGTTCGCTACGCAACTCCTCGGCAATTTGCTGCAACTGGCTCCGATCGAACCTTCGCAGGTCTTCGGGCAGGAGAATCTGGTCAAGCAGCGGACTGTAGACGCTCATGAATTCCTCACCATCTACCGGTGCGGCCGGTCAGCAGGGTCACTCAATTGCGGCGATCGAGCAAGAATATGGGGAGTTCCCGGAGCAGATCCGCCCGGGCGCCGTGGCTTGAAAGTGACTCTGCCGCACTTCTAGCCAGCGACTCGGCCTTGGCGCGCGCCTGTTCGACCCCCCAGAGCGAGACCAGGGTCGCCTTTCCCTGGGCTTCGTCCTTGCCGACCTGCTTGCCCGCCGATTCGGCGGCGCCCAGGACGTCGATCAGGTCGTCGCAGATCTGGAAGGCGAGGCCCAGGTCGCGGGCATAGGCGATCAGCCGCTGCATCTCGTCCGGCGACGCGCCGCCGAGGATGCCGCCGGCGCAGCAGGAGAATTCGAAGAGGGCGCCGGTCTTGCGCCGCTGCAGGTCGATGATCTCGTCGGCGGTGAGTCGGTGATGCGGCGCGTCGATGTCGATCATCTGGCCGCCGACCATGCCCTCGCTGCCGGCCGCGCGGCCCAGCGCCAGCACCAGCTGGGCGCGGCGTTCGGCGATCGGGTGAGTCGCCGGATCGCCGAGGATCTCGAAGGCGAGTGTCAGCAGGGCGTCTCCCGCCAGGATAGCCGTCGCCTCGTCGAACTTGCGGTGAGTCGTCGGGTTCCCCCGCCGCAGGTCGTCGTCGTCCATCGCCGGAAGATCGTCGTGCACCAGCGAATAGGTGTGCAGCGCCTCGATCGCCGCGGCCGCCCTGAGCGCGTGGGCGCGCGGGACGCCGTAGAGATCGGCGCAGTGCAGGGTCAGGAACGGGCGCAGCCGCTTGCCGCCCGCGAACACCGCGTAGCGCATGGCTTCCTGCACCCGCCGCTGGCCGCCGCCCGGCTGCGGCAACAACTCGTCGAGTGTGGCTTCTACAGCACGCGCCGCAGCGTTCAGCGCCGCGCCGAGATTCGGTCTCGCCGGGGCCTCCGCACCGGGACCTTGCGCCTCGCCGCCCACTGCGGCCGTCCGTAAGGCCTGGAATTCACTGGAGTCCGCACGGGTATGGTCAGGCATACCTTCTACTCAAAACTGAGGCTCAGGAGGTCACGATAGGGCATGAGCCGCCGCGCGCAATCGCTGCTGCAAAAAGATCCGCTTGGTGTGGCCGAATAACTTCTGCCAGTCTTGCGCTCTCAGGGGTACAACGCCAATTGAGCGCTGAGTGGCGGCGCTCGTGGAGGTGCTGGATGCGGGTTGTCCTGGCTCAACCTCGCGGCTTTTGCGCTGGTGTGGTGCGGGCCATCGACATCGTTGAGCTGGCGCTTCAGAAGTTCGGGGCGCCGGTCTACGTGCGGCACGAGATCGTTCACAACAAGCACGTCGTCGACGGGCTGAAGCTGAAAGGCGCGCGATTCGTCGACGAGCTCGACGAGGTGCCCGAGGGCGCGGTCACCATCTTCAGCGCCCATGGCGTGTCGCGGGCGGTGGTGGACGACGCCAAGAGCCGCGGCCTGCCGGTGCTCGACGCGACCTGCCCGCTGGTCTCCAAGGTCCACGCCCAGAGCCGCCACTATGTGCGCCGCGGCCGCACGCTGGTGCTGATCGGCCACATCGGCCACCCGGAGGTGGAAGGCACCGTCGGCCAGGTCCAGGCGCCGGTGCACATCGTCTCGACGGAGGCGGACGTGGCGTCGCTGGAGATCCCGCCGGACACGCCGATCGCCTATGTCACCCAGACGACCCTCAGCGTCGATGAGACCCGCGGCGTGATCGCCGCGCTGAGGAATCGATTCGCCGACATTGTCGGCCCCGACACCTCCGACATCTGTTATGCGACCCAGCATCGTCAGACCGCGGTGCGCGAGCTTTGCCGCCTGGTCGACGTGCTGCTGGTGGTGGGCGCCAGCAACAGCTCGAACTCGAACCGGCTGCGGGAGATCGGGGTTGAAGAAGGGGTGCCGAGCTATTTGATCGCCGATTCGAAGGCGCTCGACCTGGACTGGGTGACGGGCGCCAAGGTCGTCGGCCTGACCGCCGGCGCCTCGGCGCCGGAAGAACTGGTGCTCGACGTGATCGCCGCCTTGCGGCAGATCGACGAGGTCGAGGTGACGCAGATGAACGGGACGCAGGAGGACATCGTGTTCCGCCTTCCGCCCGAGCTTCGCGACATGCCCAGCGGCCTCGCCGCTGTGGATGCGTGATTTAGTTTTTAAGGGGACCAGCGTGGGCATTCCTCTCGGACAGATGGCGCGGGTCGGCGCTTACGTCCTCAAGCAGCAGCTGTCGGGCCGTAAACGCTATCCGCTGGTGCTGATGCTGGAGCCGCTGTTCCGCTGCAATCTCGCCTGTGCGGGCTGCGGCAAGATCGACTATCCGGATGCGATCCTGAACCAGCGCCTCTCCTACGAGGACTGCATGGCGGCGATCGACGAGTGCGGCGCGCCGATGGTCTCGATCGCCGGCGGCGAGCCCTTGCTGCACCGCGACATGCCGCGGATCGTCGAAGGCTTCGTGGCGAAGAAGAAGTACGTCATCCTCTGCACCAACGCGCTGTTGCTGGCCAAGAAGATCGACCAGTACAAGCCCTCGCCGTTCCTCTCCTGGTCGATCCACCTGGACGGCGACCAGGCGATGCACGACGCCTCGGTCTGCCAGGGCGGCGTCTACGACAAGGCGGTCGAGGCGATCAAGCTGGCCAAGTCCAAGGGCTTCCGCGCCCAGATCAACTGCACCCTGTTCGATGGCGCCGACCCGGAGCGGGTGGCGAGGTTCCTCGACAACATGAAGGCGCTCGGCGTCGACGGCGTCACCATCTCGCCCGGCTATTCCTACGAGCGCGCGCCCGACCAGGAGCACTTCCTGAACCGGGCCAAGACCAAGACGCTGTTCCGCGAGATCTTCAAGCGCGGCAAGGGCGGCAAGGCCTGGTCCTTCACCCAGTCGGGCCTGTTCCTCGATTTCCTGGCCGGCAACCAGACCTATGCCTGCACGCCCTGGAGCATGCCGGCGCGCACCGTCTTCGGCTGGCAGAAGCCCTGCTACCTGCTGGGCGAGGGCTATGTGCAGACCTTCAAGGAACTGATCGACGGCACCGAGTGGGAGCGCTACGGCGTCGGCAACTACGAGAAGTGCGCCAACTGCATGGTGCACTGCGGCTTCGAAGGCACGGCGGTGCTGGACGGCGTGAAGAACCCGCTGAAGCTGATGGCCGTCACCGCGCGCGGCGTGAAAACCGAGGGGCCGATGGCGCCGGAGATCCCGCTCGATAAGCAGCGGCCGGCGGAATACGTCTTCTCAGCCCACGTCGAGCGGACGCTCGAGCAGATCGAGCAGACCAAGCCCCGGGCCAAGAAGCCGGCGCGCGCGTCCTAGGGCGGCGAACGCCGTCCCGGCGTCCCGGCCGGTGCGGATGAGCGGCCCAAGCTGGGCCGGCTCTCGCGCCAGCGCCAGCAGCACCGGCCCCAGCGCCATGCCGCCGTCGGGCTTCATGCCGACGCTGACGGCGGCCGGCATGTCGCGCGCGGCGTCGTCGGACATCACCCGGGCTGCGGCGAACCGCAGGCCGAGGCGCTGCGCCACGCGCGCGGCCACGTGAGACTCCATGTCGACGGCGATCGCCCCGCTCAGCGCGCGGGCGGCGCGCTTGGCGGCGGCCGCGACGAGCATGGTCTCCGAGCCCAGGAGGTCGCCGGCCGTCGCCCCGCCGAGACCGGCGAACAGCCTCCTTGTCCAGGCAGGATCTGTGGGATAGCGCGCGCCTTCGAACACCACCGCGCGCGCCACCACCCAGTCGCCGACCTTCAGGCTGTCCGCAAGCGCCCCGCCGATGCCCAGGCTGACGATCCCGTCTGCGCCGGCGGCGGCCTCCACGAGCCGGGCTTCCAGGGCGGCCGAGTCGCCGCCGCCACAGATCACCGTGACGCCAGGGCCGGCGAGGACCTTGGCCTCGCGGGCGAGGCCCGTGGCGATCAGCAGCCTCACATCCCGAACCTCACCTCGGCGCTGTTGGTGCGGACGAGGTTGCGGTAGCGCGCCAGCGCCCAGAGCGGGAAGAACTTCGAATAGCCGTGGTAGCGCAGGTAGAAGACCCGCGGGAAGCCGCCGCCGGTGTAGGGCGCCTCGTCCCAGAAGCCCTCGTCGTTCTCGGTACGGATCAGCCAGTCGACGCCGCGCTTCACCGCCGGGTCGTGCGCCAGGCCCACCGCCATCAGCCCCATCACCGCCCAGGCGGTCTGGGAGGCCACGGACTTGAACGGCTTGTAGCCGTCGTAGTCCAGCCGGTAGCTGTCGCAGTCCTCGCCCCAGCCGCCGTCCTCGTTCTGGATGGCTTTGAGCCAGTCGCAGGCCTTGCGGAC
This sequence comes from Phenylobacterium sp., assembly GCF_035276905.1. Lineage (GTDB taxonomy): Bacteria > Pseudomonadota > Alphaproteobacteria > Caulobacterales > Caulobacteraceae > Phenylobacterium. The sequence goes on along the minus strand of NZ_DATELG010000118.1, from coordinate 17,409 downwards.
CATCGGGTGGGTCGCATCCAGGCCCGCGGTGTTCAGCGCGCACAGCACCGACCAGGTCCCGTAGATGTAGTTGACCCCCCAGCGGCCGAACCAGCTGCCGTCGGCGAGCTGGGTCTTTTCAAGATAGCCGATCGCCTCCTCGACCTCGGGCGTGCGCGCGCCGTCCTTCAGCTGCGCCAGGAAGCTGATGCAGCGGGCGGTGACGTCGTCGGTCGGCGGGTCGAGCAGGGCGCCATGGTCCGCGAACGGGATGTTGTTCAGGTGGTAGTGGGTGTTGTCGGCGTCGAACGCGCCCCAGCCGCCGCCTTTGCTCTGGACGCCGATGATCCACTCCTCGCCGCGATCGATGGCCGCGTCGTATTTGGCGGTCCCGGTCTGGCGGCGCACCCGGTCCATGGCCATGGCCACCACCGAGGTGTCGTCGACGTCGGGATAGTAGTCGTTCTCGTACTGGAAGGCCCAGCCGCCGGGGCGCACGTCGGGCCGCTGGTCGGCCCAATCGCCCTTCACGTTCAGGATCTGCTTGGGGACCAGCCAGTCGAGCGCCCGCTCGGCGGCCGCATCGGCGACCTCGCCGCCGACCTCGAGCATGGCGTGGGCGGCGAGCGCGCTGTCCCAGATCGGCGAGACGCAGGGCTGGCAGTAGGCCTCGTCGTCCTTGATCACCAGCAGCCGCTCCAGCGCCTCGCGGGCCTGGGCCCGCAGCGGATGCTCCGGGGGATAGCCCAGGAGGTCGTACATCATCACCGTGTTGGCCATGGCCGGGTAGATGGCCCCCAGGCCGTCGACGCCGTTGACCCGCTCGGTGACCCAGTCGACCGCCAGTTTCGTCGCCCGCGCCCGCATCCGCCGCGGCCAGAACGGCTCGATCAGCTTCAGCACCGCGTCCAGGACGTTGAAGAACAGCGTCCAGAAGGCGCTGGTCTCGGCCGCCTGGGTGAGGCGCTTCACCGGCCGGACCTGCTGGTAGAGCTCGGGGATGTGCACGCCGCGCGGGTTGCGGGCGCGCGGGCGCTTCGACTGCAGCACCAGCATGGGGACGATGGTCGTGCGCGCCCAGTAGGAGATCTTCGACAGCTGGATCGGGAACCACTTGGGCGCGATCATCAGCTCCACCGGCATGGCCGGCAGGTCGCGCCAGGCGGTGTCGCCGAACAGGGCGAGCAGGAAGCGGGTCAGCACATTGGCCGCCTGCGCCCCGCCGTGGGCGCGGATGGCGGCCCGCGCGCGGGCCATGTGGGCTGCGTCCGGATCGTCGCCGAGCATCTTCAGCGCGAAATAGGCCTTCACGCTGGCGCTGATGTCGAAGCCGCCGCCCTCGAACAGCGGCCAGCCGTGGTGCTCGGCCGACTGGATGCGGCGCAGGTAGACGCCGATCTTGCGCTCCAGCTCCAGGTCGTCCGGTTCGCCGAGGTAGTGGCGCAGCAGCAGGTACTCGGCCGGAATGGTGGCGTCGGCCTCCAGCTCGAAGACCCAGTGGCCGTCGGGCTTCTGGCGGGCGAGCAGGGACCGGGCCGCGCGGGCGATCCGCTGCTCCAGCACGTCCATCGGGGCGTCCGTCACGGCTTCACGGCTGGTCGTCGCAGCGGTCATCGGTGGTCCTTGCCTGAAGGAAGGATATGGGCCTGCAGGATTTCGGCGGCCCGGAAGCCCGAGCGAAGCGCCCCTTCGATTGTGCCGGGCAGGCCCGTATCGGTCCAGTCGCCCGCCAGCACCAGGTTGGCAAGGGCGGTGCGCGCGCCGGGCCGCAGCCGCTCCTGCTCGACCGTCGCCTCGAAGGTGGCGCGCTTTTCCTTCACCACCTGCCAGGGCGGAAGGTCGGGGCCGAGGCCGAGCGCGGCGGCGACGTCAGCCCAGAGCCGCGCGGCCAGCGCTTCGCGCGGCTGCTGGATCAGGTGGTTCGCGCCGCTGACGGTGACGGAGATGCGGTCGGGGAAGCAGAAGATCCACTCCGCCATCCCGCCCAGCACCCCCAGGATCATCGGGGCGCCCTGCGGCGGCGCGGTGCGGAAGTGGCCGTTGAGGATCGATTCGAAGGCGTCCGGCGCCTCGAGGCCGGGCAGGAGCTGGGTCGCGACCCACGGCGGGGCGGCCAGCACCACGGCGTCGTCGCGGCCGAGCTCGACCGGGCCGTCGGAGAACTCGAGCGCCCTGACGCGGCCCGCCTCGCTCGTGATCCGGGTCAGCCGGCGTTGCAGGCGCAAGGCCGCCCCTTGCCGGGCAAGGTGGTCGACGGCCGGCTCGACGAAGGCGGCGGCGAGGCTGGGGTGGGGGATCCGCGGGGCGTAGGCCGCCGCGCCCTTGGCCACGGTCTCGCGCAGCACCTGGCCGGCCAGGGCCGCCGAGCCCTTCTCCGGCGCGATGTTCAGCGCCGCCAGCAGGATCGGCTGGAACAGCCGGTCCCAGACGGGGCCGCGGCAGGGGATCACCTCGCCGATCCGCTGGTGCGGCTTGGCCCGCAGCAGGGGCGCCAGCGCCAGGTAGTCGGAAAGGCGCGCCTGGGGGACGCCGCGGGCGCGGCTGAAGATCCACCAGGGCAGCGGGCCCTTGTTCGGCCGGACGGTCCAGCGCTTGCCGTTCCTGAGGTCGAGGAAGGCGAACTCCGCCGTCGCCGGGCCGGCCAGCCGGTCCTGTGCGCCGATCATGGCGAGGTACTGCGCCACCGCCGGATTGCCCGACAGCACCATGTGGTTGCCGTTGTCGATGGTCAGGCCGAGCTGGGCGTCGAAATAGGAACGGCAGCGGCCGCCCGCCTGGGCGGCCGCCTCGGAGACCTCGACCTCCAGGCCGGCTTCGGTCAGGGCGGCGGCGGCGGCCAACCCCGCCAGCCCGGCGCCCACGACGTGGATCGTCATCCGGCCCAACCGAGCAGGCCGCGACGCAGCAGCACCCAGATCAGCTCGCGCTTGCGCACGCTCACCCGCTCGCGCGGCGGCGTCCAGCCGCGGGCGCAGAGCTTGCCCAGCACATTGGCGTAGACGGCGCCCATCAGCCGGGGCGCGGCCAGCTTGCCGGCGGGGCGCGAAGCCAGGATGCGGTGCGCCTCGGCGAAATGCGCCTGGGCGGTCGCGGCCAGCTTGCGGCAGACCTGGCCGACGCCCGGGTGCAGCACCGCCTCGGCGGGGACACGGCTGTCGATCCCGGCCTCGGCCAGATATTCCGCCGGCAGGTAGAGCCGGCCCATGGCGGCGTCCTCGTCGACGTCGCGGACGACGTTGGTCAGCTGCAGCGCCCGGCCGAGATGATGCGAGAGCTCGCGGCCGACGCCGTCCTCCATGCCGAAGACCTTCACCGACAGCAGGCCCACGGCCACCGCCACCCGGTCGCAGTAGAGGTCCAGGGTCGCGAGATCGGGGGCGCAGATCCCCTCCAGGTCCATCTCCATGCCGTCGACCACGGCCAGGAAGTCGGCCTTGTCGAGCTTGTAGCGGGCGACCGCCTCGCGCAGCATCTCCGCGCCGCCGGCGGGGCGGCCGGCGTAGAGGGCCTCGAGGTCGTCGCGCCAGGCCTGCAGCTCGGCGCGCTGCCGGGCGATCGGCCGGACCTGGTCGTCGGCGATGTCGTCGACGATGCGGCAGAAGCCGTAGACGGCGTACATGGCGTCCCGCTCGGCCTTCGGCAGCACGCGCATGCCCGCGTAGAAGGAGCTGCCGGACGCGACCTTGGCGGCGGTCTCGGCGTCTGCGGGGCCGGACTCGTTCACGGCGTTTTCGGTCATGGCGTCAGGTCCGCGGTTCGGCCCGGCGGCGGCGGCCGGCGGGGCTCTGAGAGCAGGCGCAGGAGGGCCGAGCCCGCCAGGGCGACGAGCTCGGGCTTGCTGTGGTGCACGCGCTCGCACAGCGGATCGCGCGCCACCAGCCGGGCGGCGAGGTCCTCGGCGAGGCGTTGGATGAAGGTCACCTCGGCGCGCAGACGCAGGTCGGCGATCTGGCTGGCGAAGGGGCGCGCCTCGACGAGCAGGTCCTGGGTGCGCCGGGCGAGCGAGCAGATCACGGACCTCAGCGCCGGCGATGACCGCACCGCGTCGAGCGCGGCGACATTGGTCCCGGCGGCGGCGAGGTCGGCCTGCGGCAGGTAGACCCGGTCGAGGTCGCGGCGGTCCTCGGCGCAGTCCTGCAGGTGGTTGATGACCTGCAGCGCGGCGCAGAGCGCGTCGTTGGCCGGCCAGGTGGACCGCGGCTCGCCGTGCAGGTCGAGCACCATTCGCCCCACGGGAGCGGCCGAATAGCGGCAATAGTCCATCAGCTCGTTCCAGTCGGCGTAGCGCCGCTTGGTGACGTCCCGGCGGAAGGCCTCCAGGAGGTCGAGGCCGTGCTGCGGGCCGAGGGACCGATCGCGCAGCACGCCGCGCAGCCGCGCGGAGACCGCATCGGTCTCGCTCTCGCCGGCGAGCGTCGCGCGCATCGCCTCCAAGAGCCGCAGCTTCTCCGGCCCGCTGGCGCTCGCGTTGTCGGCGACGTCGTCGGCCGCGCGCGCGAAGGCGTAGAAGGCGTGCACCGCCGGCCGGTGGCGTGCGGAGATCAGGATCGAGGCGACCGGGAAGTTCTCGTCCGTGCGCCCCTTGCCGGAGGCGAGATCCTGGGCGGCGGTCATGCGGGGCGCGCCAGCGCCTGGGCGCGGCCTTTCCACATGCCGCCCCGGCCGCGCCAGACGTCCAGCGCCGACTGGAAGGTGAAGGCCGCGTAGAGGCTGGCGATCGCAGGCAGCCCCAGGCCCCACAGCGGCGAGAGCCGGTAGAAGCGCAGCATCGGCTGGAAGCAGAGGGCCATGGCGAGCCAGGCCAGCGCCCCCATCAGCCGCGCCGGACCCGAGGCGAAGAGGGCCAGCGCCGCGGGCGCCAGGAACACCAGGGCGAGGCCCGCGAGCGTGCCGGCGAGGATCAGCGCCGAATAGTCGAGCTGGGCGTAGGCCGAGCGGGAGATCATCCGGCCGATCTCGCCCAGCGTCAGGTAGGGGCGGATGCTGCGGGCGCGGTCGGTGAGGCCGATCCAGATCCGCCCCTGGCGCTTCATCAGCGCCCCCAGCGCGCAGTCGTCGATGATGGCGGTGCGGATCGCGGCCAGGCCCCCGGCGGCCTCCAGCGCCGCGCGGTTCGCCAGCATGCAGCCGCCGGCGGCGGCGGCGGCCTTGCGTTTCGGGTCGGCGGCCCAGCGGAAGGGGAACAGCATCTGGAAGAAGAGGACGAAGGCGGGGATCAGCATCCGCTCGGCCCAGGTCGTGCAGTGCAGCTTGGCCATCAGCGAGGCCAGCACCAGTCCCTTCGCCTCGGCGCGTGCGACCAGGTTCCTCAGGTTGTCGGGCGCATGGGCGATGTCGGCGTCGGTGAGCAGCAGGTACTTGGGCCCATCGCCCGCCGCGGCGACGCCCTGGGCCATGGCCGACAGCTTGCCGGTCCAGCCGGCGGCCAGCGGCGCGGCCTTGAGGATCTGCAGCCGCCCGGCCGCGCCCAACCGCTCGGCCGCGGCCTGCGCCGCCTCGGCGGTTCCGTCCGAGCTGTCGTCGTCCACGAGGATTACACGGAAGGGCCCGGGGTAGTCCTGCGCCAACAGGCTGGCGATCGATTCGCCGATCACCTCGACCTCGTCGCGCGCCGGCGCCACCGCGGCCACCGCGGGCCATTCCGCCGGGGCGGGCAGGACGTCGTCGTCCCGGTCCGCGGCCAGCCAGAAGCCGCCTCGCGCGGCCAGGAGATAGGCCCAGGCCGCGAGCGCCAGCGCTCCGACGGCGGTCGCGATCATCCGAGATAGCCCTGGGCGCGGAACCAGCCCAGCGCCTCGCGCACGGCCTCGACATAGGGCCGCGCCGCATAGCCCAGCTCCCGTTCGGCCTTGGCCGAGCTGAAGTACATGTGGTGCGTCGCCATCTTCAGCGAATCCCTGGTCAGGAACGGCTCTTTGCCGGTGATGCGGGCGGCAAGCTCGGCGATTTCGGCCAAAGGATAAAGGGGGCGGATGGGGAGCTTCAAGTGCGGAGCCGGCCGGCCGGTCACGGCGGCGACGTCTTTGAGGAGCTTGCCGAGCGAGACGTCCTGGCCGCCCAGCACATAGCGCTCGCCGATCCGCCCGGCCTCCAGCGCCTTGAGGTGGCCCTGGGCCACGTCGTCGACGTGGACGAGGTTCAGGCCGGTGTCGACATAGGCCGGCATGCGGCCACGTGCGGCCTCCACCAGGATGCGGCCGGTCGGGGTGGGCTTCACGTCGCGCGGGCCGATCGGCGTCGAGGGGCTGACGATCACCGCCGCCAGGCCGTCCTCGGCCACGTAGCGCTCCACCCGCCGCTCTGCGGCGACCTTGCTGCGCTTGTAGGCGCCGATCGCCTCGGCCTCGGTCAGCGGGCCGGTCTCGTCGCCCGGCCTGCCGTCGGCGGGGATCCTGAGCGCCGCCACGCTCGAGGTGTAGACCAGCCGCTCGACGCCGGCGGCCAGCGCCGCCTCCATCACCGCGGTGACGCCCGCCAGGTTGTTGCGGACGATCTCCTCCGGATCGCGCGCCCAGAGCCGGTAGTCGGCCGCGACGTGGAAGGCGTAGCGGCAGCCCTGAAGCGCGCGGGTCATGTCGGCGGGGTCTCGCATGTCGCCGTCCGCCACCTCGACGTCCAGGCCCTCGATGTTGGTGCGCGGGCTGGCGCTGCGAATCAGCACCCGCACCCGGGCGCCGCGATCCACCAGCGCGCGGGCCACCGCCGAACCGACGAAGCCGGACGCGCCGGTCACCAGCACCGGTTCGCCGCGCAGGTCGAGGCGCGGCGCAGGCTTGTCGAGTTGGGCGGAATTCATGGCGTCGGCTGTGTTCGTCGCTCGGTGGCGCGCCCCGGAGCGGGCGCGTATGGTCCGGCCTCCCGCGCGCCATTGACGCGCCGAGGCGACGCGCATCAAAGCAGGGACGCCGTGGATCAGCCACTCGAAATCGCCGGAGCCCTGTTCCTCGTCCTCGCGCTCGCAGGCTGCGGCTACCTGATCCTGGCTGGCCTCAGGACGCACGCCTTCTTCCGCGCCCGCCCCGTTCAGCCGCCCGCGCGGCCCGAGGCGGTGACGGTGCTGAAGCCGCTCTACGGCGAGGAGCCAGGGCTGGACGCCGCGCTCGCCACCTTTTTCGCGCAGGACTATCCCGGCCAGACCCAGGTCGTGTTCGGGGTGCGCGAGGCGGCCGATCCGGCCAGGCGCGCCGCCGAGCGCCTGGCCGCCGCCCATCCCGGCCGGGACGTCTCGGTCGTCGTCGACCCGCGGCTCCACGGCGTCAACGGCAAGGTCTCGAACCTGATCAACATGGCGTCTCGGGCCCGGGGCCCGATCCTGGTGCTCTCCGACAGCGACATCGCCGTCCCCTCCGACTACCTGACGCGCGTGGTCCAGGCGCTGGAGGGCGAGGGCGTGGGCCTGGTGACCTGCCCCTACTACGGAAAGGCGCAGGCGGGCTTCTGGTCGAAGATCGCCGCCATGGGCCTGACCTTCCAGTTCCTGCCCAGCGTGGTGACCGGGGTGTCGCTGGGGCTGGCCACACCCTGCATGGGCTCGACCATCGCCCTGCGCCGCAGCGTGTTGCAGGAGATCGGCGGCTTCGAGGCCTTCGCCGATCTCCTGGCCGACGACTACGCGATCGGCGAGGCGGTGCGGAAGGCCGGCCACAGGACCCTCGTGGCGCCGGTGCTGGTCGCCCACGGCTGCGCCGATGCGAGCCTGACGCAGATGCTGGCGCACGAGTTGCGCTGGGCGCGCACCGTCCGCGGCGTCGACCCGGCCGGCTTCTTCGGCAGCGGCGTCACCCACGCCTTCGTCCTGGCGCTGATCGCAACGCTGCTGCTGCACGGATCGCCGATCGCGCTGGCGGTGCTGGCGCTCGCCACGGGCGTCCGACTGTGGATGATGCGCCACGTCTCGCAGGTCATGAGGCCTGCGAAGGCGCCGTTGTGGTTGTTCCCGCTGCGCGACATCTTGTCTTTCGGCGTCTTCGTAGCTTCATTCTTCGTCACCGTCGTCGACTGGCGCGGCGCGCGATTCCGCGTCGACCGGAGCGGCGGGCTCTCGGGTATCTAGTGGCCGACCTATAGGGGTGCCGAATGCTTCGAACTCTGTTTCTCCAGGCGCCTTCCTTCGACGGCTTCGACGGCGGCGCGGGCTCGCGCTACCAGGCCAAGCGGGAGATCCGCTCGTTCTGGTTCCCGACCTGGCTCGCCCAGCCGGCCGCCCTGGTGCCGGGCTCGAAGCTGATCGACGCCCCGCCGGCGGGGATCGGCTTGGCCGAGGTGGTCGCCCAGGCGAACGACTTCGACCTGGTGGTGGTCCACACCTCGGTGCCGTCGTTCCAGAGCGACGTGAAGTGCGTCGAGGCGCTGAAGGCCGCCAACCCGAAGCTCAAGGCCGGCCTGATCGGCGCCAAGGTGGCGGTCGACGCCGAGAAGAGCCTGCGCGAGGCGCCGGCGATCGACTTCGTCTGCCGCAACGAGTTCGACTTCACGGTCAAGGAAGTCGCCGAGGAACAGCCCTGGGAGACCATCCAGGGGCTCAGCTGGCGCGACGCCGACGGCCGGATCGTCAACAACCCCGACCGGCCGGTCCTGGAGAACATGGACGCCCTGCCGTCGGTGATCGACGTCTACCGGCGCGACCTGAAGATCGAGGACTATTTCATCGGCTATCTGCGCCACCCGTACATCTCGGTCTACACCGGGCGCGGGTGCAAATCGCGCTGCACCTTCTGCCTGTGGCCGCAGACGGTGGGGGGGCACCGCTACCGCACGCGCTCGGTCGAGAACGTGGTCGCCGAGATCGCCGAGGCCAAGCGCCTGTTCCCGCAGGTGAAGGAGTTCTTCTTCGACGACGACACCTTCACCGACGACCTGCCGCGCGCCGAGGCGATCGCCGAGGGCTTGGGCAAGCTGGGCGTGACCTGGTCGTGCAACGCCAAGGCCAACGTCCCGCGCAAGACGCTGGAGAAGCTCAAGGCCGGAGGCCTGCGCCTGCTGCTGGTCGGCTACGAGAGCGGCAACCAGCAGATCCTGCACAACATCAAGAAGGGCATGCGCGTCGAGGTGGCGGAGAAGTTCACCCAGGACTGCCACGACCTCGGCATCGCCATCCACGGCACCTTCATCTTGGGCTTGCCGGGCGAGACCCACGAGACCATCGAAGAGACCATCAAGTGGGCCTGCAAGGTCAATCCGCACACCATCCAGGTGTCGCTGGCCGCGCCCTATCCGGGGACCTTCCTGTTCAACCAGGCGGTGGAGAACGGCTGGCTCGACGAGAAGAACGCCGAGCTGGTGGACGAGCACGGCATCCAGATCGCGCCGCTGCACTATCCGCATCTCAGCCACGAGGCGATCTACGCGTCGCTGGAGACCTTCTACAAGCGCTTCTACTTCCGCCCCCGGAAGATCGGCGCGATCGTGGGCGAGATGGTCCGCGACTTCGACATGATGAAGCGGCGCCTGCGCGAGGGCGTGGAGTTCTTCGACTTCCTGCGCGAGCGCAAGCACGCCGTGGCGGCGTGAGGGTGATGGCTCGCATCGTTTCCCTCCCTCCCCTTTATGGGGAGGGGACGACCGCGAAGCGGTCAGGGGTGGGGAAGTGCGGGCCAGAACGCCGAACTCCGGGCTTGATCCCGACTTCCCCACCCTGCTCGCCTTCGGCGAGCTGTCCCTCCCCATAAAGGGAGGGAAGATGAAGCAGCTCGTGGTCACGGCCGACGACTTCGGCGCCGACCTTGCGGTCAACGAGGCCGTCGAGGAGGCGCATGTGCGTGGCGTGCTCACCGCCGCCAGCCTGATGGTGGGCGCGCCGGCGGCGGCCGATGCGGTGGCGCGGGCGCGGCGGGCGCCGAGCCTTCGGGTGGGCCTGCACCTGGTGCTGGTCGAGGGCGCGCCGGTCAGCCCGCCGGCCGAGATCCCCGACCTCGTCGGCGCGGACGGCCGGTTCCGCACCGACATGGCGGCGCTGGGCGCGGCGATCTTCTTCCGTCCGGCGGTGCGCCGGCAGATGATCGCCGAGGTCGCGGCGCAATTCGCGGCCTTCGCCGCCACGGGCCTGCCCCTGGACCACGTCAACACCCACAAGCACTACCACCTGCATCCGAGCATCCTGGCCGCGATCCTCGACGTCGGCCACCGCTACGGGCTGAAGGCGCTGCGCGCGCCGATCGAGCCGCATGAAGTGCTGGCCCGGGTCGAGCCGCAAGGGAAGGTCGGTGGGGCCTGGATCACGGCGCCCACCATCCTAGGAAGATGGGCGGCGCTCGGGCGCGGGCGCGCGCGCCGCGCCGGGGTGAGCGCGCCGGACCAGGTCTTCGGCCTCGCCTGGTCGGGGGCGATGACCGCCGAGCGGCTGTGCGGCGTCATGCGCTGCTTGCCCGATGGGCTCAGCGAGATTTACCTGCATCCGGCCAAATCGGCCCAGTATCCGGGCAGCGCCCCCGGCTATCGCTATGTTGAGGAATTCGAGGCGCTGGTGGATCCTGACGTCGCCGCCGCGGCGCGGGCGCCCGATGTGTCGCTCGGCGGGTTCTCGGACTTCGCCTGAACGGCCGGACAAGGGGGAAGGGTATCGATGACCGACATTGCGCTGCCTGCGCCGGACCTCAGCCGCCAGGGCAAGCGGGGCGAGAAGCCCGAGGGCCGCATCCGCCTGGGCTCGAAGGAGCACCTGCGCCTCTTCTGCCTCGAGCTCCTCGAGACCCACGATCCCTACCGGCCGCGGATCCTCGACTGGCCGAAGCTGGAGAAGGAGACCCGCGACAGGCTGGTCGCCCTGCCGATCTGGGACATCGCCGTCCAGACCGAGGGCAAGGCGGGCATGAACGTCCGCTCCTTCGCCGAGAAGATCCGCGAAAGCCACCAGGCGGACGGCGGCCTGCTCAAGGAGGCGCTGGACATGGACGCCTTCGAGGAGGGCCGCCACAAGACGGTCCTCGCCAACATGGTGAAGTCCTACGACATCGCCCTCCAGCCTGAGCCGGAGTACCTGCGCCCGCGCGATCCGGAGTGGGCCTTCATGGTCACCGGCTGGTCGGAGTGCATCGACAGCTTCTTCGGCTTCGGTCTGTTCGAGGTCGCGAAACGGACCGGCTTTTTCCCGCCCGAATTGGTCGCCACCTTCGAGCCCATCATGCGTGAGGAAGGCCGCCACATCCTGTTCTATGTGAATTGGGTGGCGTGGTGGCGGCGCAACATGCCCTGGTGGCGCAGGCCATGGTTCGAACTCAAGGCGCTGGCGGTCTGGGCCTTCCTGATCTGGGAGCGGATCGGCCTGGCGGGGAAGATGGAGAACGACGAGAAGGCGGCGGACTACAACTTCACCCTGAACGGCTCGAAGGATCTGGGGGTGGAGATCAGCTTCCCGGAACTGGCGCGGATCTGCCTGGAGGCCAACGACCGGCGTCTCGCGCCCTACGACGCGCGGCTGCCGCGCCCGGTCTTCGTGCCCGGACTGATCCGGCTGGCGCTGAAATTCGCGCCCAAGCCGAGACCCGCGGCAGCGGCGCGGGCTTGACCGATCAGCTGGAGGCGGCCCCGCCGATCGCGGCGACGCCGGCCCGCTCCGCGCGGGCCCCGGTGGGACGCCTGCGCGGCGGCCTGATCCTGGCGCTCGTCGCCGGGCTGGGGCTCGTGACCCTGCTGGTTGCGTTCGTCGGCCTGGGCGACGTCACCAAGGCGGTGAGCGCGATCGGCTGGCGAGGCTTTGCGCTCTTCACGACGTTCTGGCTGCCGGTGATGTGGGTGACCGGCGTGGCCTGGGCGGCGGCCGCCCGCAGCCTGCGCTCCGATCGCATCTGGCCCTTCGTCTGGGCTAGGTTCGTGCGGGACTCCGCCGCCGACGTCCTGCCCTTCTCGCAGGTCGGCGGGCTGGTGTTCGGCGCGCGCTCGCTAATCGCCGCCGGCGTGCCCGAGCGGGTCGCGCTGGCCTCGGTGATCGTCGACATGACCGCCGAGATCGCCGCGCAGTTCTTCTACACCCTGCTGGGCCTGGGCCTGATCGCGGTGCGGCTGAACCGAGCGCTCGCCGAACCCGTGCTGTGGCCGGCGCTGATCGGGCTTTCGCTGCTCTTCGCCGCCGGCGCCGCCGTGTTGCTGGCCCAGCAGCGGGTGGTCGGCGGCCTCGGCCGGCTGGCGCGCCGCTGGCTGCCGGACTCCATCGCCCGCGCCGATGCGGTCGGCGCGGCGCTGGAAGAGATCTATCGCCGCCCCGGCCGGGTGGCGCTGGCGGTCATCCTGCACCTCTGCGGCTGGATCGGCGGGGCGGCGGCCTCGTGGATCGCGCTGCGCTGCATGAGGGCGGACACGCCGTTCTGGGCGGTGGTGGCGGTCGAGAGCCTGATGTACGCCCTGCGCAACCTGGGCTTCGCACTGCCGGGGAACCTGGGCGTGCAGGAGGCTTCCTACGCCCTGCTGGGCCCGGTGTTCGGCGTCCATTCCGGCGACGCCCTGGCGTTGTCGCTGCTGCGGCGCGCGCGCGACCTGGTGATCGGCCTGCCGGTGCTGGCGATCTGGCAATGGCGCGAAGGCCGGGCGCTGCTCCGGCGGCGAACGGGGGCTTAAGGGCGGCTCGATCGCGGGCCCTTGTGAGCCTCACCCCGGCCGCGCCCTGAGGCCCGTCTTCGGTCGCTGCTCCTTGGGAGGCTGCGGCCCCAGCAGCGCCGGCTCGAAGATCAGCGCCGCCACCAGGGTCCAGATCAGCGAGATCATCAGGATCTTGCCCATGCTGGCGGTGCCCGGGTGGCTGGAGAACATCAGGGCGCCGAAGGCCGTCCCGGTGGTCAGGGCGCTGAAGAAGACCCCCCGCGCCAGGCTCGACTGCAAAAGGTTGGTCGCCCCCCCGCGCCAGGCCATGACGAAGTAGATGTGGAAGGCCACGCCGACCCCGAACAGCAGCGGGAAGGCGATGATGTTGGCGAAGTTGATTTCCTGGCCGATCAGCACGCAGGTCCCGAAGGTGAGAAAGCCCGCCACCACGATCGGGGCGAGGGTGAAGGCGGTCTCGCGCACGCTGCGGAGGGTCACGATCAGCAGGGCGCTGATCACCACCAGCGACAGGATCCCCGCGATGATGAACGCCATCGTGATGGTGCGGCTGGCCGCCTGGACCGAGATCGGCGGCCCGCTGGCGTCCGGGGCGATCTTCAGCACCGCCCGGGAGAAGCGCTTCAGCACATGGTTGTCATTGGAGTCGCCGGCCGGCGAGACCTGCACGCGTGCGCGCCCGTCCGGCGTCACCCAATCGCGCACGAGGTCCTGGGGCAGGCTCTGCAGGGTGACCGGCTCGGCCAGCAGCATGTTGCGGATCTGGTCGAGCAGGGTGTTGAGCGGGGCGACCACCGTCTGCGTCGCGGCTGCGCGGCCTTGCGGCGGGCCGTTCGCGAGGGTGTCGAGCGCGCCGGCCAGGGCGAGCGCGTCCTTGGCGGTGGGGCCCGGCTCCTTGGCCGCTGCGGCGCGCAGATCCGCGGCGGTCTTCTTCATCGCCGCGGCGAGCTCGGCGTCGGTCGGCGGCGGCTGGGTCTCGATGGGATTGAGCGTGACGTCGAGCAGGACGTCCGTGTCGGAGATCATGGCCAGCTTCGCCTGCTGATCGTCCGGCACGAAGCTGGAGAGCGTCACCGTCTGGGAGACCTCCGGCAGTTTGGAGAGCCGGGCCGCCAGCCTTTCGGCGGCCGGCAGCGACGGGGCGAGCACGTCGATGGTGTTCGGCGTCCGCTTCGGATCCTTCATGATGTCGAGCAGGGTCGACATGGCCTCGCCGTGGACGTTGCGCAGATGCAGCGGGTTGAAGTCGAAGCGCACCAGCGGCAGCGAAATGATCCCCAGCGCCGTCGCGACGATGAAGCTGCCGAGCACCAGCCTGCGGCGTTCGACCAGGAACCGGTCCAGGGGCGCCAGCTGCGGGGTGCCGACTTCGCCGGTTCGCCGGCGCGGCTTCAGCAGCGTGATCATGGCGGGCAAGAGGGTGAGGTTCAGGGCCAGGCAGATGACCATGCCAAGACCGGCGATCACTCCCAGTTCGGAGACGCCGACATAGGAGGTCGGCAGGAAGGCGAAGAAGCCCAGGGTGATCGCCGCCGCCGCCAGGGCGAGCGAGCGGCCGATGCCGCTGGCGGTCGCGCACAGCGCCTCGCCCAGATCGTCGTGTCTCAGCCGTTCGGCGCGGAACCGGATGCTGAACTGGATGCCGAAATCCACCCCCAGTCCGACGAACAGCGGAATGAAGGCCACGGAGATCAGGGTGAAGCGGTGGACCGCGGCGAGGCCGACCGCAGTGGTCAGGACCAGGCCGAGCAGGGTGGTGACGATGATGGCGAACACCAACCGCTTCGATCGCACCGCCAGCCACAGCATCACCGCCATCGCCAGCCCCATGGAGCCGAACACCAGCCAGGCCCGGTCGGCGATCGAGGCGAACTCCTCGTCGGAGAGCGGGGTCGAGCCGGTCAGGCGTACGCGCACGCCGTGCTTCGGATCGAGCGCGAGCGCTTGGGCGGCGCCCCGGATCGCGTCGCTGGCGCGGGCGCCCGGCGTCAGGGCGTCGTAGTCGAGGCGCGGCTGGACGATGACGAAGCGCTTTGTCGAGGCTCGCAAGGTGTCGCCGCCGCCGTCGAACATGCTTTGCCACGACATGAAGGTCTGCTTGCCGGCCGCGACGCTCTGCATCGCTTGCGCTAGGGCGTGAACCGGCTTGGCGACCGCGGCGAGCGTTGTCTGGCTTTCGTTCACGCCGGTGGCCAGGGTCGAGACGGCGGACATCACCCCACGCAGGCTCGGGTCGGCGGCCATCGGGCCGATGAACGGCTGGGCCGAGACCAACTGATCGGTGGTCGTGGCCAGCTCGTCGCGTGACAGGAAAAGAAGACCCTCGCGCGTAAAGAACGGCCCGCCGTCCGGCCGGCGCACGCCCTGGAACAGATTGGTCTGCGGCGCCAGCTTGGCGGTCAGGGCCGCCGCCGCCTGTTCGGCCAGTTCGGGCGTCGCGCCTTCGACCACGACGATGATGTTGTCGCTGTTCTGCGGGAAGGCCTTGGTGAGCGTGATCTCGTGCCGGCGCCAGTCGACCGACGGCGAGAACATCTGGGTGGTGTCGCTGGTCATCTTGAAGTGACCTGAGACGTAGAGCGCCGCCAGCGCGCAGAGGAGCAGCACCGCCAGGATCGTCAACCAGGGATGCTGGTTGCTTGTCGCGACCGCCCGGGAGATGGACAGCGCCCTGCGAGGCTTGATCGCAAAGCCCGTGCGCGCTCTGGAGCGGCGTGCGTCATTGGGAGACATTGACGTCCTCGTCCGCGACAGCAGGCGCCCAGAAGCCCATCGCAGGCGCCGACGTCAACCCTTGGGCGCTGTCTCAGGCGCGCCGCCCCGCGTGTGTGCTGCGGCGGCGACGTTCCAGCACCTGCCAGGCGAGCACCGCCGGCGCGCCGATCACCAGGTCGCGCGCACGGCGCACCAGGGAGAAGGCCAGGGCCGTCGGCGCGCCGACGCCGAACAGGCCGCAGAGCACGACGTAGGCGCCCTCCTGCACGCCCACGGCCGCGGGGATCGCGAAGGCGAACATCCGCACCGTCACGAACAGGCCGTCGATGACGACCGCCTGGGCGAGGCTGGCGTCCACCCCCAGGAGACGCAGGGCGATCCAGGTCTCCACCGCGCCCAGCCCCCAGGCGCCGACGTGAAGGACGAGGCTGAGGCCCAGCCGGCCGCGCGGCAGCAGGGCCTCGGCCATGGCTGCTTCGGCGGCGCCGGCCTCCTCGGCGGTGCAGCGCCTGTCGAAATTGGCCGCCATCTTGACCAGCCGCGCCCGCATCCAGGCGCGCCGCAGCATCACGACGCCCAGGCCGGCGACGGTCAGCGCCAGCACGCCCACCGCCGGGCCGACCAGCGGGCTTGCCGGAACCAGCCAGACCAGGAGCGCGACCGCGGCGATCGAATAGGGCGTCTTGGCGACCTGCTCGACGAACAGGTCCAGGAGGCTGGTGACCGTCGCCTCCATCCCCGGCACGCCGGCCAGGTTCACCGCCCGCGCGCCGATGGCCAGGCCGCCGACCTGGGAGAGCGGCAGCATCTCGCCCCCGGCGTCGCGCATCAGCCGTCCCCAGACGAACTTCACGCTTGGCGAGGCGTCGGCCTCGCGCGCCAGCATCCCCCAGGCGAGGCCCAGCACCGCCAGGGTCGGCAGATGCGCCAGGGCCACGAGCAGCACCCCGCCGACGCCGATCACCGACAGCGCCTGGCCGACCGGCCTCAAACCCAGGTGCATGGCCAGCCAGACGGTCGCCGCGAGGCCCGCGACGAAGATCAGTTCCGTGAGAATCCGCCTCAAGCGTGGAGCTCGGAACGCGCTCAGGCCGGGACCGCTTGCGGCGCAGGATCGACGAAGGCGCGGATGTAGCGCGCGAAGCCTTCGTTCAGCCGCCGCAGGTCGAGGCCGTACTCCGCCGGATCGTAGCGGTTGACCTCGTAGCCGCCGCGCGGCCGGTGGGCGACGAAGTCGGCGACCCGCCTGCGCGCCTGCGGCTCGAACGGCATGTCGAAATACCGGTAGAGCTTGTCCAGCGTCGCGAGCGGCTCTGTGGTGACCTCGCGGTGGTTCAGATGGAGCACGCGATCCGCCGGCAGGGTGGCGGCCGCATTCAGAATGGCGTCCGCGCCCTCCAGCCAACGCTCGCTGACCTGGGCGCCGATGGCGGGCTTGTCGAGCTTGCGGGTGAAGGGGGCCCTCAGCGCATAGGTCAGCTTGGCCACCGAGGCCAGCACCGCCGCCGGATGCCGGTGCACGAAGACGAAGCGCGCGTCCGGATAGTTCGCCAGGATGGCGTCCAAGGTGAAGACGTGGTCCGGGCATTTCAGCACCCACCGGCGCGGCTCGCCGGCGACCTGGGCCTGCAGGTGCTGCAGGAAGCGCTTGTGGAAGCCGAACGCGGCCTCGTGGCCGCGCTTCTCGAGCCACTTCAGATAGCTCGGGGACCAGTAGGTCGTGTCGAACCGCAGGCTCTGGAAGACGTGGGCGGTGATCTCGGTGCATTCCTGCGGGGTGGTCGCGGCCAACGGGTGCAGGCCCTCGACGTCCGGCGAGATGTGGCGGAACGCGCGCAGCTCGCGCTCGGCCCGGGCCACCCGCTGGTCCCGCGCCCGGTCGCGGCGGTCGGGGTAGGGCTGCATGGTCTGCCAGGACAGCGGCGTCATGTTGCCGGGATCCTCGGACAGCAGGGTGTGCAGGAAAGTGGTTCCGCTGCGCGGCAGGCCGGTGATGAAGATCGGCGCATCGATCCGGCCACGGACGATCTCGGGGTTTTCGGCCTCCGCCAGCTCCAGCCGAAGCGCGTTGCCGAGCAGGCGATGGATGTCCCAGCGCAGGCTGACCCGGCCGAAGATGCTGAGCGCGGCCTCCTGCTCGCAGGATTCGATCAGCATTCTGAGGCCCGGCTCGAACTCCCGGCT
>NZ_DATELG010000117.1:0-3482 GCF_035276905.1 Phenylobacterium sp. | reverse complement strand
CGCGCAGCACGTTGGGCCCGCGATGCACCAGGGTGTTCTCGACGCCCAGGCCGTTGAAGATCCCGGCGAACTCCAGCGCGATATAGCCGCCGCCGGCGATGACGATCCGCTTGGGCAGCTGCGGCAGGCCGAAGGCCTCGTTCGAGGTGATGGCGTGCTCGACGCCCGGCAGATCGCGCGGCATCCACGGCTGCGCGCCGGTGGCGATCAGGATCTTGTCCGCGGTCGCCGTCCCGCGGCCCTCCATCTCCACGGTATGGGCGTCCAGCAGGCGGGCTCGTGCGTGCACCATCTCCGCCCCGGCGTTCTGTAGGTTGCGGACGTAGATGCCGGAAAGCCGGGCGATCTCCTTGTCCTTCTCGGCGACGAATTTCGGCCAATCGAAGCTCGTCTCGCCGACGGTCCATCCGTAGTCCGCGGCCATCTCGAAGTGGTGGGCGAACTCCGAGGCGTAGACCATGAACTTCTTCGGCACGCAGCCGCGGATCACGCAGGTGCCGCCGACGCGATGCTCCTCGGCGACCATCACCTTCGCGCCGGTCATCGCCGCCAGCCGCGCGGCGCGCACGCCGCCGGAGCCGGCGCCGATGACGAAGAGGTCGTAGTCGTACTTGGCCAAGCTGGCGCTCCTTTACGGTTCGAGGGTCAGCACGCCTTCGGGCGCGCCGACGAGCGCCTGGTCGGCCAGGTCGAGGAACAGGCCGTGGTCGACGACGCCGGTGACGCTCTTCAGCGCCACGGCCAGCATGGCCGGCTCCGCGATCCGCCCGCAGGCGGCGTCATAGATAAGGTTGCCGCCGTCGGTGCGCACAGGCTGGCCGTCCTTCAACCGCAAGCGCGGCGCCACGCCGATGTCGCACTCCGCCAGCGCATCGCAGATCCGCAGCGCCGTGGTCTTGTGGCCGAACGCCACCACCTCGATCGGCAGCGGGAACCCGCCGAGCACGGGGACGCGCTTGGCGGCGTCGGCGATCACCACGCAGCGCTTGGACGCCTCCCAGACCAGCTTCTCGCGCAGCAGGGCCGCGCCGCCGCCCTTGATCAGCGAAAGACCAGGGCCGATCTCGTCGGCGCCGTCCACCGTCAGGTCGATCTCGGCGCTCTCGCCCAGCTCGGCGAGCTTCATGCCCAGGCTGCGGGCGAGTTCGGCGGTGGCCTCGGAGGTGCAGACGCAGGTCACGTCGAGCTGGCGCGCCCCCAGCGCCTTGACGAACCAGGCCGCGGTCGAGCCGGTGCCCAGCCCCACCACCATGCCGCTTTCGACGAGTGCGGCCGCGGCCTCGCCCGCCGCGCGCTTCTGGCTGTCCGCATCGCTCATAGCTTGCCCCTTCACGCCTTCGACCTGGCCGCCTTCTCGGCGCGCTTGCGCTGCCGGAAACGTTCCGCCCAGCCTGGCTTGGTCACCTGTTGGCCCCGCGCCACCGCCAGCGCGTCGGCCGGCACGTCCTCGACGATCACCGAACCGGTTCCGGTGAAAGCCCCCGCCCCCACCGTCACCGGCGCGACCAGGGCGGTGTCCGAGCCGATGAAGGCGCCCTCGCCGATGTGGGTCTCATACTTCCCGAACCCGTCGTAATTGCAGAATATGGTGCCGGCGCCGATGTTGGCGCCGGCCCCGACGCTGCCGTCGCCCAGGTAGCTCAGATGGTTGGCCTTCGCGCCCTTGCCCAGGGTGACGTTCTTGACCTCGACGAAGTTGCCGACATGGGCCTCGGCGCCGATGTCCGCCCCGGGCCGCAGGCGCGCATAGGGCCCGACGATGGCGCCGGCGCGCACGACCGCCCCCTCCAGGTGGCTGAAGGCGCGAATCACCGCCCCGCTCTCCACCGTGACCCCCGGCGCGAAGACCACGTAGGGCTCGACCGTAGCGCCCGGACCGATGCGGGTGTCGTGGGAGAAGTGCACCGTCTCCGGCGCCTGCAGGGCCGCGCCGTCGGCGAGGGCCCGGGCCCGCGCCCGCTGCTGGAAGACGGCTTCCGCCGCCGCCAGCTGCATCGGGGTGTCGCAGCCCATCACCGCGCTCTCGGAGGCGATGTGCGCGCGGACCGAACGGCCGTCGCCGACCGCCAGCGAGACGATCTCGGTCAGGTAGTATTCGCCCTTGGCGTTGTCGTTGCTGGTGCGCCCAAGCCAGCCCATCAGCGCGCCCTTTTCCGCCGCCAGCATGCCGGCGTAGCAGGACCTGGCCGCCAGCTCCTCCGGCGTGGCGTCCTTCGGCTCGGCGATCTTCAGCACCCCGCCGCCGGCCCCGCGGATCAGCCGGCCGTAGAGCAGCGCGTCCGCGGGTTCGAACCCTAGGAGCGCCAGGTCGACGCCCTCGGCGCGCATGGCGAACAGCGGCTCCAGGTCGGCCGGCTGCAGCAGCGGGCAGTCGGCGTTGGTCACCAGCACGTCGCCCTCGAACCCCTCCAGCGCCGGCGCCGCGGCCATCACCGCGTGGCCGGTGCCGAGCGGCGGATCCTGTACGGCGACCGCGCCGGCGCCCAGCCGCTTCTCGACCAGCTCGCGGACCGCCGGGCTATGAGTTCCCACCACCACCACGACGCGTTCGCAGCCGACCTGTTCGACGGTGTCGACGACCCGGTCGAGCAGGGTGCGCCCGCCGACCTTGTGCAGCACCTTGGGCGTCGCGGACTTCATCCGCGTTCCCTGGCCGGCGGCGAGGATCACGGCGGCGCGGGCGGTCATGGGCTCTTGGCCTCCGAGGCGAGTCATGCGGCGGGTGCGCGAGCCTTACCAAGCCTTCGCGGCTGGCGCGAGAAGCGCTTGCGCCGGACAACGGCTGCGGCTAGCGCCAGGACATGGCGAAAGCACGAAACTCCCTCGACGGCGCCACCATCGCCTTCGACCTCGACGGCACCCTGGTCGACACCGCTCCCGACCTGATCGCCGCGCTCAACGTGCTGCTGGACGCCGAGGGTCTGCCGCCCCTGGCGCTGACCGAGGCCCGCCCCTTCATCGGCCGCGGCGCGAAATGGCTGATCGAGCGCGGCTTCCAGGCCGCCGGCGCGCCCCTGGAAGAGGCCCGCGCGCCCGAGCTGTTCGACCGCTTCATCGCCCGCTACCTCGACCATATCGCCGACGAAAGCCTGCCCTTTCCCGGCGTCGAGGCCGCGCTTGACCGGCTCAAGGCCTGCGGCGCGCGGCTCGCCGTCTGCACCAACAAGCGCACCGACCTGTCGCTCGCGCTCTTGAACGCACTCGACCTGACGCGCCGATTCGACGCCGTGGTGGGCGCCGACGCCACGCCCGCCTGCAAACCCGACCCGCGGCACCTGACGACGGCCGTCGCCGCCGCCGGCGGGGTAATGGAGCGCGCCGTCCTGGTCGGCGACGCCGGCACGGACGCCGGCGCCGCACGCGCCGCCGGCGCGCCCCTGGTGCTGGTCAGCTTCGGCTACACCGAGATCCCGGCCGCCGAGCTGGCGCCCGACATCCTTATCGACCACTTCGACGACCTGCCCGGCGCTTGCCAGCGTCTC
>NZ_DATELG010000116.1:0-5332 GCF_035276905.1 Phenylobacterium sp. | reverse complement strand
AGGCGGCCCTGGCTGCGTCCGCCGACGTCGAGACGGCGCCCCAGGCCCTCGCGGACGCCGGCGTCGTCGGCGCCCAGTTGGCTCAAGAGCTCGCCCGGCCCGGCGCCGACGCGGAGCTCGTCGGTTTCTACGCCGCCCGCGGCGAGCGTCCCTTGTGGACCGCCAAGGGCCGGGTCGCGCCGGAAGCCCAGCAGTTGATCGCCCGGGTCCGGGACGCCCGCGCCGACGGCCTCAATCCCGCCGACTATCGCCCCGACGAGCTGGCCGCGACGGTCCGCGCCGCGCGCAGCGGCCGGCCGGAAGACCTCGCCGCGGCGGAGCTGGCGCTCTCCGCCACCCTGGCGGCCTGGGCCTCCGACCTGCACCGCCCGCAGCCGGGGGTGTCCATGATGTACAGCGACAGCCAGTTCCGGCCGCCGTCGCTGAGCCGCGCGGCGGCGCTGGAGACCGTGGCCCGCGCGCGCTCGCTGCAGGCGGGCCTGGCGCGGGTCTCGCAAATGAACCCGATCTACACGCGCCTGCGCGCGGCGATTAAGGGGCCGCCGCCCGGCGCGAGCGTGGAGGTGCTGCGGGCGAACCTGGAACGGGCGCGGGCCCTGCCGGTGGATCTCGGCCGGCGCTTCATCCTCGTCGACATCGCCGCCCAGCGGCTCTGGATGTACCAGGACGGCCGGCCGGTCGACAGCATGAAGGTCGTGGTCGGCAAGCCCAGCGACCCGACCCCGCCGATGGCGGCCCTGGTGCGCTATGCGGTGTTCCGCCCCTACTGGAACGTGCCCCCCGACCTGGTCGCCCACCGGATGGCGCCGAAGGTGCTGAAGCAGGGGGTGGGCTACTTCCACAGCCAGCGCCTGCAAGCGCTCTCCAGCTGGGACGACGCCAAGGCCAAGCCGCTGAACCCGGCCCGTGTGAACTGGCGCGCCGTCGCCGCCGGCCGGATGACGCTCAGGGTCCGGCAAATGCCCGGTTCCGACAACATGATGGGCCAGATCAAGCTGATGTTCCCCAATCCCAAGGGGGTCTATCTGCACGACAGCCCCTTGCGCAGCTTCTTCGCCGGCCAGGAGCGGCTGGCCAGCGCCGGCTGCGTGCGGCTGGAGGACGCCCTGCGGCTCGGCCGCTGGCTGCTCGGCGACGCCGTGGTCCAGCAGGGCGTGGGGCCGGGCCCTGCGGAGACGAAGGCCTATCTGGCCAAGCCCGTGCCGGTCTATCTGGCCTATTTCACCGCGGTCCCGACCGGGCAGGGGCTCAGCGTGCGCCGCGACATCTACGGCCGCGACGCGCCCTTGATCGCCCAGCTCGACCGGACGGCGCTCGGGGCGCAACTCGCCAGTCGTTAGGGCCATCCACTTCCCCGCTCGTCCCCGCGAGGGCGGGCGATCCGCGCTAGGATGCCCGATCCGGCCCCACGTCGCCCCGGAAGGTCCTGAAGGTGATCGAATAGCGCAGCGTCTCGAGCGGCGCGATCGAATGCTCCCAGGCGCGGCGGGACGGTCCGCGCAGCAGGTAGGCCGAGCGCGGTTCGGCGGTGACGGCGGCGCGGCTCCAGCTATCGCCCTCGCGCAGGCGGAAGCGGAACCGGCACGGCGACACCAGCGAGACGCCGACGACGTCCTCGAATTGCGGCCGGTCGCGGTGCCAGCCGATCCCGGCGCCGGGGGCGTACTCGTTGATCAGCGCGTGGGCGAAGGCGCCCGGCCCCGCCCCAGCGAAGGCCGCCGCCCGCGCGGCGAGCTGTTGCAGCCATTCCGGAAAGGGTTCGGCGCGCTTCAGCCCGCCCTCGTTGAAGTCGTAGCGCCAGCCGAACGAGACCACGCGCCGCCTTCCCTCGAAACCGTGAAACTGGAAGGGCGCGAAGGGCAGGGGCTCCAGCCGGCGCACCAGCTCAAACTCCTCCTCGCGGCTGACGAAGTCCGGGCGGTAGACGAAGCCTTCCGGCAGGCCGGGCGGCGGGTCTTCGAACAGGCGGGGTTGGGCGATGCTCATGTCTTGGACAGACGGGGGCAGAAGTCCCCGAACGCCTAGTTGGGGTGAACCAGGGCCGCATCCAAGGGTTTTCACGCCACGGCGGGGGCGCCGCACCCGGATCACCGATGAGCCCGATCACCGCGCTGAAAGACCTGCAACCCTGGTTCGCCTGGGCCCCGCCCTGGGTGTTCACCCTGGTGCTGATGCTGCTCGCGCTCGCCGCCGCCCTGATCGCCCACCGCGTGATCGTGCGGCTGGTGCGGCGGGGCTTGAGGGGCGGCCATCAATTCTGGCGGCCGCTGCTGGTCCGCAGCGAGGGGCCCGGACGGCTCGCCCTGGTGGTGGCCTTCTTGAGCGCCGCCCTGGCGGCCTCGCCGCTCACCCGCGAGCAGACCGCCTTCGCCCAGCACGCCTTCGCCATCGCCTTCGTCGTTCTGATCGGCTGGATCGCGCTGATCGCGGTCGACCTGTCGGCCGCGGTGTTCCTGCGGCGTTACCGTATCGACGTCGACGACAACCTGCTGGCGCGCAAGCACGCGACGCAGATCCGCATCCTGCAACGCGCGGCGAGCGTGCTGGTCGTGGTGGTGACCGTGGCCATGGCGCTGATGACGATCAACCAGGTGCGCCAGTGGGGGGTGAGCCTGCTGGCCGCGGGCGGGGCGGCGGGGATCCTGGTCGGCCTGGCGCTGCAGCCGCTGCTATCGAACCTGCTGGCCGGGCTGCAGATCGCCGCCACCCAGCCGATCCGGCTGGAGGACCAGTTGCTGGTCGAAGGCGAGGTCGGCCACGTCGAGGAGATCAACGCCACCTATGTGGTGGTCAAGATCTGGGACGAGCGGCGGATGGTGCTGCCGCTCACCTACTTCCTGCAGAAGCCCTTCCAGAACTGGACGCGGGATACGGCGCGCCAGATGGGGACGGTGATGCTCTACGTGGACTTCATCACCCCCGTCGAGCCGCTGCGCGCCAAGCTTGTGGAACTGCTTAAGGCCACGCCCCTGTGGGACGGCCGCGTCTGCGCCCTGCAGGTCACCGACGCGCGGGAAAAGAGCCTGGAGATCCGCTGCCTGATGAGCGCGGCGAACTCCGGCCAACTGTTCGACCTGCGCTGCCATGTGCGCGAGGCGATGGTCGCCTTCATCAATCAGGGCTTCCCGGAGGCGCTCCTGAGAGATCATCCGGCGCCGGCGGTGCCGCCGAGCTGGCGCGTCGACGGTCATCCGCTCGCCGCGGCGCGGCCTCAATAGACAAAAAAGCGGCGGCCGTCATGGGGGCGGCCGCCGTATCCACGCTGGCGTCGCGGGTCGTCAGCCGCTCGCCAGCTTCGCCTGGATGGCCTTGGCCTTGTCGAGGTGGGCCTGGACCTTCGGCGCGGCCTTGCCGGCGGCCGCCTTCAGGCCCGCATCGCCGCCATTGTCGGCGTAGCCCTTCACGAGGGTCAGCGTCTCGTCGTGGCCTGCGACCTGCTGGTCGATGTAGGCCTTGTCGAAGTCCTTGGCGCTGGCGGCGCCCAGGTTGTCGAGCAGGCCTTGCCGCCGCTGGTCGAGCGCGGCCGCCGGGGTCTTGCCCGCCTTGGTGATGAGCGGCTTCAGCTCGTTGGCCATGGCCGTGTGGTCGGTGACCATCATCTTGGCGAAGGCCTTCACCTCGGGCGACGTCGCCTTCTGCTGGGCGATCTGGGCGGCCTTGATCTCGTACATGTTGGCCTGGGTGACGTTGTCGACGAAGGCGCCGGTGTCGTGCGCGCCGACGGTCGCTGCGGAGGTCTGGCCGACCACCGCCGAGGCCGCGTTCTGCGCCGCATTCACCGGGCCGGTCTGACCGGGATTGGCCGTGCTCATCGTGCTGGAGGCCGCGTTGCCCTCGGCGACCACGGCGTTCCCCTCCGCCTTCTTTTGGCAGGCCGCGAGCGACAGGGCGGCGGTCGCTGCAGCGGTCAGAAGCAATACGCGTCTCATCAAAGGCTCTCCGGTTTGACTGCGGACACAGAACCCGGAGCCGTGAGGGCGGTTCCGGCCGGGTTCACGTTATTGTGCGGGAACGCAAGAAGACCCCCGCTTGGGCCAGCGGGGGCCAGGGCTCTTGTCATCGGCGGGCCTGGAGAAACCCGCGTTATGGCAACGCTTCACCCGCCGCCAAGGTTCCGCGGCGGCGGGAACCTTGACCGCTGCCCGAGCGATTAAGGGCGTCCGCGGATCGCCAGTGTCCCAATTTCGAAGTTCGCTCCGGCGCGTGACCCAGATGCGGGCGAACTTCAGATCCGGCACACTGGCGCGGAGGGGCGCCATGACCGACGTCGTCGCTTTCGGGGAATGCATGGTGGAGGTCGGCCTGACCGGGCCGACCCGGGCCGCGATCGGCTATGCGGGCGACACCTTCAACACCACCGTCTATCTGCGCCGCCAGGGACTGTCCGCCGCCTTCGGCACGGCGGTAGGCGAGGGCGACCCGTTCAGCGCCGGCATCATGCGCCTGATGACCGAGGAAGGGATCGACGCGAGCCTGGTTCGCGCCGCGCCCGGCCGGCTGCCCGGGCTCTACACCTTCGACCGCGACGAGACGGGCGAGCGGCGGTTCTTCTACTGGCGGGCGGAGGCGCCCGCGCGCGACTATATGGCGATGGCCGACATGGGCCAGTTGCAGGCGGCGGTGACCACGGCCAGGCTCGTCTATCTCTCCGGCATAACCCTGGCGATCGCCGGCGAGACCGGACGCGAGGAACTGATCCACCTGCTTGCCCAGGCCAAGGCCGCCGGCGTCGCGGTGGCCTATGACCCCAATCACCGCCCGCAGCTCTGGGCGAGCCGCGAACAGGCGCGGGCCGCGACCGAGGCGGTGCTGCCGCTGTGCGCCTACGTCTCCGCCCAGGCGACGGACCTGGAAGGCCTCTACGGCCAGGCGGCCGAGACCCTGCCCGCGGCGTGGGGCGAGCTGGACGCGGAGGTCGTCATCCGCGAGCCGCGCCACGACGTGACCGTGCGCGTGGGGGGCGGCGTGGTGCGTGTCCGGCACGATCCGCCGGTCCGGGCGTTGGACACCACCGGCGCCGGCGACGCCTTCAACGCCGGCTATCTGGCGGCGCGGCTGAACGGGCAGGAGCCCCGGGCCGCGGTCCTGGCGGCGCGCCGCCTGGCCAATATCGTCGTGCAGCACATCGGCGCGATCATTCCACGCGCCGCCATGCCGGCGGCCGCGCGGTGAACCTGTCAGCGGGCTTGGCCTTAGAGTCTGACTCATAATGTTTTCGAGGGACATCATGGGTTTGCGATCCGTCGGGCCATGAGTTGAACGGAGGCCATTAGGAGCCAGGCGGTGGAGCTTTCAATGGTCTCCTCGAAGTCCTTGGCCAGTCGCCGGTTGC
>NZ_DATELG010000115.1:0-13321 GCF_035276905.1 Phenylobacterium sp. | reverse complement strand
TGGGCGTGCCCGGCGCGATGGTCAAGGCCGACGTGGGGGCCGACGGCGGCCTGACGCTCGACGAGCGGTTCTGGGTCGACGTCCCGCGGGGCTACCGCACGCACCAGATCCGGCTCGAGGGGGGCGACTGCTCGACCGACTCCTTCTGCTATCCTTCCGTTTGAGCCTTTGACGACCGCGGCAGGCCTCTGGTTGACCGTGGTCGCCAGCGGCGTCTTCCACGGCCTCAATCCGGCGATGGGATGGCCGCTGGCGGTGGCCGCCGGCCTGATGGGCCGTGGGTGGCGCGACCTTCTGGGCGCGCTGGGGCTGCTGGCGCTGGGGCATTTCCTGGCGATGGCCGGCATGCTGGCGCCGTTCAGCCTGCTGACGGCGCTTCTGCCGTGGGCGCGCGCCTTGCGGATCGGCGCGGCGCTGCTGGTGATCGCGGCCGGCCTCTGGCTCTTGCTGCGCCCCGGGCATCCGCGCTTCATCGCCCGCATCCGGCCGACGCAGCTGGCGCTGTGGTCCTTCGCCGTGGCGACCGCGCACGGCGCCGGGCTGATGCTGGTTCCGATCTATCTCGGCATCTGCGAAGGCCGGGGCCTCGACCCGGGCCACCGCGCCGCCGGCGCCCTGATCGGCGGCGACCTGGCGACGGCGATCCTGGTCTCCGTCGTCCACACCGCGGCGATGATCCTGACCGGCGGCCTCATCGCCGTCGTGGTCGAGGCCTGGCTCGGCCTGCGCTTCCTCTCGCGCAGCTGGATCAAGCTCGACGGCGTCTGGGCGGCGTGCCTCGTCCTGGTGGGCGCCGCAGCCCTGGCGCTCGCCTGGCCCAACGGGCCTTGAGCGCTGCAAGACGGCGCTTGCGACTCCTCCGGGGCGGCGGCAAACCGGGGCCATGTTGATCGTGCTCTCGCCGGCCAAGGCGCTCGACTTCACCGCGCCTTCGGCCGCCGCCCCGCTCACCACGCCGCAGCTCGGCGAGCACACGGCCGAGCTCGCCAAGGTCACCCGCAAGTTGACCGCGGCGGACCTGCGCCGGCTGATGTCGCTCTCGGAGTCCCTGGCCAAGCTCAACCGCGAGCGCTTCCAGGCGTTCGACCCCGCGTCGGAGGAGGGCCTGCAGGCCGCGTTCGCCTTCAATGGCGACGTTTACGCCGGCCTTCGCGCCCGCGAGCTCGACAAGAAGGCGCTGGCCTGGGCGCAGGACCACGTCCGCATCCTCTCGGGCCTCTACGGCGTGCTCAGGCCGCTCGACGCCATCCAGCCCTACCGGCTGGAGATGGGCGCGCGGCTGAAGACCAAGCGCGGCCACAGCCTCTACGACTTCTGGGGCGCGCGCATTTCCGCCGCGCTCAACGAGGCGGCCATGGGGCACAAGGACAAGACCCTGGTGAACTGCGCCAGCGGCGAATACTTCGGCGCCGTGGACCGCGCGGCGTTGAAGCTGCCGCTGATCTCCTGCCGCTTCCTGGAGGAGAAGGACGGCGAGGCCAGGATCATCTCCTTCTACGCCAAGAAGGCGCGCGGCCTGATGGCGCGCTTCGCCATCGACCACCGGATCGACAAGGCGGCGGACCTGAAGGGCTTCGACGTCGCCGGCTACCGTTTCGATCCGGCCCGGTCGACCGAGGAGGAGCTCACCTTCGCCCGCCCGCAGCCCGATCCCCCGGCCGCGGCGAAGCGCAAGGCGGAGGAGGCGTGAGACTTGCCCTCTCCCCACGCAAAGCGCGGGGAGAGGGCGTTACGCCGCCCCGGCCAAGAACCCCGTCGGGTCCTTCAGGAAGGCGTTGAAGTCGCCGATGCAGCCGCGCCAGGCGTTGAGATGCATCAGCATCTCCGCCCGGCCGTCCTTGGGGAACAAGAGGCTGGAGTAGAGCACATGCGCCCGGCCGCCCTTGTCCTGGTAGAGCCGGCACATCACCGAGGTCTGGTTGAAGGCGTTGACCTGGGCCAGCGTCGGCGAGCCCTGGCCGCCGCCCTGGCGGTCGAACAGCAGCGCCTGGCAGGCGCCCCCTTGCGCGTCGCAGCCGGCGAACTGGGCGGAGAAGACCTCGGTCGGCGAGGTGACCGTGAGGAAGACCGCGTCGCCGTCGCGCCGGGCGATCTCGGCCTTGGCGCTGAGGCTGGCCAGCAGCCCGACCAGGGCGGCCGGATCGCGCGCGTCGAGCGGACCTGCGTGCGCCGCCGGGGCGGCGGCCGCCGGCTTGGCAGGCCTGGCGGCCGGCTTCGGAGCCGCGGCCATGCAGGCCAGGGCGACGACGGCGAGGGCGAGGGACTTGCGCAGCATGGCGCCGGCTTAGCAAACCCGCCAGCCGGACGGGAACATCTCTCGGGCGCTCCGGACGCCGGGATGGCGTGAATTAACCTGAGGCAGTAAACTTAGCCGTGTTCCCCTGGAGGGCTGCATGGGCTTCACTATCCTCGTCATCTTCGTGATCCTGGCCGCGGTGGTCGCGCTCGGCGCGATCAAGATCGTGCCGCAGGGTCGCGAGTTCACCGTCGAGCGGTTCGGCCGTTACACCCGCACCCTGAAGCCCGGCATCAGCTTCCTCACCCCCTTCGTCGAGACCATCGGCCGGCGGGTCAACCTGATGGAGCAGGTGCTCGACGTGCCGCGCCAGGAGGTGATCACCAAGGACAACGTCACCGTCCAGGTCGACGCCATCGTCTTCATCCAGGTGATGGACGCGGCCGCCGCCGCCTATCGGGTCGACAACCTGCACTACGCCATCGCCCAGCTGACCATGACCAACCTGCGCACCGTGGTGGGCTCGATGGAGCTCGACGAGGTGCTTTCGCAGCGCGACCACATCAACTCGCGGCTGCTGACCGTCATCGACGAGGCGACGAGCCCCTGGGGGGTCAAGGTCACCCGCATCGAGATCAAGGACCTCCAGCCGCCGCCGGACATCACCAACGCCATGGCCCGGCAGATGAAGGCCGAGCGCGAGCGCCGCGCGGTGATCACCGAGGCCGACGGCGAGAAGCAGGCGGCGATCGCCCGCGCCGAGGGCTCCAAGCAGTCGGCGATCCTGGAGGCCGAGGGCCGCCGCGAGGCCGCCTTCCGCGACGCCGAGGCGCGCGAGCGCTCCGCCCAGGCCGAGGCCACCGCCACCGAGCTGGTCTCCAACGCCATCGCCAAGGGCGACGTGAACGCGATCAACTACTTCGTCGCCCAGAAGTACGTGGAGGCCTTCGGCAAGCTGGCCGACAGCCCGCAGCAGAAGACGGTGATCGTCCCGGCCGACATGGGCTCGCTGGTGGGCTCGATCGCCGGCGTCGCCGAGCTGGTGAAGTCGATCGGCGCGGACGGGCCCGCGCCGCCGCGGCCGCGCGGCCGCGTCCCGACCACGGACGGCTAGGGCGATGTTCCTGTTCACCGATCTCTATCTCGGCCACTCGGCCTGGATCTGGGCCGCGGTCGGGGCGGCGCTGCTGGCGGCGGAGGTGCTGGCCGGCTCGGGCTGGCTGCTGTGGCCGGCGGCCGCGGCCGGAATCGTGGCCGTCATCGACGGCTTCAGCGACCTGCATTTCAAGGCCGCCGTTCTGATCTTCGCCGGCCTCACCATCGTCTCGACGCTCACGGCGCGCCGCTACTTCCCGCGCCGGCGGTCCGCGGAAGGACAGGACATCAACGACAACATCGCCCGCCTGGTCGGCCACGAGGGCCGGGTCGTGGTCGCCTTCGAGGGCGGGGCCGGCCGGGTGTTCGTCGACGGCAAGGAATGGCCGGCGGAGCTGGAGGCCGGCGAGACGATCGCCGCCGGCGCCCGGGTCGCCGTGGCCGGCGTCTCGGGCGTGCGGCTGAAGGTGCGCGAGCTCTAGAACCACAGGCGGGGGCGGCCCGTAAGACGGCCGGGCCCGGCGAAGCCATCTCCTCGGCGATCGGGGTGGCGCGTCATCTTGACCCGTCACGGATCGCGGCGCTTATGTGCGGCCCTAAAAAGCAACACCCAGGAGAGTAGCGAGATGAGGCCGATCAAATGGGGGCTGGCCATGGCCCTGTGCGCGGCGGTGCTGGCGCCGGTCGCGGTGAGCTCGGCCCCCAAGGGGGCCGCCCCGGTCTCTGACGCCCAACGCAAGCAGGGCATGAGCGAAGCCCCTGCCGCCGTGCAGTCGGCCGGCGTCGGCTGCCAGGTCAGCGACGCGCGCTTCATCGGCAAGGCCAACGACCCCAAGACCAAGGTCGAGACCAGCTATTACGAAGTCGCCTGCGGCCAGACCATGGGCTACATCCTGCAGGCGCCGAAGGGCGGCCAGGCGACGGCCTTCAGCTGCGTCGAGATGATGCAGGCGCCCGGCCAGCCGGCCAAGGAAGGCGCGCTCAGCTGCGCGCTGCCCGGCAACTCCGACCCGAAGGCGCAGCTTGCGCCGCTGCTGGCCAGGGCCGGCGTGCAGTGCGTGCCTGAGAAGGCCCGCGGCATCGGCCAGACCAAGACCAACACCTTCCTCGAGGTCGCCTGCCAGGGCGGGTCGGGCTATGTGCTGATCGCGTCCTCGCCGCTCGACACCGCCAAGCCCGCCGAAGCGCAGAACTGCCTGAACTTCGACGACCAGGGCGGCAACGTGAAGTGCGAGCTGAGCGACAAGGCGACGCGCCTGGCGGTGGTCGACAAGTTCGCCCAGCAGGCCAACAACGGCTGCGTGGTCAAGGATCGCCGGTTCGTCGGCAACTCGAAGGACGGCTCCGACTTCTTCGAGACCTCCTGCCAGGACGGCAAGGGCTACATCTACAAGGTCAGCAACGGCGCGCTCGCCCAGACTTGGAGCTGCGCCCAGGCGCAGAACATCCTCGGCGGTTGCACCCTGACCGACTCGCGCCAGGCGACCGCCGATCAGGCCGCGCTCTACACCAAGCTCGCCCACAACGCCGGCTCCGCCTGCGACGTCGACCGCTACGCCCTGTTCCCGCAACGTGGGAACGAGGAGGTCGTCGAGCTGGCCTGCAAGGATGGCAAGGGCGCCGTCGGCATCTTCCCGGCCAGCGGCAAGGGACAGGTGATGGACTGCGGCCATGCGCTGGCGGCGGGCTACAAGTGCGGCCTTTCGAAGGACCCGGGCTATGCCTCGCTGACCGACGACCTGAAGAAGTTCGGCAAGAACAGCTGCTCGGTCTCCAACGCGCGCATCAGCGGCAAGACGGCGAAGGGCACTGTCATGGTCGAGGTGGCCTGCGCCGACGGCCTGAAGGGCTATGTGATCGAGTTCAACACCGCTCCTGCGATCAGCGCGGTCGGCGCCACGGCCTGCGCCTTCGCCGGCGGCTGCCAGCTGCCCGGCAACGTCTGAGGGCGGGCCGCGCCCTCCCCATGAATGGGGAGGGCGATTGCTCACGCCCCCGTCTCCGTCATCCCGGACGGTCTGTAGGGCCGATCCGGGACCTCCGCGTCGTCCCGCCTGAGCGGCTTCGGATCGGCGGGGACGGCGTCCGGCGCCCGAAGGGTCAGCTCGCAGCGCACGCCGCCGACGTCGTAGCTGAGCCGCGAGGGCTGCAGGTCGTGCATCGCGCGGCCGATCAGGCGCGAGCCGAAGCCTTTGCGGGTCGGCGCGCTGACCGGCGGGCCGCCGCTTTCGGACCAGCAGATCCGCGCGCCGGCCTGCACCCGCCACCACGTCAGGGTCACCTGGCCGGCGTCGCTCGACAGCGCGCCATGCTTGGCGGCGTTGGTCGCCAGCTCGTAGAACACCAGCGCGAGGTTGAGGGCGTCCGTCGGCCCGACCTGCAGCTCGGGGCCGCTGATCTTCAGCTGCGGGCTGGCGAAGGCGCTGAGCGTTTGCCGCGCCAGCTCGCCGAGTTCGGCGCCCTCCCAGTCCGCCCGCGTGAGCAGCTCGTGGGCGCGGCTCATGGCGATCACCCGGCCCTCCAGCGCGTCGTGGAACTCCTCGACCGTCCCCGCTCCGGTGCGGGTGTGCAGCGCCACCGCCTGGACGGTGGCCAGGGTGTTCTTCACCCGGTGGTTCAGCTCGTTCATCAGCAGCTTCTGGCGCTCGTCGCGCTCGCGCACCGCGGCGAGCGCCGAGGCGAAGGCCCGGCTGAGGCCGTCCGTCTCGGTGAGGCCGGTGTGGGTCGGAAACGTCGCGGCCCGCCCGGCGACCCAATCCGAGGCCGCGGTCGCCACGGTCTCCACTGGCCGCGTGATCTGGCGGCCGATCCTGAGGGCGAGCAGGATGGCGGCGGCGAGCAGCAGGAGGCCGATGAACAGGCCCAGAAGCATCGCTTCGCGGACTGCGCCCAGGGTTTCGTCGCGCGGCGCGGCCACGATCGCGGTCCAGCCCGCGTCCGGCGTCCGGGCGGAGGCGACGATCGTCGGCTTGCCCTCGAGGCGAAGGTTGCGGGCGACGCCGCCAGGCTGAGCCGTGAGCGCGGCCCTCAGATCGGCCGGCGCCAGCCTGCCGACCATTCGCGTGCCCCCGCGGCTGTCGGCGACGACCTGCCCGCGGCCGTCGAGGACGCCGGCCGACCAGCGAGGCGGCAACCCCTGGCGCGCCAGGACCTTTGCAAAGTTGCCCGCGCGCGTCACCACGCTCAGCCGGACGGGTTCTCCGTTGTCCAGCCTCAGCGGCTTCATCACGATGGTGATGTACTGCTTGCTTACCGTGCCCCAGACCAGGTTGGAGATCTTCGCGCCGGCCCGCGCTCCCGACCAGCTCGACACCGGCGTCTGGATCACCGTGACGGGCGCATCCGGCGGCCTGGAGGTGTTGACGTACTGGCGCCCATCGGCGCCGCGGATCGAGATCCAGCTTTCGGAATCGTCGAGCGCTGCGCGAGCCTCAGCGTCAAAGGCCCGCCAGTTCGCCTGCCGCAGGTTCGGCGAAGTGGCCAGCGCGCTGACCGTCGCGACCTGCGCGGCGATCCGTCCGTCGACCACCAGGGAGAGCGCCTGCGCCGCCGCGGCCAGCTGCCGCTCCTGGGTGCGGTGGGCCTGGACCTCCAGGCTCCACAGGAGGCCGCCGGTCAGCAGCAGGGCGGGGAGCAGCAGCGCGACCACCAGCAGCACCAGGCGGGCGCGGATCGACAGCGGCTGCGCGTGCCTTGCCTCCGCCATGCGCCGCCTCCCGGTCATCGCGGACGCCCCCCCGCGTGCAGTGCCGCCCCGGCCGGCTCGATAGCATTCTGACGGAACGCTGTCTTCTCAGTTGGTTAAATGGTCAACCCGCAAGCGTCTCCAGGAAGCGCGCCGGCTGGCCGAGGTGGGGGGCCGTGACCTCGTCGTCGCGCATCACGATTCGGCCGCGGATGACGGTGGCGATCGGCCAGCCCTTGGCCTCCATGCCGTCGAACGGGGTCCAGCCGACCCGGCTGGCCATCATCGCGTGGGTGATGGTGCGGCGGGCCTTCAGGTCGACGATGGTCAGGTCCGCATCGAAGCCGGTGGCGAGCCGGCCCTTGTCGGCCAGGCCGAAGATGCGGTTGGCGCCGTGGCTGGTCAGGTCGACCAGCCGCTCCAGCGTCAGCCGGCCCTCGGCCACGTGGGTCAGCATCACCGGCAGCAGGGTCTGGACGCCGGGCATGCCGGAAGGCGAGGCCGGGTAGGGGCGGGCCTTCTCCTCCGAGGTGTGCGGCGCGTGGTCGGAGCCCAGCACGTCGGCGACCCCGTTGGCGACGCCGCTCCACAGGCCCGTCCGATGCTCGGCCCCGCGGATCGGCGGGTTCATCTGGGCGTAGCCCTTCAGCCGCTCGTAGGCCTCGGGGCCGGCCAGCGTCAGGTGCTGCGGCGTGACCTCGACGCTGGCGACGTCCTTGTGCGCGGCGAGGAAGGCGATCTCCTCGCGGGTGGTGACGTGCAGCACGTGGATCCGCTTGCCCAGGCTGCGGGCGATGCGCACCAGCCGCTCGGTCGACTGGATGGCCGACTGGGCGTCGCGCACCTCGGGATGGCTGGTCCAGTCGCCGGTGCGGGCCAGCGGCCGGCGCTCGGCCAGGCGGTACTCGTCTTCGGAGTGGAAGGCCGCCCGGCGGCTGACGTGGCGCAGCACCTGCTCGACGCCCGCGTCGTCCTGCACCAGCAGGCTGCCGGTCGAGGCGCCCATGAAGACCTTGATTCCGCAGCAGCCCGGCAGCCGCTCCAACTCGCCCAGGAAGGCGGCGTTCTCATGGGTGCCGCCGACATAGAAGGCGTGGTCGCAGTGCATCCGGCCGGCGGCCCGGCCGAGCTTGTCCGCCAGGGCGTCGGCGTCGGTGGTGGTGGGCTCGGTGTTGGGCATCTCGAAGACGGCGGTGACGCCGCCGAGGACCGCGGCGCGGCTGCCGGTCTCGAGGTCTTCCTTCCACTCCATGCCCGGTTCGCGGAAGTGGACCTGGGTGTCGATGACGCCCGGCAGGACGGTCAGGCCCGAAGCATCGAACACCTCGCCGGCGGAGGCCTGGGCGAGGTCGCCGATCGCCGCCACCTTGCCGCCGCGCACGCCGACGTCGGCCAGGCCGCGCCCCGCATGGTTCACCACCTCGCCGCCGCGAACGATCAGGTCGAAGGTCTCAGCCATGGCGGGGGTCCTTATGCGGGCGGCGCGGACGCCTTCGGCTCGGTGTCGGCCAGCAGCGCGCGGGCGGCCTCGTAGACCCGGTCGACGCTCAAGTCCATCATGTGGCAGACGGCCTGGTTGCGCCCCGGATCGATGGCCGAGATCTCCGCGAAGCTGTGCCCGCCGCGGATCACGCGCGTGTGCGCCCCCCAGGGGGCGTACTTCCGCTCGTCGGAGGGACCGAACAGGCCCAGCGTCGGCGCGCCGGCGGCGGCGGCCAGGTGCATGGTCCCGGAATCGTTGCCGACGAACAGCCGCGCGCGCTGCAGGCAGGCATAGGCGGTGACCAGGTCGACCTGGCCGGCGAGGTCGATGAAGCGGTTGCGCGGCACGCAGTCCTTCAGGCCTTGGGCGGTCTTGCGCTCGCCGGCGCCCCCCAGCACCATCAGCCGCCCGCCCCGCATCGGCCCGTCGGAGCCCAGCAGCCGCATGGCCACGCGCGAGAAGCGCTCCAGCGGCCAGGTCTTGCCGACCCAGTTGGCGGCGGGCGCCATGGCCAGGATCGGCCCCTGGCCGGCGGTCAGGTCCGCGGCGTAGGCCTCGACCTCGGGCGAGACGTAGATGTAGGGGGCGGCCGGCTCGTCCTCGATCTTGAGGACCCGGGCGGCCTCCATCACCTTGTGGATCGGCTCGCCGGCGATCTTGCGGTGGACGGCGCGGCGCCTCGTCGAGATCAGCCGCGAGATCGCCGAGCCGCGCAGGTCGACCACCAGGCCCCAGCGCCGCTTGCGCACCTTGCGCCACAGGTCGAACCAGTGGCTGCCGTCCTTCTGCTTGGCGAAGACGATCACCTCGTCGAGGTTCGGCAGGAAGCTGAACAGCGGGGCGGCGGCCGGGCCCGCGACGATGGTGAAACGCGCGTTCGGGATCTCGTCGGACAGCCGCTTGATCAGTCCAGACGAAAGCACGGCGTCGCCGATGTTGGTCGCCGTGATGAAGAGAATGGGGAAAGACCCGCGAGCCATCTGGCGTCTATATGCCGGCGCCCGCTGGCGCTCCGCAACCGCCGCGCCCAAATTGGCTGCATGACGAACACGCCGATCTACGCCGAGCTTTTGAGCCGCGCCCTGATCTCGGTGAGCGGCCCGGACTGGCGCAGCTTCCTGCAGGGCCTGCTGACCCAGGACGTCGAGACGCTTTCGCCCGGCGAGGCGCGGCTGGCGGGGCTTTTGACGCCGCAAGGGCGGCTGCTGTGGGACCTGTTCGTGATGGGCCGGCCCGACGGCGCCTGGCTGGACGTGGCGCGCGAGCACCGCGAGGCGATCGTCCAGCGGCTGAGCCTGTACCGGCTGCGGGCGAAGGTGGAGATCGGGCTGGAAGAGGCGGCGGTGTCGGCGCTGTTCGAAGCGCAAGATCCTCCCCCCCCGGGGGAGGTGGCGCGAAGCGCCGGAGGGGGCTTCCACTCAGATGCTGCCGACAGCCGGTTCGTCGAAGCTTCTGAGCGGAAGCCCCCTCGGTCGGCTTCGCCGACAGCTCCCCCAAAGGGGGAGCATCTTTGGATCCAAGATCCCCGCCTTCCCGCCCTCGGCCAGCGCGGATATGCGGCGTCGACGCCCGAAGACGCTGAAGTCGCCGACGAGGCCGCCTACGACGCCCATCGCCTGGCGCTCGGCGTTCCCGGGCCGGCCGACTGGGGGGCGGAGAAGACCTATCCGATCGAGGCGAACTTCGACCTGCTGCACGGGATCGACTTCCGGAAGGGCTGCTTCGTCGGCCAGGAGACCACCTCGCGGATGAAACGCCGCGGGCAGATCAAGAACCGCATGCTGCCGATCGCCTTCGACGGCCCGCCGCCCGCGTTCGGCGCCGAGGTGCTGGCGGGGACCTTGCGCGCCGGCGAGGTGCTCGCAGGCGTCGAAGGCCGCGCCATGGCGCTGCTGCGGCTGGACCGCATCGGGGGCGAACTGACCGTTGACGGCAAGCCGGTGCGGGTGGAGCGGCCGGGCTGGATGGCTGAGGCGCTGGGCGAGGACGCCTAGCACCTCCCACCGGTGTGGGAGCGGCGCGACCGCGACCATTCGAAGCCGCCGCTGAAAAGCCCGCTTGTGCCGACCGCCCGGCTCGGCTGAAAGTCCGCGCCGATGGACGCTCCCCTCCAAAGGTGCAGCTGGCGCGGCATGGCCGGCGACCCGCTCTACGAGGCCTACCACGACATCGAGTGGGGGACGCCGGAGTACGATTCGCGCGCGCTGTGGGAGAAGCTGGTGCTGGACGGCTTTCAGGCCGGTCTCGCCTGGATCACCATCCTCAGGAAGCGGCAGGCGTTCCGCTCCGCCTTCGACAATTTCGATCCCGAGAAGGTCGCCCGCTACGGCGACGCCGATCGCGCCCGGCTGATGGCCGACGCCGGCATCATCCGCTCGAACGCCAAGATCGACGCCGCCATCGCAGGCGCGAAGATCTTCCTCGAGATGCGCGACCGCGGCGAGGACTTCTCCGAGTTCTGCTGGAGCTTCACCGGCGGCAAGCCGCTGCAGAACGCCTGGACCGAGGCCGGCCAGCCGCCGGCCCAGACCGAGCTCGCGGTCGAGGTCTCCAAGGCCTTGAAGGCCAAGGGCTTCAAGTTCGTGGGCCCGGTGATCGTCTACGCCTGGATGCAGGCGGTCGGCATCGTCAACGACCACCTGACCTGCTGCTTCCGGTATGAGCCGGTAAAGGCGATGGCCCGCTGATGGCAAAAGGACCGACGCTCATTCTCGAGAAGGCCTTCGTCGACGGGCCGGTCTGCGGGGTCGACGAGGCGGGGCGCGGGCCCTGGGCCGGGCCGGTCAGCGCCGCGGCGGTGATCCTCAACCCGAAGAAGGCCATCAAGGGCCTCGACGACTCCAAGAAGCTCTCGGCCAAGACCCGCGAGGTGCTGGAGATCGAGATCAAGGCCAAGGCCCTGGCGTGGGGCGTCGGCTTCGCCTCGGTCCAGGAGATCGCCGAGCTCAACATCCTGCACGCCACGGGCCTGGCCATGCGCCGGGCGGTCGAGGCGCTGGCGACGGCGCCGAAGTACGCCTTGGTCGACGGCAACTATCCCTTTCGCCTGCCCTGCGAGGTCAAGACGGTGGTCGGCGGCGACGCCAAGTCGAAGTCGATCGCCGCCGCCTCGATCCTGGCCAAGGTCGCCCGCGACCGGCTGATGGTCGAGATGGACGGGCTCTATCCCGGCTACGGCTTCGCCAGGCACAAGGGCTACCGCGCCCCGGTCCACGCCGAGGCGCTGCTGACGCTGGGCCCCTGCGAGATCCACCGCAGGGCCTGGGGGCCGGTGAAGCTGGCGCTGATGGGCAAGGACCCGCTGCTGGCGTTCGAGGACGCCCTGCAGGAGGAGCTGCCGTTCGACGCGGCGGAGTAGGCGCATTCTCTTCCGCTTGTCCCCGCTTTCGCGGGGAAGACCGGTTCAGGGGGCGGTAACCTTTCGTTCACCATGTTTTGCAACCTGAATTTCACCATGAGCATGTGATCCCGGAGGCTTGAGTTCACGAGGTTGCAATGGCGTATCCGGCCGAGACCATCGTCCTGGGCGACTGCCTGGAAGAGCTGAAGAAGCTGCCGGACCGTTCGGTCGATCTGGTCTTCGCCGATCCACCCTACAACCTGCAGCTCGGCGGCGAGCTCCTGCGGCCCGACAACTCCAAGGTCGACGCGGTCGACGACGACTGGGACCGGTTCGAGAGCTTCGAGGCCTATGACGCCTTCACCAAGGCCTGGCTCGCCGAATGCCGCCGGGTGCTGAAGGACGACGGGGCGCTCTGGGTCATCGGCAGCTACCACAACATCTTCCGCGTCGGCGCGACGCTGCAGGACCTGGGCTTCTGGATCCTCAACGACATCGTCTGGCGCAAGTCCAACCCGATGCCGAACTTCAAGGGCACGCGCTTCACCAATGCGCACGAGACCCTGATCTGGGCCACCAAGAGCCGCGGCGGCAAGCGCTACACCTTCAACTACGACGCCATGAAGATGGCCAACGACGAGCTGCAGATGCGCTCGGACTGGACCCTGCCGCTGTGCACCGGCGAGGAGCGGCTGAAGGACGAGACCGGCGCCAAGGCCCATCCGACCCAGAAGCCGGAAGCCCTGCTGCACCGGGTGATCCTGGCCTCGACCAAGCCCGGCGACGTGATCCTCGATCCGTTCTTCGGCACCGGCACCACCGGGGCCGCGGCCAAGCGGCTGGGGCGCAAGTTCATCGGCATCGAGCGCGAGGAAGCCTACGCCAAGCTGGCCAAGGAGCGCATCGCCCGCGTCCTGCCGGCGGCGCCGGAAGAGGTGATGGTCACCGGCTCCAAGAAGGCCGAGCCGCGCATCCCCTTCGGCCAGATCGTCGAGGCGGGCCTCCTGCGCGCCGGCGACGTGCTCTACGATCCGAAGGGCCGCCACGCCGCCAAGGTGCGCGCCGACGGCAGCCTGGTGGTGGGCGACCTCTCCGGCTCGATCCATAAGGTGGGGGCCCTGGTGCAGTCGGCGCCGGCCTGCAACGGCTGGACCTACTGGCATTTCAAGTCGGACAAGGGGCTGGCGCCGATCGACGTGCTACGGGCCAAGGTGCGCGGCCAGATCGCCATCTAGCCTTAAGCGGCGTTAGAGCAGGTTCGACAGCCCCGCCTTCGCCGCCTTCAGGAACACGCTCGGCAGGGCCTCGAGGTCGCGCCTCGGACTCCAGATCACCCCCTGGGCCTCGCCCTCCGCGCGCAGCAGCTGCAGGGTCAGCGAGAAGTGTGTGAAGACGTTGTCGACTTCGCCGACGCCGCGCCAGGGCGCTGCGGCCGGTGCGGCGGCCAGCGCCTCGGCCTCGCTCCAGCGCGCGGCGCGCCAA
>NZ_DATELG010000114.1:0-7788 GCF_035276905.1 Phenylobacterium sp. | reverse complement strand
GGCGTGTAGAGCGGGATCACGTGATCGCCGGGCTTCACGCTCGTCACGCCCGGGCCGACCTCGACCACCACGCCGGCGCCTTCGTGGCCGAGGATCGAGGGGAAGATCCCCTCGGAATCGAAGCCGTCCAGGGTATAGGCGTCGGTGTGGCAGATCCCCGTCGCCTTGATCTCGACCAGCACCTCGCCGGCGCGCGGGCCTTCGAGGTCGACCTCGACGATCTCCAGCGGCTTCTTGGCTTCGAAGGCGACGGCGGCGCGGGTCTTCATGGCGGTTTCCTATTTGTTTGACCGGTCTATATGCGGTTAGCGGGCCGGAATAATCCGCTCCTGATGCAAAACATTATTGCACGTGAGGGATAATCTGCCGCAATAGGTTGGTCATGAGTTCCTGGGCCGGCATCGACGAGTTTGTCGCCGTCGCGCAAACCCGCAACTTCACCCGCGCCGGCAAACAGCTCGGCCGGTCCGCCTCGCAGATCAGCCGCGACATCGCCGAGCTGGAGAACCGTCTCGGCCAGGCCCTGTTCTATCGCACCACGCGTCACGTGAGCCTGACGGAGGCCGGGGAACGCTTCTTCCAGCGTTGCCGGCGGCTGCAGGAGGAACGCGATGAGGCCGTCGCCGGCATGCTCGACGTCGGCGCCGAGCTGCAGGGTCAGCTGCGGCTGACGTCGGCCGTCGCCTATGGCGAACGGTTCGTGGTTCCGGTGGTCTGCGAATTCATGGCCGAGCATCCCAAGCTCAGCGTGGACATCCATTTGACCGACGAGGTGCTGGACATCGTCGACAGGAGCATCGATCTCGCCATCCGGTTCGGAAAGCTCCGCGACTCCCAGCTGGTCGCGACCCGGCTTGCGTCCCGGACGCGGCAGCTCTGCGCCTCACCGACCTATCTCGAGCGGCGCGGGACGCCGGAGCGCCTTGAAGATCTCGCCCATCACGTGTGTCTGCGCGCGACCGCCGACGTCTGGATCTTCTCGCGCGACGGCGAGCCCTACGACTACCGGCCGCAGGGCCGCTTTCATTGCAACAGCGGATACGGCGCGCTGGAAGCGGCGCTGCGGGGGCTGGGGCTGTGTTGGCTGCCGGAGTTCTACGTCCGGCCGTACCTCGAACGCGGCGACCTCGTGGAGGTGCTGCCAGGAAACCGGTCGGCGGACGAGGGCGTATGGGCCGTCTATCCCGATCGCCGCCACGTGTCGGCGAAGGTCAAGGGGCTGGTGCAGAAGCTCCAGGCGAGCCTTGCGCCGGGGCGCGCGCCGCGATCTTTGAGCGGCGATGGTGACCGTTAAACGGCCGAACAAGGCCGATAATCGGACAAACTCATCGGTTATCGGTTGACTCTCGGCGTCAGGGCTGACAGAGACTGCGCCTCCACGAGTGAGTCCGCGGCCCGGGGGAGTGAATGATCGACAAGTCGATGGCCAGCGCGGAGGCGGCCGTGGCGGACATCTTCGACGGCGCGAGGGTGATGATCGGCGGCTTCGGCACGGCGGGCATGCCCGACCAGCTGATCGACGCGCTGATCGCCCAGGGCGCCGGCGACCTGACGATCATCAACAACAACGCCGGCAACGGCGAGCGCGGCGTGGCCGCCCTGATCAAGGCCGGGCGGGTGCGGAAGATCATCTGCTCCTTTCCCCGCCAGGCCGACTCCCACCATTTCGACGCCGCCTATCGCGCCGGTCAGATCGAGCTCGAGCTGGCGCCGCAGGGAAACCTGGCCGCGCGCATCCAGGCCGCCGGCGCGGGCCTTGGGGCGATCTATACTCCGACCGGCTTCGGGACCCAGCTCGCCGAAGGCAAGGAAACCCGCCGGATCGACGGGCGCGACTATGTGCTCGAATACCCGATCCATGCGGATTTCGCCCTGATCAAGGCGCAGAAGGCGGACCGCTGGGGCAACCTCGTCTACCGCAAGACCGCCCGCAATTTCGGGCCGATCATGGCGATGGCCGGCAAGACCTGCATCGCCCAGGTCGCCGAGATCGTGCCGCTGGGCGCGCTCGATCCCGAGGTCATCGTGACGCCGGGCATCTTCGTCCAGCGCGTGG
Organism: Phenylobacterium sp.; assembly: GCF_035276905.1. Taxonomy (GTDB): domain Bacteria; phylum Pseudomonadota; class Alphaproteobacteria; order Caulobacterales; family Caulobacteraceae; genus Phenylobacterium. The sequence continues at coordinate 5,732 of NZ_DATELG010000114.1, read as the reverse complement.
TGTCGATTTCCGCCGCCTCCGCGGCCGCCGCCTGACCAGGGGACGCTCATGAACCGCCTCGATCGCGATGCGATGGCCGCCCGGGTGGCGCGGGATATTCCCGAAGGCGCCTACGTCAATCTCGGCATCGGCCTGCCGACCAAGGTCGCCGACTTCCTGCCCGTCGATCGCGAGGTGCTGCTGCAGAGCGAGAACGGGCTGCTCGGCATGGGTCCGGCGCCGGCGCGCGGCGAAGAGGACCGCGAGCTCATCAATGCCGGCAAGCAGCCCGTGACGCTGCTCACGGGCGGCGCCTTTTTCCATCATGGCGACAGCTTCGCGATGATGCGCGGCGGCCATATCGACATCTCGGTGCTGGGGGCGTTCCAGGTGTCGGCGCACGGCGATCTGGCCAACTGGCATACCGGCGAGCCGGGGGCGATTCCGGCGGTCGGCGGCGCCATGGACCTCGCCATCGGCGCCAAGCAGACCTTCGTGATGATGGAGCTGCTGACCAAGCAGGGGCAGAGCAAGCTCGTCCAGTCCTGCACCTATCCGCTCACCGGGCTGCGGTGCGTCTCCCGCGTCTACACCGACCTGGCCGTGTTCCAGGTCGGCGAGGCCGGCGCCCGGGTCGTCGAGATGGTCGACGGGCTGTCGATCGAGGAGTTGCGCCGGCTGACGGGCGTGGATCTGGCCGCGGCGCCGGTCGCGTAAAAGGAACTGGGCATGACCGACGCCTTCATCTGCGATGCGGTGCGCACCCCGATCGGCCGCTACGGCGGAGCGCTGGCCAAGGTCCGCGCCGACGACCTTGGCGCCTTGCCGATCCGGGCCCTGATGGCGCGCAATCCCGGTCTGGACCCGGCGGCCGTCGAGGAGGTCTTCTTCGGCTGCGCCAATCAGGCGGGCGAGGACAATCGCAACGTCGCGCGGATGAGCCTGCTGCTGGCGGGACTGCCGCCCTCCGTCCCGGGCGTGACGCTCAACCGCTTGTGCGCATCCGGCCTGGAGGCGGTCGGCGCTGCGGCCCGCGCGATCGCCTGCGGCGAGATCGAGCTCGCCCTCGCCGGCGGCGTCGAGAGCATGACGCGCGCGCCGTTCGTGATGGGCAAGGCCGACGGCGCCTTCGGTCGCGGCCAGAAGCTGGAAGACACGACCATGGGCTGGCGCTTCGTCAACCCGGCCCTGGAGGCGCTCTACGGCGCCGAGACCATGCCCAGGACCGGCGAGAACGTCGCCGAGGCCTTCAAGATCAGCCGGGCGGATCAGGACGCCTTCGCCCTGCGCAGCCAGCAGCGGGCCGTCCGCGCCCAGGCCAGCGGCTTCCTGGCCGAGGAGATCATCTCCGTCGCAGCGCCCGGCGCGCGAAGAGGGGAGACCGTCGAGGTTTCGCTCGACGAGCATCCGCGCGCCGACACCTCGATCGAGGCGCTGAGCAAGCTGAAGCCGCTGTTCGGACCCGAGGCGTCGGTCACCGCGGGCAATGCGGCCGGCATCAACGACGGCGCCGCGGCGATGGTGGTCGCCAGCGAGGCCGCGGCCAAGGCGCATGGCCTCACTCCGCGCGCGCGGATTCTCGGCATGGCCTCGGCCGGCGTCGAGCCGCGGGTGATGGGCGTCGGGCCGATCCCTGCGACCCGCAAGCTGCTGGCGCGGCTCGGCCTCGGCGTCGGCGACTTCGACGCGATCGAGCTCAACGAGGCGTTCGCGAGCCAGGCGCTGGCGGTGCTGCGCGGCCTCGGGCTTCCCGACGACGCGCCCCACGTCAACGCCAACGGCGGGGCGATTGCGCTTGGACATCCGCTCGGCATGTCGGGCGCCCGGCTCGCCATGACCCTCGTGCACCAGCTCGAAAAGTCCGGCGGCGGGCGCGGGCTCGCCACGCTCTGCATCGGCGTCGGCATGGGACTGGCCCTGGCGGTCGAAAGAGTGTGACGCAGCCGTCGGCGGCGCGAAGAACCCCGCCCAGCCTGTAGATCCAGGCCAGGAAGCGGAACTATGATTGCGATCGCAGCGACCACGCGTGGCTGGATGTCAGGTCAAGCTGGCCCCGGCGCTCGACGGTTTGCAGGTGGCGATTGCGTGGAGGATTGAAGCCATGGCGGAAAAGACCCGTTTCGACGTCCTGATCGTCGGCGCCGGTCACGGCGGCGCACAGGCCGCGATCGCCCTTCGCCAGAACAAGTTCGCCGGCACGATCGGCGTCGTCGGCGAAGAGCCGCAAATCCCCTACGAGCGGCCGCCGCTGTCGAAGGAATACTTCTCCGGCGAAAAGACGTTCGAGCGCATTCTGATCCGGCCTGCCGACTTCTGGCGCGAGCGCGAAATCGTGATGCTGACCGGCAAGCGCATCGTCGCCATCGATCCTGTCCATCACGAGGCCGCCACGGCCGACGGCGAGACGATCGGCTATGGCAAGCTGATCTGGGCGGCCGGCGGACGCGCCCGCCCGCTGCCCGTGCCGGGCGGCGACCTTCCCGGGGTGCAGGGCCTGAGAACCCATGCCGACGCCGAATCAATGAAGGCCGCCGCCGGCGCGGCGCGGCAGATCGTCGTGATCGGCGGCGGTTATATCGGCCTGGAGGCGGCGGCGGTCCTCGCCAAGACGGGTAAGAAAGTCGTTCTCCTGGAAGCCCTCGACCGCGTGCTGGCGCGCGTCGCCGGGGTCGAGCTTTCCCGATTCTTCGAGGCCGAGCACCGCGCCCACGGCGTCGAGGTCCGTCTCGGCGAAGCGGTCGCCGCGATCGAAGGCGACGGCCGCGCGGCCGGGGTGCGGCTGGTGGACGGCGGGACCGTCGCCGCCGACCTGGTGATCGTCGGGATCGGCATCGTGCCGACGGTCGAGCCGCTGCTCGCCGCCGAGGCCGCGGGCGGCAACGGCGTCGATGTCGACGAGTTCTGCCGCACCAGCCTGCCGGATGTTTACGCGATCGGCGACTGCGCGGCCCACGTCAGCAGGTTCGCCGGCGGGGCGCGCATCCGCTTGGAGTCCGTCCAGAACGCCCATGATCAGGCGACCGTCGCGGCCAAGCACATCTGCGGGATCGAAGCGGCCTACGACGCCGTCCCCTGGTTCTGGTCGAACCAGTACGATCTGAAGCTGCAGACCGTCGGGCTTTCCACCGGGCACGACCAGGCTGTCGTGCGGGGAGATCCCGCCACGCGGTCCTTCTCGGTCGTGTACCTGCAGCAGGGCAGGGTGTTGGCGCTCGACTGCGTCAACGCGGTCAAGGACTACGTCCAGGGGCGCGCCCTGGTGGTCAGCGGGGCTGCGGTCAGCGCGGGGCGGCTGGCGGATGCGGCCACGCCGCTGAAGGAGCTTGTCGGCTGATCGGTGGAAGACAGCGCCGCCGCGCGGGTCACAGGCGAAGGCCGCCGGACGCGCGCCGGCGTTCCTCTTCCGCATCGATCCAATCGCAGAAAAGGGGGGCCGCCCGCCTCCCGAGCGCGCCGTCTGTACAGTTCCGAGCCCTAATCACGTCGCGGAACAGTCCGCCGCAGGTGCAAATCGGCGCCTCGTTCGTCACAGCGGGGCAATCTGCCGTGTGGGTCACGGCCGAGATCCTTCCCGTCGCCGGGGCGCCCGCCGGCCCGCCTGGCCGTGCAGCTTTCGATCGCCGTGGAAGTCGCTGGTCATCGCTTGCCAGTCGTCCGATAATCGGTCAATCTGTCCGTTGTTCATCATAATCGAACGATGTGAGCCGGAGGTCAATGCCGTGTCACAGGAACCTGAGAATGATCCGCGTTTCATGCTCTCGCTCGCCCGCGGGCTGAGCGTGCTGCGCGCCTTCGAAGGTCGGGCGGCGCTCACGGTAAGCGAGGCGGCGGAGGCGGCGGGGCTGTCGCGCTCGAGTGCAGGGCGGTGTCTCTATACGCTCGAGCAACTCGGCTATGTCGCCGGAACGGACGGACTGTTCCGCCTGCACGCGGGCGTCCTGCGCCTGGCGCACGCCTATAGCTTCTCCGACCCGCTCGCGCGGGCGGCGCAGCCGGTGCTGGACCAGATTCGTGATCGCCTCGGCGAGTCGAGCTCGCTGGCGGTGCTCGATCCCCAGGATCCCGCGCAGGCGATCTACGTCGCCAGGGCCGCTGCGGCGCGCATCATCTCCATTCCGGTGCAGATCGGCACCATGCTCCCCTGCTATTGCACCTCGCTCGGGCGGGTTCTGCTTGCCGCCGCCGCCGATGAGGCGGCGGTCGCAAGGGCGTTGCGGCCCGAGGTCCTGGTGAAACGCGCGCCTTCCACCTGTACCGATCCGATCGCTCTGCGTACCGAGATCGAGCGGGTCAGGACGCAGGGTTATGCGCTGGTGGACGGAGAGCTGGACGCGGGCCTTCGCTCGATCTCCGTGCCGGTCCGCAGGCGCAGCGGCGAGGTGGTCGCCGCGCTGAACGTCGCCTCGCCGGCGGCTCACCGCAATACTGACTGGCTGCTCGAGACCGCGCTCGCCGAAGTCCAGGCTGGCGCCATGCACCTTTCCCGTACGGTCTAGACCATTCGCCGCCGAAGTGGCGGCCGGTTCGGCGCAGCGAATGGTCTAACTTCAAGAACTTATGAGCGTTCGGCGGTTCATTTGAACCTGAACGCTCTAGGGAGGCCGGCGCGCCCCGGATCAGTCGCCGACACTCCGAACGTCTGCAACGCGCCGCCAACTTGCCGTCGTGGCCCAAACCCGCTCTACCAACTGCGCATGCTCTCGGTAATTGTCACCCACGGAAACCCGGTCAAGCTCGCCGGCCTGCTGACCGCGCTGACCGAGGCGGCGGTCGAGGGGCTGGTGCGTGACGTCACCCTGGTCGAGGGCGCGGAGCCTCGCTTGCTCGACGCGCTCTGCGAGGCGACGGGCGCCAAGCTGGCGGCGGATTTCGCCCAGGCCGTCGCCGGCGCCCGGGGCGACTGGCTGATGGTGGTCCCGCCCGATTTGCGGCTCAAGGACGGCTGGGTCGAGCGGCTCGGCGACCATCTGCGCGACGGCCCGGGCGAAGCGCGCTTGCGGGGCATGGGCGAGGGGCTGTTCCGCCGCGCGCCCGAAGGCCTCGTGGTCGCGCGCGCGAAGGCCCAGGCCTCAGCGCAGGGTGGACTGCAGCAGCTGTCCCGAAAGCTGGGCCGCGGCGCGCGACGGATCGCCTAGGTCGAGGCGGGCGTCGATCATCTGCGCGCCGGCGGCGAGGGCGTCGAGGCTGGGCGCTTCCTCGCCGAACATGGTCTTGTAGGTCCAGTAGCCGGCCAGCACCTTCTGGACGTAGTTGCGCGTCTCGAGCGGCGGCAGGGATTCCAGCAGGGTCAGCGGATCGGCGGCCTCGTCGCCCAGGAGGTCGGCGGTGCGCTGCACCATGCCCGGGCCGCCGTTATAGGCCGCGATCACCCGCAGGAGGTCGTAGCCCACGCCGCGCTGCATCAGCCAGGTCAGGTAGTCCTGGCCGACGCGCAGGTTGAAGGCCGGGTCGTACAGCGGCCGCACGTCGTCCTTCAGCTTGTCGTCGCCGGCGGCGCGGGCCGCCGCATCCGGCGTCAGCTGCATCAGCCCGACCGCGCCCTTGCCGGAGACCGCCGCCGGATCGAAGCGGCTCTCCTGGCGGACGATGGCGTAGACCAGGGCCTTGTCGAGCGTGAAGCCGTCCTTGGGCTGCAGGAGCGGCGTCGGATAGTCCTCGTTCGCCGCCGCCAGCGCCGGTGCGGCGGCGAGCGGCGCGCCCAGCGCGAGCGCCAGCGCCGTCCATTTCTCGCGCTCGGCGGCGTCGCGCGCCAG
>NZ_DATELG010000113.1:0-4025 GCF_035276905.1 Phenylobacterium sp. | reverse complement strand
CACCGGCGCGGCAGGGCGCTCGACGGCGCCGAAATAGCGGTCGACCCAGGCGGCCAGCGCGCTCGCGTCGAAGCGGCCGACGACGAGGAGGCTGGCGTTGTCCGGCCGATAGTAGCGCGCGTGGAAGGCCTGGACGTCTTCGAGGGTGGTTGCGCGCAGGTCGCGCAGCGAGCCGATCGCCGGACGCTGGTAGCCGGGCGCTGTGAAGGCGGCGGCGGGGACGTCGAACAGGAAGAGCCGGCCGTACGGGTCGTCGAGCACGTCCTCGCGAAGCTCCTGGCCGACGACCGATCGCTCCGAGACCAGATCCCCCGGCGTCAGCGCCAGCCCGCCCATCCGCTGCGCCTCGGCCCACAGGATCGGCTCGAGCTGGCTGGCCGGGACGGTCTCGTGGAACTCGGTGTAGTCGACGTTGGTGGAGGCGTTGCCGAAGCCGCCGACCCGTTCGGTCAGCTGGTCGATGTACTCGGCCGGCATGTCGCGCGTGGCCTTGAACATCAGGTGCTCGACGAGATGCGCCAGGCCCGAGCGGCCGGGCAGATCGTCGCGCGAGCCCACCTCGTACCAGACCTGCACGCTGACGTCGGTGCGCGTGGCGTCCGGCACGCTGTAGACCTTCAGGCCGTTGGGCAGCACGTGGAGCGTCCACTCGACCGTCGGCAGCCGGACCGGCTCGGCCTGCGCCATGGCGCCGGTAAAGAGGGCCAGTGCGAACCCCAAGACCGCCGCCGCCGCGCCCCGCATCGCGTGCACCTCCCGGTCGGGAGCCAAGCACGCCTGGGCGCGGGGCGCGCTCGGGGGAATCCCCGAATGCGGGCGCCGCAGCGCCGGGCGCCCCGAGGAGGCTCAAGCCTGCGCTTGTTTGTCGCCTATGCCTTCCCTGGAAAGGCGGGCAGCAATGCTGCCGGGCGCGTCGTCAAGCGACGCCGGTCCATCGCCGCTTCATCACTCCTTTACAGCGCCGAGTGAAGCTGTCCGCGGTGCTACCGAGAGGCGGAGATGGTCGGCAGTAACAGCGCTACGTTGGACCGCGAAGACGCATCCGCTCGAGCCGGCCGGCGGCTCAAGCTCTGTCTTGCGGCGTCCGGCGGCGGTCATGTTCGCCAGTTGCTGGACCTGCAGCCCATCTGGTCGGAGCACGATCATTTCTTCGTCACCGAAGAGACGGCGCTGGGGCAGTCGCTAGGTGACGACGTTCGCACCCATTTCGTGCCGCACTTCGCCTGGGGACAGGCCAAGCTTGGGGCTCCGCTGCGAATGCTGCGGCGGGCGGTCGCCAGCGCTTTCAAGTCCTTCAGCATCATCCTAGGCGAACGTCCCGACGTGGTGATCAGCACGGGCGCCGGGGCGGTCTTCTTCGTCGTGCTGTTCGGCCGCCTGCTCGGCGCGCGGATCATCGTCGTGGAGTCCTTCGCGCGGTTCGAGCGGCCGTCGCTCTTCGGGCGGCTGGCAGGGCCGCTCGCGCATCACCTCGTCGTGCAGTCCGCGCGCCTTTCGAAATACTATCCGAAGGCCAAGGTCTTCGATCCGCTGAAGCTGCTCGACGACGAATGCCCCGCGAAGCGGGACCTGCTGTTCGCAACCGTCGGCGCGACGCTGCCATTCGATCGGCTGGTCGACAGCGTAGCCCAGTTGAGCCAGGACGGAACGATCTCCGAAGCTGTGACGATACAGACCGGCATTGGCGGCCGGCGGCCCGATGGCGTGTCGGTTTCGGAGACCCTGCCGTTCGGCGAGGTCCAAGCCTTGCTGCGCGAAGCGTCCATCGTCGTCTGCCACGGCGGCACGGGCTCGATGATCACGGCGCTGCGGCAGGGCTGCCACGTGATCGCCATGCCGCGGCAGGCGAAGGCAGGCGAACACTACGACGATCACCAGATGGAGATCGTCGACGCCTTCCAGAAGCGCGGGCTGGCGATGCGGGCCGACACCGTCGAGGATCTGCGCGAGGCGCTCGCCGTCGCCCGCCAGCGGCCGCGGGTCAAGGCGACGACCGAGCCGACCGAACTCATCGCTTTTCTGCGGGGGGTGATGGAGTCGGTGGCGGCGGACGACCGAGGCGCGCGTCCGGCGGTGGCCGCCGACAGGGCGCCTGCCTGAACCTGCCGGCGTCGCCGTCGAGGCCGGCGCCGAAAACCGCAGTCCGGGTCAGTCCGCCACAGGCGGCGAGTAGATGTGACCCGGCCTGTCCCGTCGGCCGCGGAGCGCGCCGCCGATCAGACCGAACCCCATGATCATCATCAGCCAGCTCTGGGGCTCGGGCGCCGGCGACAGCGGCTGGCCTGGTGACCGGGGCCAATCCTTTGGCGGCCATTGCGGATCGCCCGGTTGATGCGGCCCCTCGTCGGGATCGACGACGTAAGGCGGCTCCCGGGGGCCGCCAGGCCCGCTGGGGCCGGTCTGCTCCCACGGGTCGCCGGAATCAACCGAAGGGGCGTCGCCGCCGGGCGAAGAGCCGCCACCGCCACCGCCACCGCCTCCTCCACCGCCACCACCGCCGCCGCCACCGCCACCTGCGCTGCGTCCGCCGCCGTTTGCGCTGAAGCCGGGCGCATAGTGGGCCAGCGTTGGGCCGTAGGCTGGCGGGGCGTCCCAGGGGGCGTGAGCGCCGCCCTCGACGGCGTCGTTCAGGTGGCCGCCGACGTTTTCGGAGGCAGGGGGCGTCTGCTGTTCGCTGGGGAAATTGGCGCCGGACGTTCCCCCGTCGGCGGGGGTGGGGTGGGGCGCGGAGAAGCGCTGAGCACCATCGGCCGTGTGGTTCTGGCCGCCGCCGGCCGCGCCGCCGGGGCCGGCGCCTGGTTCCGGGGCCCCCCCGCCGGCCTCACTCGGCGGAACGTCGGCGTCGCCGGTCCGATGGAACGGCGGTGATGCGGCCAGCGTGCTGATGCCGGTGATCGCCGCGACCAAGGCGAGGTGGGTGAAGCGTCGGCGCCAGATGATGCGGCGCCAGGCGCGCCGGTCGCGAGCTTGCGGCCCCGTAGTGTCTGTCCTATCGCCCAAAATGACACGCTCCCAGACAGAATGCCGGGAGCGCGGCAAGTGGCGTGCCGATCGGTCTCTTGGGCCGGCGCCGCGCCCGGGTCCCGCTGGCTACGGCTTGGCGGGAGCGGCCGGGCCGGATTTGGCGGCTTGCGGGGCCGGGCCTTGGGCCGCTGGCGGGGCCGCCGTCGCATTGCCTTCCGCTGAGGGCGCAACGCCGCCAGGGATCCGGTGAACCACCCCGCTACGCAGGGGCGGCTCGCCTGCGGGGACCAACTCAAGGCAGCCTTGGCCGGGAATGCAGCCGATCACCTGACCGGTGAAGCGGTCGAGCCGGGCTGGAACGCCGGCGGCGACGCCGATCTCATACCGGCTGAACCAGACCGCCGCGGCGCCCAGCAGGACCAAGGCCGCCAGACTCACGATCAAGGCCCACTCGGCGGGGCCGAGCGTCGCGGTGCTGCTGCTGCCGGCGGGCGGCGTCCTTACATTGGTAGGCTTCGACCATGGGCCCATCAGGATCTCCTCGTTTCGGCGTCGCGCGGCTGAAAGAAGCACGCGCCCCCTTTCCGCATCGTTCGCCACTTCGCCGCGAAGAAGGGCGGCGTGCGACGCTCTCCCACTACCCCGGCTGTCGATCCGGCTCAAACGGTGGGTGATCGTCTGGCCGGGGCGGGAGCGGTGCGAACGTCCGGTCGCCCTGTCATCAATTTTTTACAATCAAGATGATTTCTTTGATGGTTTCGAGCACGTGGATCGTATCCAGATTGGCGCGTAACGGAGCCGCTGTTAATAACGCTGTGATGTTTTGCGCTGTCTATTCAATAGAATTTCAGGGCGCCGGTCGGCCCAGGAAGGGCATCGAATTCTATGGACCTGGGTGGGATTTGTAAAATGGAGTCGCCGACCGCATGAAGATCCTGATCACCGGGGGCGCCGGATTCATCGGATCGGCCGTGGTGCGACGCGCGGTCGCCGACGGCTGGGAGGTGGTGAACCTCGACGCCCTGACCTATTCCGCCAATCTGGAGAACGTGGCCTCGGTC
>NZ_DATELG010000112.1:0-9593 GCF_035276905.1 Phenylobacterium sp. | reverse complement strand
GACGCCGCAGAACCAGGCGTCGCGGTAGTCGGAGGTGGTCCCGGTCTTGCCGGCGACGTCGCGGCCGGGGATCTGCGCCCGAACGCCGGTGCCGTAGCCCACCACCGCCCGCATCATCTGCTGCAGCTCGGAGAGCGGCGGATTGGCGATCGCCTGCACCGGCGCCGCGGGGCGGCGCTGCCAGACCACCGTCCCGCCGGTCGTGCGGATCCGCTCCAGCCCATAGGCCGTCACCCGCTGGCCGCCGTTGGAGAAGGCGGCATAGGCCTGGGCCATCTCCAGCGGCGAGACCTGGGTCGTGCCGAGCGCCATCGCCGGGTCGGTGTTGATCTGCGAGGCGATCCCCAGCCGGCGCGCGACAGCCGCGACATTGGTCCGCCCGACCTGGTCGGCGAGGCGGGCCGCCACCGTGTTCAGCGACTGGGCGAGCGCCGTCTGCAGGGTGATCGGGCCCAGATAGCCGTCCTCGTAATTGCGCGGCGACCAGGTTCCGATGACGATCGGCTCGTCGACGACGGGGCTGTCCGGCGTCATGCCGGCCTCCAGCGCGGTCAGATAGACGAAGGGCTTCCAGGCCGAGCCCGCCTGGCGCCGGGCGTCGGCCGCCCGGTCGAACGGGGCGGCGCCATGGTCGGTCCCGCCGACGAAGGCGCGGATCCGGCCCTGCCCGTCCACCGAGACGATCGCCGCCTGGCCGATCCCCTGCTTGGCGTAGCGCGCCACCGACGCACGGGCGGCGTCGGCCGCGGCGGTCTCGTAGGCCGCGTCCAGGGTGGTCTCGACGACCAAGTCCTGCTTCGGCTGGCCGACGGTCCGCCGGGTCTCGCCGTCCAGCCAGTCGAGGAAGTACTGCGCCGCGTCGTTCGGCGGATTTACATAGACCTTCGGCGTCTGGGCCAGCGCCTTGGCCCGCTGGGCCGGCGTGATGGCGCCGGTCTCGACCATGGCGTCGAGCACCAGCCGCGAGCGCTGGGCGGACGCCTCCGGATGGTCGGCGGGGTCATAGCCGGTCGGCGACTTCGGGATGGCCGCCAGCATCGCGGCCTCGCGCAGGGTCAGCTTCGCGGCCGGCTTGTTGAAGTAGCGCTGGGACGCCGCCTCGATCCCGTAGGCGCCGGAGCCGAAGTAGATCCGGCTGAGATACAGGCCGAGGATCTGCTGCTTCGAATAGGTCCGCTCCAGCTGGATCGCATAGAGCAGCTCGTCCGCCTTGCGCTGCAGGGTGCGGTCGGAGCTGAGATAGAGGTTGCGCGCGAGCTGCTGGGTGATGGTCGAGGCGCCCTGGGCGGCGCGACCGCGGGTCAGGTCGCTGACGATGGCCCGGGCGATCCCGCGCGGATCGAAGCCGTCGTGCTCGTAGAACCGCCGGTCCTCGACGGCGACGAAGGCCGCCGGGACGTAGGGCGGCAGGCGCGCCAGGTTCACCGGCGGGGCGTAGCGGCCGCCGCGGACGCCCAGCACCGCGCCCGACCGGTCGAGGTAGGTGATCTGCGGGTCGCGCCGGATCGGCGGAAGGTCGGGAAGCTCGGGCGCGGGAAGGTTGAGCGACAGGGCGGCGAGCGCGGCGGCGATCACGCGGGCGTTTCCTTAAGGTTCCAGACCGGATGGCGGATGCGGCGCGACCGTAGCAAACCGCGACGCCCCTTCTGTCGCGCAAGCATGCAGGGAGAAAGATAATTCGCGGTAATCCGCGCGACTGGCCAACACGGGTCTCGCATGCTTCAAGATCGCGAACTTGCGCCCGGGTGGCGCGAACCTTGGCCGTATGTAGGCGGTTGGGCAGGTGGAGGAGAGAGCTTAGATGACCGTCACGCTTGGCCAGTATCTCGCGCAATCCGGCGCGGATCCGAGCCTGGTCGACCTGCTGCTGGCGCTCACGGGGGGCTGCGAGCGAATCAGCGCGGCGGTGCGCAGGGGCGCGGCCGGCGACATCATGGGCGCGCTGGAGAGCGAGAACGTCCAGGGCGAGGTGCAGAAGAAGCTGGACGTCATCTCCAACGAGATCCTGCTCGAGGCCTGCGCGCCGGCCGCGCGCCTCGTCGCCATAGGCTCGGAGGAGATGGAAGGCATCCACCCGGTCCGGAAGCTCGGACCCGACGGCGGCTTCTTTCTGCTGTTCGACCCGCTCGACGGCTCCAGCAACATCGAGGTCAACGTCTCGATCGGCACCATCTTCTCGATCCTGCCGGCCCCGACCTCGGCAAGCGAGCGCGAGCCGATTGAGGCCGATTTCCTGCAGCCGGGCCGCAACCAGGTCGCCGCAGGCTATGTGGTCTACGGGCCCCAGACGACGCTAGTCCTGACGCTGCGCGCCGGCGTGCGCGTCTTCACCCTGGATCCGGTCACCGCCCAGTGGCTGGAGGTCAACGAGGCCGCGGCCATCCCGCCGGAGACCAAGGAATTCGCCATCAACGCCTCGAACATGCGCCACTGGGCGGCCCCAGTGCGCCAGTACGTCGAGGATTGCCTGGCCGGCGAGACCGGTCCGCGGGGCAAGAACTTCAACATGCGCTGGGTGGCCTCGATGGTGGCCGACGTGCACCGGATCATGATGCGCGGCGGCGTCTTCCTCTATCCGTGGGACGCGCGCGAGCCGAACCGGGCTGGCAAGCTGCGCCTGATGTACGAAGCCAACCCGATGGCGCTGCTGGTCGAGCAGGCCGGCGGCGCCTCGTTCGACGGCTTCGGCCCGACCCTCGACGCCAAGCCCGTCTCGCTGCACCAGCGCGTCTCGGTCATGCTGGGCTCGAAGGCCGAGGTCGACCGCCTGCAGCGGCTGCACGCCGATGCGCTGCAGCCCGCCTAAGGGCCTTAATCAGGCCCTAGCCTTTCCGGGATAGAGAGGCTTTCTGCCGCCTCGACAACGCCCTCGGGTTGCGGTTTTGTCCGACCGCCGACGACCGCAGGCTCGTCGGGGTCGCCTGTTGACGCCCAGGAGCCGTACTTGCCGCAGACCCAAGCGGACCGAGCCGATCGCTGGACGGATGCAGCCGCCGTCCCTGCCCGCCCCCTGGAGCTCACGGTCGTCGTTCCGACTTTCAACGAGGCGGCCAACGTCAAGCCCCTGGTCCGCAAGCTCGAGGCAGCCCTGGCCGGCGTCGAATGGCAGGTGATCTTCGTCGACGATGATTCGCCGGACGACACCGCCGGCGTGGTGAAGGCGATCGCCGCCCTCGACAGCCGGGTGGAATGTCTGCACCGGATCGGCCGCCGTGGCCTGGCCGGCGCGGTGATCGAGGGCGTCATGGCCTCGGCTGCGCCCTTCGTCGCGGTGATGGACGGCGACATGCAGCACGACGAGCGCCTGCTGCCCAAGATGCTGGCGGCGCTGGCCGAGGACCGCGCCGAACTGGTCGTGGGCAGCCGCTATGTCGGCGGTCCGGAGGCCGACGCCTCGGCCCTGGGCGCCACGCGTGAAGCCGGCAGCCGTTTCGCCAACTGGCTGGGCCAGAAGGTGCTGCGGGTTCCCCTCACCGATCCGATGAGCGGCTTCTTCATGCTGCGCCGCGAGCTGGTCGAGGCCGTCGCCTCGAAGCTCGACACCGCCGGCTTCAAGGTCCTGTTCGACATCGTCGCCTGCCAGGACAGGCCGCCGCGCTTCATCGAGCTGCCCTACCAGTTCCGCGCCCGCGAGGCCGGGACCAGCAAGCTCGATAACGGGGTGGTCGTGCAGTACCTGGGCCTGCTGACCGCCAAGTTCACCCGCGACGCGATCTCGCCGCGCTTTCTGATGTTCGCCATCGTCGGCGCCAGCGGCCTCGTCGTCCACATGGCCATCCTGCGTTCGATGCTGCCTCTGGGCTTCTCGGGGGCGCAGACCAGTGCGGCGCTCGGCGCGATGACCTGGAACTACCTGATCAACAACGCGGTCACCTACCGCGACCGGCGTAAGCGCGGCTTCGGCCTGGTGAGCGGCTACTTCAAGTTCGTCTTCCTGTGCAGCATCCCGCTGGCCGCCAACGTCGCCGTCGCCACCATGGTCTATGAGCGTGGGCCGGCGTGGTGGGTGGCGGGCGTCGCCGGCGCCGTGGTCGCCGCGGCCTGGAACTACGTCACCACCTCCAGAGCGGTGTGGTGAACCCCGGCGCAGGCGCAGCGCGCGGCCGCCTGGTCCTGATCGCCGCCGGCCTCACGGCCGTGCGGCTCCTGGCCGCCGGACTGATCCCGCTGACCGAGGACGAGGCCTATTACCGGCTGTGGGCCCAGCACCTGCAGGCCGGCTACCTCGACCATCCGCCGATGATCGCCTGGTGGATCCGGCTGGGCGAGCTCGTGGCCGGCGACACGGCGCTGGGTGCGCGCCTGCTGCCCACCCTGGCCACCGGCCTGACCACCTGGCTGGTGGGCGACCTGGCGCGCCGGCTGGGCCTGGCCCAGGCGACGGCGGAGCGCGCGGCGCTCTGGTACAATGCGACCTTCACCGTGGCGCTCGGCGGCTTGCTGGCCACGCCCGACACGCCGGCGTGCCTCTTCTGGACATTGTCCCTGTGGTGCCTCGCCAGGCGTTGGGAGCGAGGCGACGGGCGCTGGTGGCTGGGCGCGGGCCTGGCCGCGGGCCTCAGCTGCCTGTCCAAATACTCGGGCCTGTTCCTCGCGCCCGGGGTGTTCATGTGGCTCCTGGCGACGCCGCGCGGCCTCGCCGAGCTGAAGCGGCCCTGGCCTTGGCTGGCGGCGGCGCTGGCCCTGCTGGCCTTCGCGCCCAACGTGGCCTGGAACGCGACCCACGGCTGGCTGACCTTCGACAAGCAGTTCGGCCGGGTGGGCGGCCACGGCCTGCACCTGGCCGACGCGCCGGAGTTTCTGGGTGCCCAGTTCCTGCTGCTCAATCCCCTGCTCGCCGTCTTCGCGGCGCGGGGGACGGCGCGGGCGTGGCGGGACCGCAGGACTGCGGACGCGCCGCGGGTGCTGCTGCCGCTGGCGGTCGCCGCGCCCTTCCTGCTCTACCTGACGGTCCACAGCCTGCACGACCGGGTGCAGGGCCACTGGCCGGTCCCCGCCTTCGGCGCGCTGGCCCTGGCCGCCGCCTTCGCCGCGGAGAGCGGGCCCGTCTGGATGCGCCGCGCGGTCCCGGCGCTCGGCCTCGGCCTCTCCGCCCTGCTGCTCGCGCACCTAGCCACGCCCTGGCCGCGGCTCGGCCCGTCCGACCCGGCGCTGCATCTGCGCGGCTGGCCGGCCTTCGCCCGCGCGGTGGAGGCCGAACGCCGCGCCCAGGGAGCGGCCTGGGTCGGCGTCCTAAGCTATGGCGTGGCCGCCCAGTTGGACTTCGCCGGCGCCGTCCGCGCACCGGTCGTGCAGATCCAGGACCGCGACCGCTATTTCGGCTGGCAGGCGTCCGCCGACCTCTCCGGTCCCGGCCTGGTGCTCGACCTCGAGCGACGGTTGAAGGCCGTCGAGTTGCAGCGCTGTTTCGGCGTCGTCCAGCCGCTGGGGATCATCGACCGCGCGGGCGGCCGCAGCCGCTGGACCCGCTACGCCCTGTTCCGGGTCTCCGCCCCGAAGCGCGACGTGCTGAGGCAGGGCTGCGCCAAGTCCGGCGACGAGCCTTAAGCCCGCGTTCGGCGGTTCGAACGAACCGCCGAACGCTCATAAGTCTTTGAAGCAAGACCATTCGCTACGCCGAACCGGCATCCACTTCGGCTGCGAATGGTCGAGCCGACAGCGGCAGGATCGCGCCCAGCAGGTGGTAGAACGAGGTCGCCGGCGCCGGCTCGGCGACGAAGCCGCCGTCCGCCGTGCGCTTGTCGCGCCAGGTCCCCCGGCAAGGCGTCTGCAGATAGGTCGCCAGGCCGCCGGCGGCGCGCAAGGCCTCCGGCTCGTCGCCGAAGAGCAGCGCCGCCTTCAGATATTCCGTCTGGCCCCACAGCCGCGCGCCGGCGTCGCGCACCGTAAGGTCCGACCAGAGCGCGTTGACGACGATTCCCGAGCTCGCCTCGACGCCGGTGAGGCCCGTGGCGTAGAGCCGCCTCGCCGCCTCCGCCGCGTCTTCCCGCCCCCGCGCCCGCCCCCAGCGGTGCAGCAGCCAGGCCCATTCGAACTGATGGCCTGGCTCCACCAGTCCGCCCGCAGCGTCCTCCAGGGGGTTCCAGTCGGCGTCGAAGAATTCGCGCAACACGCCGGCGGGTGGAGCGACGAACCGCGCCAGCGCCAGCTCGGCGATCTCGTCGGCGAGCACGTTCCAGCCGCCGTCCGCCCCGGCGCCCTCCCACGCCAGCGCCGCCTCGAGCAGATGCATGTGGGCGTTGGCCTGGAACGGCTGCGGGCCGACCTCGCGGAAGCCGCCGGCCGCGTGGCGCATCGAGTCCAGCGCCATGCGCAAGGCGAGTGCGTCGGGCTCGAAACCGCCCGGCTCCAGTTGCTCCAGGGCGGACATGGCGAGCAGGGCGAAGGCCTGCTCGTAAAGCGCCCCCGTCGAATCGAGGAGCTCGCCCTCGACGTCGGCCAGGCGGGCGAACAGCCCGTCGGGGCGCCGGTAATGCGCGCCGTAGAAGCCGTAGGCGCGCCGCGCGAGCGCGGCATGGCCAGGATCGCCCAACCCCGCCGCCGCGGCGGTCGCATAGACCCAGATCTGCCGGGTCTGCACCCGGCTGCGGCGGGGTGCGGGCCGCGGCTCGCCCTCCGGCGTCAGCGCCTCCTGGAAGCTGCCGCGCAGTCCGTCGACGCCGGCCACGGCCCACAGCGGCAACGCCGCCTCCTCCAGCCAGGCCGCGTGCCAGGAGGCCGCGGCGGCGAGTGTGGGGAATTGGCCGGTCATGGGGCTCCAATGGCAGAATTCGCGCTGTGATAGCCGAGCCCGACTGCGCAGGTCACCCGTTGCGCGGCATTTGCGATCATTTGGTTGGAGCCGTTGTCGGGCGCCTTCGCCAGACCGCGAACTTCCCGTTATGAGAAGGTGGTCATCATGTCCTGCCCGTTGGGGCGCGGGCCAAGGAGGCGCCATGTCGGCGAAGATCTTTCCGGTGATCCTGTCGGGCGGCTCGGGCTCGCGGCTGTGGCCGCTGTCGCGCGAGAGCTTTCCCAAGCAGCTGCTGCCGCTGGCCGGGCCGCGGACCATGTTGCAGGAGACCGCGCTCAGGGTCGCCGATCCGGCCCTGTTCCACCCGGTCACCGTGATCGCCAACGCCGAGCACCGCTTCGTCATCGCCGAACAGCTGCGCGAGATCGGCCAGACCCAGCCGACCATCGTGCTGGAGCCCGTGGCGCGAAACACCGCCCCGGCCGTGGCCGCCGCCGCCCTGATCGCGGCGCGCACGGCCCCGGACGCGCTGATCCTGGTGATGCCGGCCGACCATGCCGTGCCGGACCCGGCGGGCTTCCTCGACGCGATCGAGGCCGGCAGCGCCGCGGCGCGTGCGGGCGCGCTGGTGCTGTTCGGCATTCAGCCCGACAGTCCCGCCACCGGCTACGGCTATATCCGCGCCGGCGAGGTGCTGGACGGCGCGGCGCGGCGGGTGGAGGCCTTCGTCGAGAAGCCGGACCTTGCCACCGCGGAAGGCTATCTGGCCGACGGCCGCTATTCGTGGAACAGCGGCATCTTCCTGTTGCCGGCCGAGGCCGTGATCGCCGAGCTGGAGGCGCACGAGCCGGCGGTGCTGGCCGCGGTGCGCGAAGCGCTGGACGTCGCCAAGAGCGACATGGATTTCCTCAGGCTCGACCCGGAGGCCTTCGCCAAGAGCCCGTCGATCTCGATCGACTATGCGGTGATGGAGCGGACCGCGCGCGCCGCGGTGGTGCCGTCCAGCTTCGCCTGGAGCGACGTGGGCGCCTGGTCGGCGCTCTGGAAGCTGGCCGAGCGCGACGGCGCGGGCAACGTCGAGATCGGCGACACCCTCGCCGTCGACACCCGCGGCTCCTACCTGCGCACCGAGGGCCCGCTGATCGCCACCGTCGGCGTCGAGGACCTGATCGTCGTGGCCACCGCCGATGCGGTCCTGGTGGCCAAGCGGCACAAGGACCAGGACGTCAAGACGGTGGTCGAGCGGCTGCGCGCCTCCAACCACGGCGCCGCCGTCCAGACCCGGCGGGTCTACCGGCCGTGGGGCTGGTACGAGGGCGTGACCGAGGGCGAGCGCTTCCAGGTCAAGCAGATCACCGTCAACCCAGGCCACAGGCTGTCGCTGCAGAAGCACTTCCACCGCGCCGAGCACTGGGTGGTGGTGAACGGCACCGCCGAGGTCCACCTCGACGGCGAGACCCGGCTCCTGGCCGAGAACGAGAGCGTCTACATCCCGCTGGGCTCGACGCACCGTCTCACCAACCCCGGCAAGGTGCCGCTGAACCTGATCGAGGTGCAGTCCGGTCCCTACCTGGGCGAGGACGACATCGTCCGCTTCGAGGACGCCTACGCCCGCAGCTGAAGCCCGGGACAGCACAAAGCGGTCAGGCGCAAGCGCCCGACCGCTCCGTGTTGCTCTGCATTGCCCCGCCCGGCCCTCGAGAAGGCGCCGAACCGGCGGAAAAGCATAGGCGCCTTGTGCGTCAGATGATCCAGCCCGACTGCAGCGACGTCTGCTGGGTGTTGAGCAGGTCGATCTCGCCGCCGTTCGAGAAGGTGATGTGCACGTCGGCGTTCACCTGGGTGACCTGGTAGGTCACGCCCGCATCCACCTGCACGTGGTCGCCCGCGTGCCAGCCGTTGATGGTGTCGTGGCCGGCGCTGGCGTGGAACGTGTCGTTCCCCTGGCCGCCGAAGATGGTGTTGTTGCCCAGGTCGCCCGAGATCCAGTCGTTGCCGGTGCCGGCGTGGATCACGTCGTCGCCCTGGCCGCCGCGCAGCGTGTCGCCGCCCGCCCCGCCCGAGAGCGTGTCGTTCCCGAGGTTGCCGTTGAGGAGGTTGTGGCCGGTGGAGGCGGTGGCGTCGATCTGGTCGTTGCCCTGGCCGCCGAGCAGCCAGTCGCCGACCGTCGACTTGCCGACGATGGTGTCGTCGCCCTTGTTGCCGTTGATGTCGTTGAACTGGTTGCCGCCGACGATCACGTCGTTGCTCGCCCAGCCGCGGATGTGGTTGGCGACGTCGGCCGAGCCCGTCAGGCTGTCCGCGCCCGCGGTCCCGGTGAGGGTGTTCGTGCTCACGGGCGCCGAAGAGCCGCCGGTGGAGCCTGTCGACCCGGTCGTGCCGGTGTCCGCCACCGCGCCGCCGTTGGTGTACGGGTTGGAGTCGTAGGCGCGGATGTAGTCGATGTTCATGTTCGCCGGCAGCGGGGTGGTGCCGTCGACGTAGCCGGGCCAGCTGCCGCCGACCGCCAGGTTGGCGATCATGTACATCGGCTTGTGCATGTCCGCCGGGGTGTCGACCTGGTAGACCTGCTTGTTGTCGAAGTAGAAGGTGATCTTGTCGGCTTCCCAGTCCACCGCATAGGTGTGGTAGCCGCTCGACATGTCCGCCACCGCCTCGCCCTGGCTCGACATGGTGTGCGAGCCGGTCTGGTTGGTGTGGACCGTCGTATAGAGCTTGCTCGGGTCGTTGCCGAGCACCTCCATGATGTCCAGCTCCGGCGGCCACGAGCCGTCGGTGGGCATCAGCCAGAAGGCCGGCCACAGGCCCTGGCCCGCCGGCAGCTGGGCCTTCATCTCGAAGTAGCCGTACTCCTGGGCGA
>NZ_DATELG010000111.1:0-14382 GCF_035276905.1 Phenylobacterium sp. | reverse complement strand
CGGCGAGCGCGCCTTGGCCCTCGCGCGCGGCGGCGACGTCGAGCCACGGCCGATGGTCCTGTGGATCGAGCAGGGCCCGCCGCAGCGCCGCGCGCTCGGCGCGGGCGAAGTCGCGGGCGGCCGAGGCCCGCGCGTAGATGGTGTTCTGCAGCCGCACCAGCACCGCCCGGTCGCTGACCGGCGCCATCAGCCGGTCCAGCCGGTCGGCGACGTTCGGCGTCAGGCCCGCGTGCAGCGCCCGCCGCGTGAGCTCCGAGGGCAGCACCACCCGGCCCTCGCTGAACGGGTCGAGCGCCAGCGGCCCTTCCTCGGTCTCGATGCGCAGCAGGAAATGGCCCGGGAAGTCGACGCCCTGGACGGTGAGGCTGCAGCGCCGCGCGGCGTGCAGGTAGAAGATCCCCAGGCTGACCGCCAGCCCGCGGCGGCGCGTGCTCACCGAGATGATGTCGGCGTTCTCGGGATCGTCGTGGGTGAAGAGGTCGCCGGCGAGGCTGAGGTCGCCGGCCATGGCCTCTGCCAGGGCCTCCTCGATGCTCTCGCGCTTCAGGCGCTGGGTCAGCCGCTCGACGCCCGCAGCGGCGAGGTCGCGCGCGATCTGCGGGTCGCGCGTGGGGTCCTCATGGATGGCGCAGGCGATCGCGGCCTCGAGCAGGGGGAACTCCCCGTCCGTGGCGGCGCCGGCCTCCAGCAGGCAGTCTTCTGCTTCTTCTCGCGTCATGCCTCTCTCAGGCGCCCTTCCAAGCGTCAGGAATATGCATAGGAAGGCGTCCGGGCGCGAGGGCCATGAGGTCGAGGCGAACCGACGCACCCGCCAGCGCCGGCCGCTGGGCGGCGACGGCGGCCGCCGCGCGCCGCAGGCGTTCGCGCTGGTCGAGGCTGACGGTCTCAAGCGCGGTGAGCAGGTCGGTGCGACGTTTGACCTCGACCACCGCCAGCGTTCGGCCACGGATCGCCAGGAGGTCGATCTCGGCCTGCGGCGTGCGCAGGCGGAAGCCCAGGATGCGGTAGCCCTTGGCCATCAGCCAGAGCGCGGCCAGCACCTCGCCGCGGCGGCCGGACCTGCGCGCCGCCGCCCCGCGCATGGCGCGCGCGGTCTTCATCCACGGTCCTTGAGGGAAAGCGCCCGCTTGTAGAGGTCGCGGCGCGGCAAGCCCAGCGCCTTGGCGACCTCGGCGGCGGCGTCGGCGGGCTTCAGGCGGCTCAACGCCTCGGCGAGGGCGGCGTCGGCGTCGGCGGCCGTCGCCTCGGTTTCACGGCCGGGGCCAACCAGCACGACGATCTCGCCCTTGGGGGCCTCGAACTGCGGATCCGCCGCCAGCCGCCCGAGCGGCCCGCGGACGATGGTCTCGTAGAGCTTGGTCAGCTCGCGGCAGACCACCGCCTCGCGCTCGCCGAGCACCGCGGCCATGTCGGCCAGGCTGTCGGCCAGCCGCGAGCCGCCCTCGAAGAACACCAGGGTGGCGCGGATCCCGGCGAGCTCTTCCAGGAAGGTGCGGCGCGCGGCGCTCTTCGGCGGCGGGAAGCCCGCGAACAGGAAGCGGTCCGTCGGCAGTCCGGCCGCCGAGAGGCCGGCCAGGAGCGCCGAGGCGCCGGGGATCGGATAGACCCGGTGGCCGGCCTCGGTGGCCTCGCGCACCAGCCGGAAGCCCGGGTCGGACACCAGCGGCGTGCCGGCGTCGGAGATCAGCGCCACGCGGCCGCCCTCGGCCAGCGTCGCCATCGCCTTCGGCCGCGCCCGCTCGGCGGCGTGCTCGTCGTAGCGTTCCAGCCTGTTGGAGAGGCCGAACGCGGAGAGCAGCTTGCCGCCCACCCGCGTGTCCTCGGCCAGCACCAGGTCCGCGCCGGCGAGCACGTCGAGCGCGCGAAGGGTGATGTCGCGCAGGTTGCCGATCGGCGTGGCCACGACATAGAGGCCCGGCGCCAGCGGCGCATCGTCGAGCATCGGCGGGGGCAGGGGGCGCGCCATCGGCCTGGCTTCGCGTCTTGCGCGGCTCAGGTCAACAGGTCGGCGGTCAGCCGATCGAGCACCAGGCGTCCCGCGGGCGTCGCGCGCAGCCGCTGCGGGTCGTGGGCGAGCAGCCCCAGCCCGGTCAGGTCGGCGATCCGGCTCGGCGAGAGGTCGAGCGCGGCGAGCTCGGCGAAGGCCACGCCTTCCGCGATCCGCAGACCGCTCAAGACCCGCTCCTCGGCGGCCTCCAGCGGGCTCAGGATCTCCTGCTCGGCGAAGCCGGTTCCATGCTCGGCGACGCGGGCGATGTAGTCGGCCGGGCGCTGGGCCGCGACGGTGGCGAGCCGCGCGCCGCCGCGGCTTATCCGGCCATGCGCCCCGGGGCCTGCACCGACGTAGTCCGAGCCCCGCCAGTAGACGAGGTTGTGCCGCGAGCGGGCCGCCTCGCCGCGGGCGTGGTTGGAGACTTCGTAGGCGGTGAAGCCGCAGGCCTCCAGCACCGTCTGGGTGGTCTCGTAGAGCACGGCGCCCAGCTCCGGGTCGGCCGGCGTGAACCGGCCGCGACGCACCGCCCGGTCGAAGGCGGTGCCATGCTCGATGGTCAGCTGATAGGGCGACAGATGCTCCGCGCCCAGCGCCACGGCCTGACGCAGCTCCGAGGTCCAGGTCTCGGGCGTCTGTCCGGGACGGGCGTAGATCAGGTCGAGCGACAGCCGCGGGAAGGTCCGCGCCGCCGCCTTCGCCGCGCGCAGGCCCGTGGCCGCGTCATGGTTGCGGCCGAGGAAGGCCAGGGACTGATCGTCCAGCGCCTGCAGGCCGAGCGACAGCCGGCTGACGCCGGCGGCGGCGAAGGCCTCGAACCGCCGGGCCTCGCCGTCGGTGGGATTGGCCTCCAGGCTGATCTCCAGGTCGGATGCGGGCGTCCAGAGCCTGCACGCCGCCGCGACGATCTCGCCGACCCAGAGCGGGTCCATCAGCGAGGGCGTGCCGCCGCCGAAGAACACCGAGACCAGGGTCCTGGGGCCGGTCAGCGCCGCCTGGGCCGCCAGGTCGGCGACGATCGCGCGCGCCAGCGCCGCCGGTTCCTCCGGCCGCCGCGCGCGATAGACGTTGAAGTCGCAGTACGGACAGATGTGCGCGCAGTAGGGCCAGTGGACGTAGACCCCGAGCGGCGGGGCGGCGATCACCAGAGCGCGGCCTTCAACTTCGCGAACGCCCGCGCGCGGTGGCTCATGGCGTCCTTGGCGGCGGTCTCCATCTCGGCGAACGTCAGATCGTACCCCTGCGGGATGAAGATCGGGTCGTAGCCGAAGCCGCGGCTCCCGCGGGGCGGGAAGACCAGCGTCCCGTCGACGCGGCCCTCGACGACCACCGCCGGCCCGTCCGGCCAGGCGATCGCCAGCGCGCAGGTGAACCAGGCGGCGCGATCCTCGCTGCCGGTCTCCTCCAGGCGCTCGGCCACCTTGTCCATGGCGACCGAGAAGTCCTTGCCGGGCCCGGCCCACCGCGCGGAATAGACTCCCGGCGCCCCGTCCAGCGCCGCCACCGACAGGCCGGAGTCGTCGGCCAGCGCCGGCAGGCCGCCGGCCTCGGCCGCGGCGCGGGCCTTGAGCAGCGCATTGCCGACGAAGGTCGTCTCGGTCTCCTCCGGCTCGGCCAGGCCGAGATCGCCGGCGGTGATCAGCTGGAACCGGTTCTCCAGGATCTCGGCCAGCTCGCGCGCCTTGCCCGGATTGTGGGTCGCCACCAGCAGCTTCGCGTCGGGCTCGAGCGTCAGGGCCATGGGTTGTGCTCCTCTTCGCGGCGGACCATAGCGCCTCCGCGCGCTGCTGTTGATTATCGACGTGGAGCGATGTCGCTTGGTCGCGACGGGCGGCCTGATCCACTAGGCTGTCCCCAGGCGTTCGCCCCGAGCCGCCCGGATCGCCGGGCGCGGCGGGCGGCCGGCGAGGGAAAGGGGTCTGATGCGCGCCTTGGGTCCGGGTTCGGTTTCCAGCTTCCTGAAGATCATCCTGGATGTCGTCTATGCGGCCCTGGTCATAGGCGCCGGCGGCTCGGCCCTCCTGGCGTTGGCGGCCCTGCTGTTCGCCTTCAACCCCTCGCTGCTGGCCAATGCGCATTTCGCCGAAGGCGCACGCTACGCCGAGCGCGCGCCGCTGATCTTCGGCGGTCTCTTGGCCGGCTGCCTCTACACGGCGATCGTGCTGGTGATCATCGGCGCGCTTCGGCGGATCTTCGTCACCCTCACCGCCGGCGATCCGTTCCAGCCGGAGAACGTCAATCGCCTGCGCCTGATCGGCGGCATGCTTGCGGCGCTCGAGCTTGGACGCTACGCGGTCGTGGGGATCAGCGCCTGGCTGCCCTGGGTGCGCGACGCGCACGCCAGCTTCAGCCTGACCGCCTGGTTCTCCGTGCTGGTGGTGTTCGTCCTGGCGGAGGTGTTCCGCGAGGGCGCGCGCCTGCGCCGCGAAGCGGAACTGACGATCTAACATCCAGGCGGACCGCCTTCTTTCATGCCCATCCGCGTGAGCCTCGACCGGATCCTGATCGACCGCCGGATGTCGCTGACCGAGCTGGCGGACCGCGTCGGCGTGACGGTCGCCAACCTGTCGATCCTGAAGGCCGGCAGGGCCCGCGCGGTGCGCTTTTCGACGCTGGCCGCGCTCTGCCGCGAACTCGACTGCCAGCCCGGCGACCTGCTGGTCTACGAGCCGGGGCCGGCCGAGGAGCCCGAGGACGAGCTTTAGCCGCCCGTCGCCGCCCGCTGCGCGGCGCACAGCTCGCCGATGCCCTTGCGGGCGAGCGCGAACAGGGCCTCGAACTCGCCCTCGCTGAAGCCGCGCTTCTCGCCGGTGGCCTGGATCTCGACGATGTCGCCCTTGCCGGTCAGGACGAAGTTGGCGTCGGCCTCGGCGTTGGAGTCCTCCTCGTACTCGAGGTCCAGCACCGGGGTTCCGTTGAACACCCCGCAGCTGATCGCCGCCACCTGGTCGAGGATCGGGTCGGCGGTGATCAGGCCCTCTTCCAGGAGGTGGCGGGTGGCCAGCCGAAGCGCGACCCAGGCGCCGGTGATCGCCGCGGTGCGGGTGCCGCCGTCGGCCTGGATCACGTCGCAGTCCAGGGTGATCTGCCGCTCGCCCAGAGCCTTCAGGTCGACGATGGCGCGCATCGAGCGGCCGATCAGCCGCTGGATCTCCTGGGTGCGGCCGGACTGCTTGCCCTGCGCCGCCTCGCGCCGGCCGCGGGTGTGGGTGGCCCTGGGCAGCATGCCGTATTCGGCGGTGACCCAGCCCTGGCCGCGCCCGCGCAGGAACGGCGGCACGCCCTCTTCCAGGCTGGCGGTCACCAGCACCTTGGTGTGGCCGAAGCTCGCCAGGCACGAGCCTTCGGCGTAGCGGTTGACGCCCACCTCCAGCGTGACGGGCCGAAGGACGTCGGCCAGGCGTTCGGACGGGCGCATGGAGGAAACTCCTGAGAATCGTGAGGCGGCTTGCAAGCTGGAAGGCCGGGCTTATCCTAGATCGCACAGGTCCAGTCCATGGGCGCACACAGACCGACGACGCCGCACGCTGACGTGAACACCCCGATCTTCGCCCGCGGGCCCTCGTTGGCCGAGCTCGACGAAAGGGCGAGGGATATCTTCCGTCGCATCGTCGAGAGCTATCTGGAGACGGGCGAGCCGGTCGGCTCGCGCACCCTGTCGAAGACCGGGCTGCTGCTGTCGCCGGCCTCGATCCGCAACACCATGCAGGACCTGACGCAGCTGGGCCTCCTGGGCGCGCCGCACGTCAGCGCCGGCCGCCTGCCGACGCACGCGGGCCTTCGGCTGTTCGTCGACGGCCTCCTGGAGGTCGGCGACGTCGGCGAGGAGGAGCGCCGCTCGATCGAGGCCCGCCTGCGCGCCCACGGCCGCAACTACGAGGACGCGCTGAACGAGGCCAGCGCGATCCTTTCGGGCCTGGCCGGGGGGGCGGCGGTGGTCGTCACGCCGACCCGCGACGCCGGCGTCAAGCACGTCGAATTCGTCGCCCTCGGCGCCGAACGGACGCTGACCATCATGGTCTTCGAAGACGGCACGGTGGAGAACCGGCTGATCCGCCTGCCCGCGGGCGTCACGCCCTCGGCCCTGCAGGAGGCCTCCAACTTCCTCAACGCCCGCCTGCGCGGCCGCACCCTGGTGGAGGCGCGCGTCGACCTCGGCGCGGAGCTGGACCGCGCGCGGCGGGAGCTGAACGAGACCGCCGCCCGCCTGGTCGAGGACGGCCTGGCCGCCTGGAGCGGCGGCGAGGCGGAGGACCGGGCGCTGATCGTCCGCGGCCGCGCCAATCTGCTGGAGGCGCGCGAGGCGCTCGAGGACCTGGAGAAGGTCCGCTCGCTGTTCGAGGACCTGGAGCAGAAGGAGCAGCTGATTCAGCTGCTGGACGGGGTGCGCGAAGGCGCCGGCGTGCGCATCTTCATCGGCGCCGAGACCCGCCTCTTCTCGCTTTCGGGTTCCGCTGTCATCGCGGCGCCCTATATGACGGGTTCGCAGCGGGTGCTGGGCGCGATCGGCGTGATCGGCCCCGCGCGATTGAACTACGCCCGGATCATCCCGTTGGTGGACTACACCGCCCGCGTGCTTGGCCAGGTGATGAACGCTTAAGAACCGCGAGCCACGTAACCCATGTCAGAAGACCAGACGCCCGCGCCCGACGCCCAGGCGCCGAACCCCGAGGCTGTCAACGACGCCGACTTCGACGCGCTGCGCGCCGAGGCGGCCGCCCTCAAGGAGCAGGTCCTGCGCTATGCGGCCGAGGCCGACAACATCAAGCGGCGGGCCGAGCGCGAGGCCAACGACGCCCGCGCCTACGCCATCCAGAAGTTCGCCCGCGACCTTCTGGGCGTCGCCGACAACCTCGCCCGCGCGCTCGCGGCCCATCCGTCGGACACCGCCGACCCGGCGATGAAGAACTTCGTGGTCGGCGTCGAAATGACCGAAAAGGAGCTGCTGGGCGCCTTCGAGCGCAACGGTCTGAAGAAGATCGACCCGGCCAGGGGCGAGAAGTTCGACCCTCACAAGCACCAGGCGATGATGGAGCAGCCCGACAGCGACGTGGCTGCCGGCGGGGTCATCCAGGTGCTGCAGCCTGGCTACGAACTCTTGGGCCGGCTGGTCCGTCCGGCCATGGTGGTGGTCGCCGCCAAGGTCGCCGGCGCCCAGGCCGAACCGGCGCCGGCCGCCGCCAACCCCTACGCGGCCAACGACGAGGACCAGGGCGGCGGCTCGGTGGACACCAGGGCCTAGTCGCCGCCTCGATGGGGAGGGGGGCGGTCGTCCCCTCTCCATAAGCGGAAGGGATTGATCGGCGTTAACCAACGCTTCACCACCGCCTCTTCCCCACCCTGCGAAATTGGCTAATGTCCCAAGTCCCTTCCAGTCGGGGGGCGCCCGCGCCTGATTCGCGCGCCGGCGCATGTGCGAGCGGGACAAGGCCATGAAGCTGACGATCGAACGGGCGGCGCTGTTGAAGGCGCTGGGGCATGTGCAGAGCGCCGTGGAGCGGCGCAACACCATCCCGATCCTGTCGAACGTGCTGCTGTCGGCGGAGCGCGACCGGCTGACCTTCTCGGCCACCGACCTCGACATGGAGATCATCGACGAGGCCTTCGCCCAGGTCGACCAGCCGGGTCAGATCACCGCCCCGGCCCACACGCTCTATGAGATCGTCCGCAAGCTGCCGGACGGCGCCGACGTGGCCCTGACCTTCACCGGCGAGGATCCCCGCCTGATGGTCCAGGCCGGCCGCTCGCGCTTCAGCCTGCCGGTGCTGCCCGCCGGCGACTTCCCGGTGATGTCGGCCGACGGCCTCGCCGGCCGCCTCAGCGTCGACGTCACCGACCTGATCCGGCTGATCGACAAGACCCGCTTCGCCATCTCCGCCGAAGAGACCCGCTATTACCTGAACGGGCTCTACGTCCACACGGTGGTCGAGGGCGGCGTCCAGAAGCTGCGCGCCGTCGCCACCGACGGCAGCCGCCTGGCGCTCGCCGAGATGTCGGCGCCCGAGGGCGCGGCCGGCGCCCCGGGGGTGATCGTGCCGCGCAAGACCATCGGCGAGGCGCGCCGTCTGCTCGACGACGCCGGCGAGACCGTCGAGCTGGCGGTTAGCCCGCAGAAGGTGCGCTTCGAGTTGAACGGCGCGGCCCTGACCTCCAAGGTCATCGACGGCAACTTTCCCGACTACAGCCGGGTGATCCCGAAGGACAACAACCGCATCGTCCGCGTCGACGCCAAGCTGTTCGCCCAGGCCATCGACCGCGTCGCCACCATCTCGGCCGAGAAGAGCCGGTCGGTGCGCATGGCGATCGAAAGCGGCCGCGTGGTGCTGACCGTGCGCAACATGGAGGCCGGCCAGGCGGTCGAGGAGCTGGAGATCGACTACGACGGCGACGCCTTCGAGCTGTCGTTCAACGCCCGCTACCTGATGGACATCACCGACCAGATCTCCGGCCAGATGGCCGAGCTGCGCTTCGGCGGCCCCAACGACCCGGCCCTGGTGCTGGATCCGGGCGACGCGGACGTGCAGTACATTCTGATGCCGCTCAGGGTGTGAGCTCCCTCCCTTAATTAAGGAAGGGATTAGTGCCCCCTGGGGCCCTCGTAGACGCCCGGCGCCAGGCGCTCGTCTTCTGCGCCTTCGCCCGTCGCCAGCACGAAGCGGCGGTCGCAGTAGGGGCATTCGACGAAGTCGGCCTCGCCCATCTCCAGCCAGACGCGCGGGTGGCCGAGCACGCCGCCGACACCGTCGCAGGCGACGCGGCCGGACTTGACCGGAATGACTTCCGGCGCCGGCAGGTCGGGGGTGAGGGACGGCCGCGCCTGGGCCTCGACGCCTTTGTTGCGAACTCCGCGAGCCATTCCACGCCTCTTCAGATGCCGCTCGGCCGCTTGGCGCGGACGCGACGCGCGCCTAGGTATGCGAGCGCGCCTTTCGTCGTCAATCGCGACCGGCGGAAGCGAGGCTGCCCAACAACCTTCCATGGCCGTTCGATGACCCTGCCTGACTACGCCATCGAGGCCCGCGGCCTCGTCAAGACCTATGCAGCGACCAAGACCACCCCGCAGATGCACGCCCTGCGCGGCGTCGACCTGGCGATCCCCCGCGGCGCGATCTTCGGCCTCCTCGGGCCGAACGGCGCGGGCAAGTCGACCTTCATCAACATCCTCTCCGGATTGACCAAGAAGACCTCCGGCAAGGTGCTGATCTGGAACCGCGACATCGACGAGCGACCGCGGGACGCACGCGCCGCGATCGGCGTGGTGCCTCAGGAGATTGCGGTCGATCCCTTTTTCACCCCGCGCGAGGCCCTCGAGGTGGCCGCCGGCATGTACGCGGTGCCGCCGAAGGAGCGCCACACCATGGAGCTCTTGACCGCGCTCGGCCTCGCCGACAAGGCGGGCGCCTATGTTCGCCAGCTCTCGGGGGGCATGAAGCGGCGGGTGATGGTCGCCAAGGCGATGGTGCACAACCCGCCGGTGCTGATCCTCGACGAGCCGACGGCCGGCGTCGACGTCGAGCTGCGCCGCCAGCTGTGGAGCTATGTGGTCGAGCTGAACAAGCGGGGCGTGACCATCTTGCTCACCACCCACTACCTGGAGGAGGCCCAGGAGCTCTGCGACCAGATCGCCATCGTCAACCGTGGCCAGGTGGTGGCCTGCGAGCCGACCGGGACCCTGCTGCGCCGGATGGACACGCGCCACGTGCTGGTGACGCCGGACGCGCCGGTGAGCGCGGCCCCGGTCCTGCCCGGTTTCGAGACCCGGCTCACCAAGGCGGGCGGCTTCTCGGTCAGCTACCGCACCGGCCAGTCCAGCGTCGAGCAGGTGCTGGCGGCGATCCGCGCCGCGGGCCTGCACATCAAGGACATCTCCACTGAGGATCCGGACCTGGAGGACGTGTTCGTGGCCCTGACCAGCGCGGCGCCGGAGGCGGCGTAAGCGAAGCGGGGGAGGTGGCTCGCGCAGCGAGACAGAGGGGGCGTTCCGGCGTCAGCCGATCAACCGCCCAAGGTCCGCCCAGCGGTAGTCGACCTCCGACACCAACCCGCCCGGGCCGGCGCGCTGCGCCGGGGGGTCGGCCCTGCCGCCCAGGCGCGCGTAGAATCCCCGGGCCGGCGCGTTGTCGGCCAGCACCGAGATCACCAGCGACTGCGCGCCGTGCGCCGCGAGCACGCGCACGGCGTCCGTCAGCAGCCGCCGGCCGACGCCGCGGCCCTGGGCGGCGCGCAGGATGTAGAGGGTGTTGATCTCCGCCTCGCCCTCGACGCGATGGCGCGAGGGGCCGCCGGCGACATAGCCGAAGACGCCGTAGGGATTGAGCGCCGCCAGCACCACGTCGTGCGGGCCGGGGCGGGTCAGCTCGTAGCGGAAGCGGCGGGCGGTCCGGACCTCGCTCATCCGGGCCAGGAAGGCGTCGGGCAGGAGGCCGCGGTAGGTTTCGCGCCAGGCGGTCACATGCACCTGGGCCAGCGCTTCGGCGTCGGCGGGTCCCGCCGGCAGGACGAGGTAGGAGAACGAGGCTCCTGGCGACGACTGCGTCATCTACCCACAGCTTGGCGCCCGCAGGCTTAAGTTCAAGGGGCTGACGCGGGAAGGCCTTGACGATAGCTTCACCCTTCCCATGAACGCGCCCCTTCCCCCCGCCGGCGTCGAGTCCTCCAGCGCCGAAGCGCCCGGCCTGGCGGCCGCCGGCGCCTCGCCGGTCATGGCGCAGTTCTTCGAGGCCAAGGCCCGCCAGCCCGACGCGCTGGTGTTCTTCCGTATGGGCGACTTCTACGAGCTGTTCTTCGAGGACGCCCGGAAGGCCGCCGCCGCGCTCGGCATCACCCTGACTTCGCGCGGCCAGCACGGCGGCGAGCCGATCCCGATGGCCGGCGTGCCGGCCCACGCCATGGAGGCCTATCTCGCCAAGCTGATCCGCGCCGGCTTCAAGGTCGCCGTCTGCGAGCAGATGGAGGATCCCGCCGAGGCCAGAAAGCGCGGCTCCAAGGCGGTGGTGCGGCGCGACGTCGTGCGCGTGGTGACCCCCGGCACGCTGACCGAGGACGGCCTCTTGGACGCGCGCGGGGCCAACCGCCTGGCGGCCGTCGCCCTGCGCGCCGGCGCCGCCGCGGTGGCCAGCGTCGAGCTCTCCACCGGCGAGGTCGAGGTGCTGGCGACGGGCGCCGGCGGCCTGGCCTCGGCGCTGGCGGCGCTGGGTCCCTCGGAGGTGCTGGTTCCCGACCGGCTTTTCTCCGACGAGACCGTCAACGCCGCGCTGAAGGCCGCCGGCGGCTTCGTCCAGCCGATGCCGCAGGCGCTCGCCGAGCCGTCGGCCTCCGAAGCCAGGCTCAAGCGGCTCTACGGCGTGGAGACCCTCGACGGCTTCGGCACGTTGACCGGCGCGGAGATCGCCGCGCTGGGCCTGATCGCCGCCCACCTGGAGACCACCCAGGCCGGCAAGCTGCCGGCGCTGACGCCGCCGAGGCGAGCCGGCGAGGCCGACGTGATGGCCATCGACCCGGCGACCCGCGCCAGCCTGGAGATCGAGAAGGCCACCTCCGGCGCCCGCGACGGCTCGCTGCTGGCCGCCGTCGACCGCACGGTGACGGCGCCTGGCGCACGATTGCTGGCCGCGCGGCTCGCCCGCCCGCTGCTCGATCCGGCGGCGATCGACGCCCGCCTCGACGGCGTCGCCTGGTTCTGCGAGCACCGGGCCCAGCGCCAGCGGCTGCGCGAGCAGCTGAAGGGCCTGGGCGACATGGCCCGCGCGCTCTCGCGCCTGGCCCTCGGCCGCGGCGGTCCGCGCGACCTCGGGACTCTGCGCGACGGCCTGGGGGCGGCCGAAACCATCGTCGGCCTCTTCGCCTCGACCCACGACCCGCTGGTCGAGCCGCCGGCCGAGATCGCCAGCGCCCTCGGCGCCCTCAACCTCGACCTGCACTCGGACCTCTTGGCCTTCCGCGACCTGCTGGTCCGCGGCCTGGGCCCCGACCTGCCGGCGCTGGCGCGCGACGGCGGCTTCGTCGCCGAGGGCGTGCGGCCCGAGCTCGACCAGGCGCGGTCCCTGCGCGACGACAGCCGCCGGGTGATCGCCCAGCTGGAAGCGCGGCTCGTCCAGGAGAGCGGCGTCGCGCTCAAGATCCGCCACAACGCCGTGCTCGGCTATTTCGTCGAGGCGACCGCCAAGGCGGCCGAGCCCTTGATGGCCGCGCCGCTGAACGCCGCCTTCATCCACCGCCAGACCCTGGCCAACCAGGTGCGCTTCACCACCGTCGAGCTGGCCGAGCTGGACGCGAAGATCGCCCAGGCCGCCGAGCGGGCGCTGGCCATCGAGGTCGAGACCTTCGAGGCCTGGCGCGCCGCCGCCGTCGCGGTCGCGGGGCTCATCCAGGCCGCCGCCGAGGCGGCGGCGAGGCTCGACGTCGCCTCCGGCCTGGCGGAATGGTCCGAGGACGTCGGCGCGGTGCGCCCGATGGTCGACCGCTCGCAGGCCTTCGAGGCCGAACAGGCGCGTCATCCGGTGGTCGAGGCCGCGGTGCGCCGCGCGGGCGAGGCCTTCACCCCCAACGACTGCCGGCTCGACGGCGCGGGCGCGAGCGGACCCCGGCTGGCCATCGTCACCGGTCCGAACATGGCCGGCAAGTCGACCTTCCTGCGCCAGAACGCCCTGCTCGCCGTGCTCGCCCAGGCCGGCTGCTTCGTGCCCGCCAAGTCGCTGAGGCTCGGCGTGGTCGACCGCCTGTTCAGCCGCGTGGGCGCCGGCGACGACCTCGCCCGCGGCCGCTCGACCTTCATGCTGGAGATGGTCGAGACCGCCGCCATTCTGATCCAGGCGACGCCGCGCTCGCTGGTGATCCTCGACGAGATCGGCCGCGGCACCGCCACCTACGACGGCCTGGCGATCGCCTGGGCCTGCGCCGAGGCGCTGCACGAGACCAACCGCTGCCGCGCGCTCTTCGCCACCCATTATCACGAGCTGGCGGTGCTCGACGGCCGGCTGGCCTATTGCGCCAACCTCTCGCTGAAGGCCAAGGAGTGGAACGGCGATTTGATCTTCCTGCACGAGGCCGGGCCCGGTCCCGCCGACCGCTCCTACGGCGTGCAGGTGGCCAAGCTCGCCGGCGTGCCGGCCCCGGTCGTCGCCCGCGCCAAGTCGGTGCTGGAGCGTCTGGAGCGCGAGGCCGGCGCGCCGGCGCACCTGGAGGACCTGCCGCTGTTCGCCGCAGCCGCGGCGGTCGAGGAGGCGCAGAGCCACGGACCCAGCCAGGTCGAGGAAGCGCTGAAGGGCCTCGACATCGACGGCATGAGTCCGCGCGAGGCGATGGAGGCGCTCTACCGGCTGAAGGGGATGATCTTCCTCCCTTCCTAATGGGCTACCGGATTCACACGCCGTGTTGAGGCGAGGAGGGAGAGGGCGCGCTTGGCGGCTTGGATTTCGAGCCAACCCTGCGGGCCTTTGCGCAGACCCAAGCGGCGTACGCGAGCGAGCCCTTGAAGTGGGGGTTTTCTGCCGCGGGGTCTTGCGTTCGAGCTTGCCCCGCCGTCGCGGGCGTGGACCCTGGACGATGACCGCGGCGATCAGAGCGGCCCGACGGCTTCAACCCCGCTGTGTGGATGCCGCAGCCATAGAGGGTTTACGCGTGGCCGACTTCGCCTTCCTGGGCCTTGCGCGCGGCGTAGACGCCGGCGAAGTCGATCGGGTCCAGCATGAAGGGCGGGTAGCCGCCTTCGGCGGTGATGTCGGAGATGATCCGCCGCGCGAAGGGGAACAGGAAGCGCGGGCATTCGATCAGCAGCACCGGCTCGATGTCCTCGGCGCCCACGCCGGTGATCTGGAAGACGCCGCCGTAGAGCAGCTCGACCACGAACAGGGGACCGTCGTCGCGCGAGGCGCGGGCCGAAAGCTTCAGGTCGACTTCGAACAGGCCGTCGTCGCGGCCGCGGGCGTTCATCTCCACGCCGAGGTCGATCTGCGGCTGGGCCGCGCCAGCGCGCAGCGCGTCGGGGGCCCGCGGGTTCTCGAAGGAGAAGTCGCGCACGAACTGGGCGAGGATGCGGATGCCGGCGGGCTCGGCGGCCTGGCCTTCAGGCGCGCCCGCGCCGGCGTCGAGATCGGTCATAGTTCGGCTTCATATCCATGGTGAGGATGCGCGACGTTTACGCATCGGTTGTGGCCGGCGGGCTAACATGGCGTCTGGACCGATGCAACGTCGCCCCTGACGGGGGCGTTCCAGCGTCCTATATAAGGTTTATAATCCCGCGCGTTCTGGCTTGAAGAGACTTCGTTGCAACTGCTCGAATTGATCATTTTCGCCGGCTTGGCGGCCATCGTCCTCTACCAGCTCTATTCGGTGCTGGGGCGGCGCGTCGGCCGCCAGCCGGGGGAGCAGCCGGCCCCCGAGGCGGTGGGCGC
>NZ_DATELG010000110.1:0-23365 GCF_035276905.1 Phenylobacterium sp. | reverse complement strand
CACCCAGGGCCTGTCGCTGCGGGCCATCGCCCCGTCAGGCGCCGGCCGCGCCCTGGTGACCCTGGATGGAGCGCCGCAGAACGATCCCTTCGGCGGCTGGGTGATCTGGAGTTCGCTGCCGCCCGAGGGCCTGGCGGGCGCCGCCGTGGTGCGCGGCGCCGGCGCCGGTCCCTATGGCGCGGGCGCCTTGACCGGCGTCGTGGCCCTGCAGGAGCGGCCGACCGGCGGCGGCCTGCAGGCGCTCGACATATCGGCGGGCGAGCGGTCGAGCTGGCGCGGCGCGGTCGCGATCGGCGGGCCGGGCATCCTGATCACCGCCAGCGGCGAAAGCAGCAACGGCTACACCCCTGTGCGCCCCCCGTCGGCGGGCGCCGCCGACACCCGGCTCGACCTGCGCGACGCCGCCTACGCCGTGCGCTTTCAGCACGCCTTCGGCGAGGTCGAGGGCTCCGCCCGGCTCGGCGTCTACGACGAACGGCGCGGCTCTGGGCTGCAGGGCGCCTATTCCGACGCTTCGGGCGCGACGGCGACCTTCACCCTGGCGCGCCCGCGCGCGGCCGACGCCCACGGCTGGCGGCTGCAGGCCTGGATGCGGGCCAGCGATTTCTCCAACACCTCGGTCGCTGTGGCCGCCGACCGCGGCGGCGCGACGCCGGCCAACGACCAGTACTCGACGCCGGCCGAGGGCTATGGCGTCAACGCCGCGCTGCAGGGCGGGGCTGGCGCCCTGGGCTGGGAGGCGGGGGCCGATGCGCGGCTGGCCAAGGGGGTGGAGTTCGAGCGCTTCCGCTTCATGAACGGGACTTTCACCCGGCTGCGCAAGGCCGGCGGCGAGACCAGCGTCGCCGGCGTCTATCTCGACGCCGACTGGAGTTCGAACCCCTGGCTGTTCACCGGCGGCGTGCGCGTCGACGCCTGGAACGCGGGCGACGCCATCCGCCACGAGCAGGACCTGCAGACCCGTGCGCTCACCCTCGACGAACATCCGCGGGGCTCCAACGGCGTCGCCCCGACGGCGCGTACAGGCCTGCGCTACGGCCTGACGCCGCAGCTGTGGCTGCGCGGGGCGGCCTACACCAGCTTCCGGCCGCCGACGCTGAACGAGCTGCATCGGCCGTTCCGTGTCGGC
Organism: Phenylobacterium sp.; assembly: GCF_035276905.1. Classification (GTDB taxonomy): domain Bacteria; phylum Pseudomonadota; class Alphaproteobacteria; order Caulobacterales; family Caulobacteraceae; genus Phenylobacterium. Next base: position 22,236 of record NZ_DATELG010000110.1, on the reverse strand, counting down.
AACGACGTGACCGAGGCCAATCCGTCGCTCAAGCCGGAGCGGCTTTTGGGCGTCGAAGGCGGGCTGAGCGGCTCGGGCGTGGCCGACTGGTCGCTGACCGCCTTCTACAACCGCCTGTCGGACCCGATCACCAACGTGACCATCGGGGCGGGGCCCGGGACCTTTCCGGTCGCGGGCTTCATCCCCGCCGGCGGGACGCTGCGCCAGCGGCAGAACGTCGGCGCGATCAACGCCTGGGGCTTTGAGGGCGATGCCTCTGGCGAGGCGGCGGCGAAGCTCGGCTGGCGCGCGGCCTTCGCCTACACTCACGCCCGGGTCGAGGGGAAGGGCGCTGCGCCGCAGCTGACCGGCCTGCGCCCCGCCCAGGCTCCGGCCTTCACCGCCACCGGCGGGCTCGAGTGGCGGCCGATCGAGCGGCTCGGCCTCTCCACGGAGCTGCGCTACGAGAGCCTGCGCTACGAGGACGACCTGAACTCCCGCAAACTGAAGGCCGGCTTCCAGGCCGACGCCCGCGCGGCCTGGCGCCTCGCCCTCGGCGCCGACGTCTATTTCGCAGTCGAGAACCTCGGCGACGCCAAGATCGCCGTCGGCCAGACCGCCGACGGGACGACGAGCTACGCGGCGCCGCGGATGGTGCGGGTGGGGGTGGCGTACCGGCGCTAGAGCATTCGGCGGTTCGAATGAACCGCCGAACGCTCATAAGTTTTTGAAGTTAGACCATTCGCTGCGCCGAACCGGCGTCCACTTCGGCGGCGAATGGTCTAGGGCGCCGGGGAAGGACGCTCCCGCGCCATTGCCCGAGTGGCCTTTTCTGCGCCCGCCGCATCGCGTTCGCGCGCGGCCTCCAGGAAGCGCAGCACCGCCAGCTCGAAGGCGCGGTCGCTCCGCGGCGGCTTCAGTCCCAGGGCGCCGTCGGCGTAGGCCTGCAGCACCGCGGGGTGGATGTAGGCCGCCCGGCAGACCGCGGCGGTGTTGCCGAGCACGCCCGCCACCGCCTTGACGCAGGTGTTGATGGTCCGCTTCGCCTCAGCGACGCTGGCGCAGGGTTCGGCGGCGATCAGGGCGCGCGCGGCCGCGAGCGTGCCGGCCCAGGTGCGGAAGTCCTTGGCCGAGAAGTCCTCGCCCATGGCCTCGCGGATGTACGCGTTGACGTCGGCGCTCTCGACGGCGTGGCGCGCGCCGTCTTCGTCCAGGTACTGGAACAGCTGCTGGCCGGGCAGGTCCTGGCAGGCCTTGACGATCCGCGCCAGGCGGCGGTCGCGGAAACCCGTGCGGTGGATCTTGCCGCTCTTGCCGCGAAACTCGAAGATCGCCCGGCCGTCGCCGATGTGGGCGTGGCGGTCGCGCAGGGTGGTCACGCCGAAGCTTCGGTTGTGGCGCGCGTACTCCTTGTTGCCGACGCGCATCAGGGTGATCTCCATCACCCGGACGACGGCGGCCAGCACCTTGCGCCTGGGCAGGCCGCGGCGGCGCAGATCGGCCTCGATCCGCCGCCGCAGCCGCGGCAGGGCGCGGCCGAAGGCGACCAGGCGGTCGTACTTGCAGCTGTCGCGGGCCGCCTTCCAGCGCGCGTGATAGCGGTACTGTTTGCGGCCCCGCTGGTCGCGGCCGACGGCCTGGATGTGGCCGTTCGGCGAGGGGCAGATCCAGACCTCGGTCCAGGCGGGCGGAATGGCCAGCCTCCTGATCCGCTCGAGGATCGCCTCGTCGCGCAAGGGGCGTCCGTCGACGTCCACATAGCTGAATCCCGCCCCAAACCGGCGCCGGCCGATCCCCGGGACGTGGTCGCCGACATAGGCCAGCCCGGCCGCCCTGGCCTGGCCCAGGCCCTCCGGCGGCAGTGAAGCGGCGTCGGCCGCTTCTGGGGGCGTCTTTGCGGGCGTCTTGGTCAAGGCGGCTCCTTCAGCCCGCGGCCAACGTGGTATGCGCTGGGCCGGTTCCTACTCGCCGCCTGCGGAGCACAGTTGAACTACCGCCACGCCTTCCACGCCGGGAACTTCGCCGACCTGGTGAAGCACGCCGCCCTGCTGCAGCTGCTGATCGCCAGCGCCGCCGATCCCGCGCCGCTGACCGTCATCGACACCCACGCCGGCGCCGGCGTCTATGATCTGGCCGGGCCCGAGGCGCAGCGGTCGGGCGAGGCGGCGGCCGGCGTCGGGCGGCTGAGCGAGGCGCGCGACGCGCCGGCGGAGTTCGCGCCCTTGCTCGCGGCGATGAAGCGGCTGAACGGCGGGGGGCCGACCAGGCGCTATCCCGGCTCGCCCTGGCTGGTCGCCGACGCGCTACGCCCGCAGGACCGCTATATCGGCTGCGAGCTCAGGCCATCGGAGCATGCGGCGCTGCGCAAGGCCCTGCTGGGTCGGCCGGACGCGGAGGCGCTCTGCGCGGACGGCTTCGCGCTCGCGGCGGAGCGGAGCCCTGGGGCCGGCCAGGTGCTGGTGCTGATCGACCCGCCGTTCGAGCGCGGGGACGACTACGTCCAGGTGGTGCGCACGGTCGCCGCCGTGCGGCGCAAGAACGCAGCCGCCCGGGTCCTGGTCTGGCTGCCGCTCAAGGACCTCGAGACCTTCGACGCCTTCCTGCGCGACCTCGAGGACGCGGTCGATGCGCCGATCCTGGCGGCGGAGACGCGCATGCGGCCGCTCGACGACCCCTTGCGGATGAACGGCTGCGCCCTGGTGCTGGTCGGCGACGCCGGCGAGGCCGTCGACGGCCTCACGCGGATCTGCGGCTGGACGGCGGAGACTTTGGGCGACGGGGGCGCGGCGCGAATCTACCGGCTATAGCTGCTGCGACGACATTTCGCGTCTGCGAGATGGGACTCGTGGTAGTGTGCGTCGCAGCATAGACGCAGGAGCTCGCCCGTGTCGGAAACCCTGTCGCTTTGGTCCTCGCAACCCCCCCCTCTGTTCCGGCCGCAGATGATGATCGGCGCGGCCACGCCGCTCTGGGGCTATTTCACCGGCGTCGCCCTCACCGGCGTGGCCCTGTGGTGGATGAGCCGCTGGCTGCCGACGCCGTCGCCGACGGCGGTCGCAGCGGCCCCGCCGGATCCGCCGGTCAAGGCGCCGGAGCCGGTCGAAGCACGGGAGATCGTCCCGCAGGCCGCAGCTCCGGATCCGGATCCGGCTGCGGATCCCGCCCCGGCGCCGGCCGTCGAACTCATCGAGGAACCGGTTCTCGACGCCGAGTTCGTCCCGGCGCCGCCGCCGCCCGCGCGGCCGAAGAAGCCGAAGTCGGCGGAAGCCAAGCCGCACTGACTTGGCCCGCGCCCGACTCCCGGCCTAAATGGCGCTCCAGCCTCTCGGGTCGGCCGGGAGCGTAGGGTAGAGGTTGAAGCGGGCGGTCGACATCGCAGGCGCGCTCGCCGGCCTGGTGCTGGGCTCGCCCGTCCTCCTCTTCCTGGCCGTGGCCGTTCCGCTGGAGAGCAAGGGGCCGGCCCTGCACTGGTCGCGCCGGATCGGGCGGAACAACGTCGAGTTCCGCATGCCCAAGTTCCGCACCATGCGGGTGGGCGCGCCGAACGTGGCCACGCACCTGCTGGCCGACCCTGACCTGTGGATCACGCCCCTGGGCCGCTTCCTGCGCCGCACCAGCCTGGACGAGCTGCCGCAGCTCTGGAGCGTGCTGGTCGGCGACATGAGCCTGGTGGGGCCGAGGCCCGCGCTGTTCAACCAGGACGACCTGGTCGCATTGCGCACCGCCGGCGGGGTCCACCGGCTGCGACCGGGCCTGACCGGCTGGGCGCAGATCAACGGCCGCGACGAGCTGCCGATCGCGCAGAAGGTGCAGCTCGACGTCGAGTACCTGCGGCGGCGCAGCCTGGTGTTCGATCTGAAGATCCTGGCCGCCACCGCCTGGATCGCCGTCACGGGGCGCGGCGTGAGCCATTAGGATCCGAAGGGAACTCGATCCCGGGGGCGGGGCGTTCATTCGGCTTGCGGGGGGCGGCTCTGGAGTCCGACCCGTGTCTCACGACGCCCATCCCAATCCGCAGCCCGGCGGCCGACGAGAGGCCCAGGAGCGCGCCGACCGCTCCGGCCAGCGCCGCCCGCTGACACGCGCGCGCGCCTGGACGCGCGAACGGTTCGGGCACGCGCACATCAAGACGCCCAGCCGCAAGGCGATGACCTGGACCGGGGCCGTGCTCGGCTTGCTGGTGATCGCCGTCGCCATCCTGATCGCGGTCTGGGACTGGAACTGGTTCCGCGGGCCGCTGGCGCGCGTCGCCTCGGCGCGGATGCACCGCGAAGTGACCATTTCCGGCGACCTGAAGGTCCATCCCTTCTCCTGGCGTCCGAGCGCCACGGTCGACGGCGTCCACATCGCCAACCCTCACTGGGCTTCCTCCAAGGCGGTCGGCCAGGACCGGATGGCCGACATCGGCCGCATCTCCGTGCAGATCCGCCTGCTGCCGCTGCTGGGGGGCCATCTGGACCTGCCGCTGCTCCGCTTCGACCAGCCGCACGTGGCGCTGCTGCGCGACGCCCAGGGCCGGTCCAGCTGGGACTTCTCCGACGGCAAGAACCCCGGCCAGCCGATGAAGCTGCCGCCGATCCGCGACTTCATCATCGACGGCGGGCACGTCATCTATCGGGACGTCGACAAGAAGCTGAACTTCACCGGGACGCTGAACGCCAGCGAGGAGTTCGGCGCGCAGAACCGCGGCTTCGAGATGCGCGGGCAGGGGACGCTCAACGCCCAGCCCTTCACCCTGCTGGTGACCGGGGGGCCGCTGCTGAACATCGACCGGGCCAAGCCCTATCCGTTCGATGCGAACATCCGCGCCGGCGAAACCTATGTCACCGCCCGCGGCGAGGTGCCCCGGCCCTTCGACCTCGGCCACTTCTACATGAACTCCACGGCTCGCGGTCCCGACCTCGCCGATCTTTACGGGATCACCGGCGTCGCCCTGCCGAACACCCCGCCCTACAACCTGCGGGGCCGGCTCTCGCGTGATGGGCAGACCTGGCGGATCGACGGGATCAGCGGCCGGGTCGGCAGCTCCGACCTGGCCGGACGGCTGGAGATGGTGGACCGGCGGCCGCGGCCGCTGCTCACCGCCGACCTGCATAGCAAGAGCCTCGACTTCGCCGACACCGCGCCTCTCTTCGGCGGCGGGCCGAAGGTCGGCAAGGTGGCGTCCCCGACGCAGGTCGCCACGGCCCAGATCATGCAGCGCCAGCAGCGGCTGCTGCCCGACGCCACCCTGAAGGTCGACCGCATCCGCGGCCTCGACGCCGACGTCACCTACAAGGCCGCCTCGATCCACAACTCCCCGGTCAACCTGCAGTCCGGCTCGGCGCACGTGAAGCTGAACGCCGGCGTGCTCACCGCCGATCCGCTCGCCTTCGAGCTGCCGCAGGGCCGCATCGCCGGCTCGGCCCGGCTCGACGCGCGCAAGGACGTCCCGCGCACCGACCTCGACCTTCGGCTGACCAACGCGCGCCTGGAAACCCTGCTGCCGCTGCATCTCGGCGGCGGCCAGCCGTTCGCCGGCTCGCTGGTCGGTCGGGTCAAGCTGCACGGCGCGGGCGATTCCGTGCACAAGGCCTTCTCCAGCGCCAACGGCGAGGTGATGGCGGTCGTGCCGAGCGGCGAGATCCGCCGGGCCTTCGCCGAGCTGATGGGCGTCGACGTGGTCAAGGGCCTGGGGCTCTTGCTGTCGAAGGACCAGGAGACGACGCCGATCCGCTGCGGCGTCGCGCACTTCCGGGCGGTGGACGGCGTGTTCCGCGCCGACCGGATCGTGTTCGACACCGGCCCGGTGCTGGTGACCGGCTCCGGCTCGATCACCATGGGCGACGAGAAGCTGGACCTGAGGGCCCAGGGCCATCCGAAGAAGTTCCAGCTGGTCCGGGTGCTGGCGCCGGTCACGGCCCAGGGCTCGCTGCTGCATCCGAAGCTCGGCGTCCAGCCGGGGCCGGCTCTGGCCCAGGGTGGAGCGGCCGCGGCGCTCGGCGCCTTCCTGTCGCCGCTGGCGGCCATCCTGCCGTTCATCGACCCGGGCCTGGCCAAGGACGCCAACTGCGTCGGCCTGGTCGCCGAGGCCGGCCACCAGGGCGCGCCGGTGAAGACCGCCGCCCGCGGTTGACGGCGCAGGCCACGCGCCGTCAAAGTCCCGCTCGATTTCATCCAGGCGGAGAACGGTCCATGGGCTTTCGGTTCGGTAGAGCGGCTGCGGTCGCGGCGGGCGTCGCGATGATCGCCGGCGCCGCCCTGGCGCATGAGCACATGGGCGACGTCCCCGACACGCCCGCCGCCAAGGCCGTGGTCGCTCGCCACCAGAGCTTCAAGCAGCTGGGCGGGGCCTTCAAGGCGATCTTCGATGAGCTCAAGAAGGATGCGCCCGACAAGGCGGTGATCCGCGCCAACGCCCAGAAGATGAACGCGCTGGCCGGCCAGGAGGCGAGCTGGTTCCCGAAGGGCACGGGGCCCGAGGCTGGGGTGAAGACCGACGCCAAGCCGGAGATCTGGAGCGATCCCAAGGGCTTCGCCGCAGCGGTGCAGAAGCTGCAGACAGAGACGGCGAAGCTGCAGCAGGTCTCCGTCGGCGGCGACGTGGCCGCCATCAAGGCGCAGGTGCAGGCGACCGGCGGCGCCTGCAAGGGCTGCCACGACAAGTTCCGCGTGCCGGACAAGGACTAGGATGAACCACGGGACTGAGGCGCCGACGGTCCGCGCGCGGCTCTGGGACGGTCCGACGCGGATCGTCCACTGGGCTCTGGTCTGTTTGATCGGCTTCGCCTGGTGGGCGGCCGAGACCCGTCGCATGGACTGGCACCGCCTGGCCGGCTTCACCATCCTGGGACTTCTGGCGTTCCGGCTGATCTGGGGCTTCGTCGGTTCCGGCACGGCGCGGTTCGCCAACTTCGTGAAGCATCCCGCAGAGACGCTGGCCTACATCCGCACCCTGCCGTCGCGCAGCCACACCGAGTCCCACGGCCACAACCCGCTGGGCGCCTGGAGCGTGCTGGCGATCCTGACGGCGCTGGTGGCGCAGGTGGTCTCGGGGCTGTTCACCGTGGACGTCGACGGCCTGGAGTCCGGCCCGCTGTCGGACCGGGTCGGCTTCGACGCCGGCCGCCAGTTCGCCAGGTGGCACCACATGAGCTTCTCAGCCCTGCAGATCCTGGTCGCCCTGCACCTGGCGGCGATCGTCTTCTACGCGGTCTACAAGAAGGCCGACCTGGTGGGGCCGATGGTCACCGGCAAGGGCCGGTTCAAGGGCCATCCCGACATCGGTTTCGCGCCGCTGTGGCGGGCGGTCGTGGTCGCGCTCGCAGCCGCCGCCCTCGCCTGGTGGACAGCCAAGGGCCTGCGTTTCTGACGGAAGCCAGGGCGCCAACAGGCCGGCCTGGGCGTTTTTCCTGTTCAACCGTCTCGACGGCGGCGCAGGGGATCCGGCCACGTGAAGCTTGCCTATTTCGTCCACGACCTGACGGACCCGGCGGTGCGCCGCCGCGTGCGGATGCTGCAGGCCGGCGGCGCCTCTCCGGTGGTGCTCGGCTTTCGGCGGACCGAGGCGCCGCCGCAGGCGATCGAAGGCGCGCCCGCGATCGACCTTGGCCGCACCTATGACGGCCGGCTGGGCCACCGGGCGCGCGCCACGGCGCTGGCGGCCCTGACCGCGGGGCGTTGGCGTGCGGCGCTGGAAGGCGTCCATGGGGTGATGGCGCGGACGCTGGAGATGCTGGCGGTGGCCAGCGCTGCGCGGCGGGCGTGCCGGCTCGCTGGGCCCTTGGTCTACGAATGCCTGGACATCCACCGGCTGATGCTGGGCGAGGGGCCGGCGAGCAAGGGGATGCGCGCCTTCGAGCGCGTACTTTTGCGGCGTTCGGACCTGCTGATCGTCAGCTCGCCGGCCTTCCTCGAGGCCTATTTCGCCGCCCGGCAGGGCGTCGGCCGCGACATCGCTCTTCGCACCCTCCTGGTCGAGAACAAGGTGCTGGAGCTTGGCTCGGAGAAGCCGGCGCGCGCCGCGCGGCTGCCGTCCGGGCCGCCCTGGCGGATCGCCTGGATGGGCGCGATCCGCTGCCGCAAGAGCCTGGACATCCTGACCGATCTGGCGCGGCGCCGGCCGGACCTGGTCGAGGTGGCGATCCGCGGCCGGCCCGCCTACACCGAGTTCGCCGACTTCGACGCCCAGGTGGCGGCGACCCCCAACGTGCGCTTCGGCGGTCCCTACGCCGCCGAGGACCTGCCCGGCCTCTACGCCCAGGCGCACTTCGCCTGGGCCATCGACTACATGGAGGAGGGGCAGAACTCCGCCTGGCTGCTGCCCAACCGGGTCTACGAGGCGAGCCGCTACGGGGCCGCGCCGATCGCTCTGGGCGGCGTGCAGACCGGACGCTTCCTGGCCGAGCTCGGCGTGGGCCTGCGGCTCAGCTCGCCTGCGAAGCTGGAGAGCGTGCTGGAGCGCCTGACGGCGGCGGACTATCAGCAGCTGCGGCGGGGCCTGGCCTGCGCGCCCGCCAGCGCCTTTGTCGCCGGCGAGGCCGATTGCCGGGCGCTGGTCGAGGCGATCCGCAGGGCCGTCGACGTCCGTCCGGCGCGGCTGGCCGCGGCTCCGCAGCGGCGCCCGAGAAGCAACTCCCAGTTGCAACAGCCTGGGCTGTAACGCCTCTGAGGCGCAATGCGGCTTCTCATCTGATGCCCGGCAGTTGAAAGCCTTCGCTCCATGGTAAATCCGCGGGAACCATATTTTCCGGGGGAGGTTTGACCCGCGTCACGTGCAAAGCTTCGCCGCGTGACGCTGGTCAAAAGCGCAGTTCGGACTGAGGCGTATGCTCAACCCAAAGGTTCCCGGCTCGACGCCTGCGCGCCGAACCAAGTCTTGCGCGGAATTGTCCGCGCCGGTCGAACCGCTATCCTTCGCGCCACGTGAGCGCGCAACTTCGGCCGCGCTCGAAGCGTCCGCGGCGGACCTGCGCAAGCGCGCCCTGATCGTCATCCCCACGCTCAACGAAGCGGCCGTGATCGCCAAGGTGCTGGCCCGGGTGCTGGACGACGACGGCCTGGTCGACCCGCTGGTGGTGGTGGCCGACGGCGGCTCGCGCGACGGCACCCGCGCGATCGTCGGCGAGATCGCCCGCCGCGACCCGCGCGTGCGGCTGGTCCACAATCCGAGCCGTCTGCAGAGCGCCGGTCTCAACCTCGCCGCGGCGACCGTCGGCGGCGACCGGCCCTGGCTGGTGCGCGTCGACGCCCACGCCGACTATCCGAAGAACTACGCCTCCAGCCTGATCGCCGAAGCCCTGCGGACGGGCGCGAGCTCGGTCGTGGTCTCCATGCTGACGGTGGGCGTGACGCCCTTCCAGCGCGGGGCGGCTGCGGCGCAGAACACGCTGCTCGGCGCCGGCGGCTCGCCGCACCGGGTAGGCGGCGCCGGCCGCTGGGTCGACCACGGCCACCATGCGCTCTTCAGCCTCGCCGCCTTCGAGGCGGCGGGCGGCTACGACGAGACCTTCAGCCACAACGAGGACGCCGAGTTCGACCTGCGGCTGACCCGGCAGGGCGGGCGCATCTGGCTGACCGACAAGGTGCGCATCGGCTATCACCCCCGCGGCACGCCGGCGGCGCTCTGGAAACAGTACTTCAGCTACGGCAAGGGGCGGGCGCGCACGGCGTTGAAGCACTACGTCCCGCTGAAGCTGCGGCAGGTCCTGCCGCTGGCGGTGGCGCCGGCGGCGCTGGGCGCGCTCTTGTCGCCGCTGTTCTGGCCGCTGGCGGTCCCGGCCCTGGCGTGGGCGGCGGGGGCGGTGGCGTTCGGCGCGGCGCTGGCGCTGCTCCAGGGCGACGCCGCCGTCCTGCTCGCCGGGCCGGCGGCGATGATCATGCACCTGGCCTGGTCGGCCGGCTTCTGGACGCATCTGCTGGCCCACGGCGGCCAGCGCTGGATGGGCAAGCTCCGGGCGCCGGCTAGGCATGCTGTCTCATGAGCGCTGCGCGTCCGCGCGTTTCGGTCGTCACCGCCAACTACAACGGCGCGGCTCACCTGGCGGCGGCCGTGCGGTCGATCCTCGACCAGACCCTGGCGGACTTCGAGCTGATCATCGTCGATGACTGCTCGACCGACGACAGCCTGGAGGAGATCGCCCGCGCCGCCGACGGCGATCCGCGGGTGCGCGTGCTGCGGCAGGAGATTAACGGCGGCCCCGCGGCCGCCCGCAACCGCGCGCTCTCCGTCGCCCGCGGGCGCTGGATCGCGGTCTTCGACAGCGACGACCTGATGGCGCCGGACCGGCTCGAACAACTCGTCGTCCGCGGCGAGGCCGACGAGTGCGACATCGTCGCCGACAACCTGACGCTTTTCGAGGACGGCCGCGAGGCCGCCCGGCGCCCCTTCCTGGCGATCCGCGAGGACGCCGAGCGGCGCTGGATCTCGCTGGCCGACTACATCGCCAGCGGCCCGATCTATGCGCGCAGGCCGAACCTGGGCTACCTGAAGCCGCTGTTCCGGGCCTCGGCGCTGGGCGCCGTCCGCTACAACGAGCGCCTCAGGATCGGCGAGGACTACGACCTCGTCCTGCGGCTGCTGCTGAACGGGGCGCGCATGCGGCTCACGCCGCGCGCCCTCTACTGCTACCGCAAGCACGCGACCTCGATCTCCAGCGTCCTGCGCCGGGAGAACGTCGAGGCGATGCTGGCGGCGGACCTCGGCCTTAATCCCCAGGTCGCCGCGCACGGTCCTGCGGTCGTCCGCGCACAGCGCGTTCGCATCCGCTCCCTCGAGCGGGCCCTGGATTATGATCGGCTGATCGCGCGACTGAAGGCCCGCGAGTTCGCCCCGGCCCTGACCCTGGCGCTCGCCCGGCCCGGCGTCTGGCCCCTGCTGACGATGCCGATCGAGGCGCGGGTGAAGCGGCTGGCCGGGCGGATGAAGGCGCCGCGCCCGAGGACCCGTGCGCCGGCCATCGCCTGACGTCCGGCAGGATCCAGCGCGCTGCCGGAACTGAACATCTAGGCCGCCGGAGTGAGCTGGGCGTTGCCCGTGTTCGCCGTTTCCTCCGGCCTGTCCGGCGGCGAGGCGTCCTCCTGGGCGCTGGCGAAGGCCCGCAGGTCGGCGAGCAGCTGATTGCGCGACCGGGCCCAGACGACGAGCGCGTAGGCGGCGAGGCCGACGAGCAGGGAGAGGACGAAGACGACGTTCGGCGGCTCGTGGCGCAGCAGGCGGCGGACCGCCAGAAGCGTGCCGGCAAGGGCGACGCAGCCGGTTGCGGCGGGGCCGAACGCCGCGAACAGGGCGCGGCGGGGCGTCTTCAGGTCGCGGGACAGCTGGTCGATGTAGAAGACGCTGACCAGCGCCATGCCGCCGGCCAGCGACGCAGACGTCGCCTCGAGGCCGAAATGGACGCCGCCGCCGACGGTCAGGACCGTCACCGCCCCCAGGAAGATCGACAGGCGAAACTGCAGGCTCGCGCGGCCGACGCCGGTCAGCATCGCGGCCATCATCGAGCAGACGCAGAAGCCGAAGCCCGCGGCCGCCAGCCAGCGCAGCGCCTCGATCGCCGCCAGCCACTTGGGGCCCAGCACCAGCGGCACCGCCAGGTCGGCGGTCAGCGCCAGGCCGCAGAACAGCGGCGCGAGCGCCGCCGAGCCCAGCCGCAGGCAGCCCTCGGTCAGCCGCTGGACGGCGGTGCGGTCGCCGGAGTGCTCGGCGCGGGAGAGGGCGGTGAAGATGTAGTAGTAGAAGGGCCCGGTGATCAGCATGTCGGGAACGCGGATCACCTGATAGGCCATGGCGTAGTAGCCAAGCGTGGTGGCCCCGAGGGCTGCGCCGACGATCATGTTGTCGACGTTGCGCGAGATGTAGTCCGCCAGCATGGAGCCCAGGTTGTTGGCGCCGAAGACCAGCACCCCGCGGGCCTCCTCGAAGCGGAAGATCAGCCGGATACGGACGCCGCCGCGCAGGGTCAGCCAGGCCAGCTTGCAGACCCACAGCACCAGCTGCTGAGCCACCAGGCTCCAGGCGCCCCAGCCGTGCATCGCGGCCACGAGCGCGGTCGCCGCGCCGGCGACGGCGGACATCAGGTCGCCGGCGGCGAACAGGGCGAAGCGCCGCTCGCGAATGATCCGGCCGTTCGAGACGACGGTCAGGCTGTTCATCACCAGGATCGGCGCCAGGGCCACGATCAGGACCGGCAGCCGGGGCTCGCGCATGGCCACGCCGATCGGCACGGCCGCAGCGCAGGTGAGCAGGGCCAGGGCCGCGCCGACGGCGCTGGCGATCCAGAAGGTCGTCGATTCCAGCGCCGGGCTGGCGTCGCGCTGGCGGCCCAGCGCCAGCACCAGGCCTCCGTCGGCGACGACATTGGCCAGCAGGATGAACGGCATGGCCAGCGAGACGAGCCCGTATTCGCCCGGTCCCACGATCCGCGCCAGGATCGGCAGCACGGCGAACTGGAAGGCGAGCCGCAGCGCCCCCGCTCCGCTGATCGCCAGGGCGCCCAGCGAGGAGCGGTGCAGCAGGCCCTGACGCGGGCCTTTGCGACGGCCTCGCGTCGGGTTCGCGATGGTCATCCGCCGGCCTCTTGCCGCCGCTTGAGCCGCAGCGATCCGCGCGCCGGGGCGAGCCGTGGGTTGGCCCACGCCTCGTCGCTCGCATAGTCGACGAGCTGCACCTGTACCGGCGCCGCCGTGCGGATCGGGCGATGCGCGGTCTTGTGGGGCGGCGGCTTGCGGCCGAACCCGGCGGCCAGCGCGCCGAACACCAGGGTGGTCGAGAAATAGAACGGCTGGATGCCGAGGGTCTCGATCGGCGTGCGCGACAGCTCGTAGAGCAGGACGGAGATCCAGAACACCAGCGCCAGGCTGGGCTGGTTGACGAACCGGCGCACGAGGGCGAATGCGCCGATCAGGACGGTGACGATCAGCACCGCGGCGCCCAGCCAGCCGACGGTGACCAGCAGGTCGACCAGGGTGTTGTGGAAGTTGAAGCCGCTGCGCTCAGTGATGCCGGCGTAGCGCCACAGGCCTTCGGCGTCGATGTTGCCCTGGAGCCAGAACGAGAAGTAGCCGCGCCCCAGCACCGGCTTCTCGCGGATCAGGTCGAAGGCGCGGTACCAGAGGTAGGTGCGTCCGGTCAGCGTCGGATCCTTGTCGAAGACGCTGAGGCTGAGGTCGATGATCGCCTGGCTGATGACCCGGAAGTTGAGGCCGATGACGAGCAGGGTCACGGCCACCATCGACGTCAGCCAGGCGCGCAGGGCGCGGCCGGCCGGCACCAGCGCGCTCAGCACCACCAGCGGGGTCAGGCCCATGACCAGGCCAAGGACCGCGCCGGCGGAGCGGGCGCCGACGACGCAATAGAGCTCGACCAGGACGGCGACGCCTCCGATCGCCACCCACACCGCGTCCCGCGCCCGCGCGGCCATCACGATCACCGCAAGCGAGACGATCAGCCCGGTGGAGGCGATGTCGGCCATCAGGTTCTTGGAGCTGGTCAGGCCCGAGAAGGCGTGCTCGCCGCCGGCGCCGACCTTGACCTGCCCGCCGGTCAGTACCGCGTCGGCGCAATAGATCAGGAACGCCAGCACCATCGCCTTGAGGACCGCGCGCTGGTTGCACGCCGAGGAGATGAGCAGGGCGGCGATCACCGTCACCACGAACTCCAGCGCGAACTTCGTGGTGTCCTTCGGCGTCTCCGACCAGACGACCGAGACGACCGCCACCATCGGGAAGGCGAACAGGAAGAGCCGGGGCGTCATGATCCGCACCAGCTCCTTGCGGCGGCAGAACAGGTAGATCGGGGTCAGCCCGGCGATCATCGCCGCGCCCAGGGTGGCGAACTGGACCAGGAACACCATCGGCAGGAAGAAGCCGAAGGCGAAGATGGCGTCGCCGTCGATCCACATGCCCGCGAGCCGGAAGCCGAACGTCGGCGTCTCCTGCGGCGGTGTGGCGGCGGCCGTGCGCCAGGCGGCGATCTGCGCGCGCGCCTGGCGCTGCTGGACGCGCCAGCTGGTCGCGCTGGGCGTCGGGATCTCGCCGCCGCGGATGCGCCGCGGGCGTGCGCCGGCCGGGCCGAGGCTGTCCCAGGAGAGCGTCATGGCGCGAACCTGTAGGCGCGGATGTAGTCGATGCTCATCCGCGCGGGGAACGGCGTCGTGGCGTCGGGCGCCCCCGGCCAGTCGCCGCCGACCGCGACATTGGCCAGCATGTACATCGGCTTGTGCATGTCGGACGGCGTCGGCTGGCGCTTCACCTCGCGGCCGTCGACGTACCACACGATGTTCCGGCGATCCCAGGTCACCGCGAAGGTATGGAAGCCCTCGGAGCTGATCTCGGTCTTGGTCGTCGGCGTCTTGTCGACGTTGGAGTGGGCGGTCGTGTAGACCTCGGCGGGATCACCGATGCTCTCCATCACGTCGATCTCGGGCGGCCAGCTGAGGTCGGCCGGCAGCAGCCAGAAAGCCGGCCACACGCCCTTGCCGCGCGGCAGCCTGGCCCGCATCTCGAAGTAGCCGTAGGTCTGCGAAAAGGACGGCTGGGTCGTGATCAGGCCGGAGGTGTAGGCGAACCCGCCCAGCGCCCGGGTCAGCCCGCGCGGGGTCGGCCGGGCGACGATGTCCAGCACGCCGTTCTTGACGACGAACGGGTCGAGCGCCTGGGCCGCCTCGCCGCCGCTGACGCCGATCGGCATGTACGGGTCGACGTAGAGCTGCAACTCGTGGTTGCTCGTCAGGGTGCGCAGCTCCGGGTCGTCGGCGCGGCCGTCCTTGAAGACCGTCCGCCAGACGCCGTGGCCGTTGCGCCAGGGACGAAAGCTGTCGAACTCGTCCTCGAAGGTCATCTGCAGCCGGCGGCCGTCGGGCGCCTGTTGGAGCGGCCCGGTGGGGGCCGCCGCCGCGGGGGCGCTGACCTTCAGGCAGGCCGTCAGGCTCAGCGCCAGGAACCCCGCCAGCAGCGCGGCGCCAAAACGCCTGGGCCGCTCCCGGCGCTCCAATGTCTGGGAGCAGTCGTACATGGCCGGGCCTGCTCTCAGGCCGCTGCGATGTAGTAGTTCTTGAAGTAGCCGTAGTAGTCGCTGGAGTCGCCGTAGCCGTAGCGGGCCTGATCCTTGACGTTCACCTTGGTCAGGAGCGCGCCGGCGACGTTCGCACCGCACTCCTGCAGGATGTCGACCGCCGATTGGGCGGCGCGCAGCGGGGTCTTGTTCCACTGCACGAGGTACAGCACCCGGTCGGCCTTGGCCGCCAGGATGCGGGCGTCGGCCACGCCCAGGATCGGCGGGGCGTCGAGGATCACGTAGTCGAACTGCTCGCACAGCTGGCGCAGGACGTCGTCGGTCTCCGGATTGGAGAACAGGTCGTAGGGGACCGACTTGCCCGCGGCCGGCAGGATGAAGCAGTTGCTCTTGGAGTCGTGGATCAGGGCCTCGCTCAGCGGGACCTTGTCCTGGACGACCTCGACGAGGCCGACGTCCTGGTGGCCGGAGAGCTTCGTCGTGCCGCGCTGGCGCAGGTCGCAGTCCACCAGCACCACGCGCGAGCCGGAGAGGGCGAGCGTCCGGGCCAGGCAGAACGAGGTCAGGCTCTTGCCTTCCCGCGGCACCGCCGAGGTGACGGCGATCAGCTTGGCGTCGTCGCCGCGGGCGCTGACCATCAGGAAGGCCCGCAGGTTGCGGAACGCCTCGGCGAAGCCCGAGAACGGGTGGCTGACCAGGTATTCCGCCGGCTCCGCGCCCGGGCCGCGCAGGCCCTTCGGCTTGACCGAGCGGAAGTCCGGCAGCACGCCGGCGAACGGCACGCCCAGCTCGCGCTCGACGTCGAGGCGCGAGCGCAGGTGCTTGTCCCAGAACTCGGCCATCAGCATCGCCGCGCCGGCCGAGACCAGGGCGGCTAGGAGCGCCATGGCCGCGCCAAGCTTCATGTTGGGCGAGGACGGAGCCGTGGGAACCTGGGCCAGCGAGCTGACGGTGGCGTCGGCCTGCTGCAGGCTGCCTTCGGCGGCCACCTGCTTGGCGCGGTTCAGATAGGCCTCGTAGATCTGCTTGGCCGCGTCGGCGCGCTGCTGCAGCGCGAGCAGGCCGACCTGGGCCTGGCCGTTGGCGGCGAGGCCGCCCTGGGCTGCGCCGCGGCTCGCCAGCAACGAGTGCTCGCGGCCCGCCGCCGCCTGGGCCTCGGCGCGCAGGCTCGACAGGATCCGGGTGATCTCGCCGTGGATCTGGGCGCGGATGTCCTTCAGCTCGGCGGCGGTGCGCTTCACCTCGGGATATTCCGGCGTGAAGTCGGTCTGCAGCTGGGCGAGCTTGACCGAAAGCTCGGCCTCGTGCTTGCGCAGCTCCAGGACGGTGTTCGAGCCGAGGGCCGCGCCGACGTCGGCGCCGCCGTTGCCGTTGGCCAGCTGGGCCTGGGCGGCGGCCAGGCGCGAGGCCTTCTCCGCCGCGTCGGCCTTGGCGATCGCCAGCTGCTGGTTGATGTTCGACATTTCCTGCTCGGCCATGGTCGCGCCCTCGGCGCTGAACAGGCCGTGCTCGTTCTTGTACTGCTGCACCCGCGCCTGGGCCGCCTCGGCGTCGGCGCGCATCTTCTCGAGGCTCAGGCCGAGCTCCTTGTTCGCGCGGGTGACCGCCTCCAGCTTGCCGTCGAGTTGCCGCTGCAGGTAGGTGTCCATGACCACGTTGGCCAGCATCGAGGCCTTGCGCGGCGAGGTCGAGGTCGCGCCGACCTGCACCACATAGGTCAGGCCCGCCCGCCGCGCCCACAGGTGGCTCATCAGCGCGTCGGTGGTCGCCGCCAGCAGCTCCTTGTCGGGCTGGGCGATCGGCTGGGCCGCCGGCGCCAGGCCGAACAGCCTGGGCCGCATCTGGGCGTTGAACTCCGGATCGTTCCACAGCTTGAGCCGCTTCACCACCGCCTCGGCGAGGGCGGGCGAGCGGAGCACCTCGACTTCGGTGTCGACGGCGCCGGTGTCCGGCGGCAGCCATCCTTGCTGCCGCTGGTCGGCCTGGGCGAGGTTGGCGTGGGAGGGGTCGATGACCACGGCGCCCATCGCCGAATAGGTCGGCGTCTTCAGGGCGAAGGCGGCCATCACCAGCACGAAGACGACGCCCGCCACGGCGAGGCCCAGCCTTGCGCGCTGCAACAGGATCCCGAAGAGCTGCCGCAGATGCATCTTCTCCGGCTCGATGGGCCGGAACGCCTGTCCCGGATGGGCCGGCAACTCATGCGCGATCGGTATGAGAGTATTCATTTGGGACCTGCGTTTGTCATGACGGCGGAGCAGGGGACCGGGATGCTCGCGGGCTTCCCTTCAAGCATGGCGCGTCCGGGCTTCGGGTCCCTTCTCATCGCGCGTTCCTCGACGGGCCCCCAGGCCCCACCAAACTTCGGAAAAACTAGCGTCGCCAATAACCCTGACCGGGCGGGGCGGTTCCTGAGATCAAGGCGCATCAGGCGCCCCAGGTTCCGCCGGCCCAAGCCGTCGTCACCACGGCCGGATGAGCATGCCGAGCAGGCCCACGCCGCTGCCGAAGGCGCCGGAATAATTGTTGAAGAAGCTCTTCGAACCGGAGGTGTCGACGACGACGATGTCGCTGCCGTAGACCGTCGGATCTTGGGCGTGGCCGGAGCGGATCTGCGCCAGGTCATAGAGAGCGCTGCGGCGCTCGCCGTTGATCGTGCGGAAGATCGTCACCCGATGGACATTGGCGAAATGCGGGTCCGCGCCCTTCGCGAGCGACACCGCCTGCATCAAGGTTGTCGGGCCGTTGAGCGAGTAGACGCCAGGCTGGCCCACAGCGCCGTCGACGGTGATCTTCTGCCCCTGGGCGTCCTTCACCGAGACCACGACCTGCGGGTCCTTCATGTACTTCTTCTTCAGCGCCGTGGCGATGTCGTCGGACAGCTCGGCGGGGGTGCGGCCGGCGGCCTTCATCTGGCCGACCAGCGGCAGCAGGATGTTGCCCCCGGTGTCCACCTGGACCGGCTTCGACAGCTCCTCGACCTGCGAGACATTGATGTCGAGCATGTCCTGCGGACCGATCCTGTAATCCCCTGCGCTCTGCGCCTGGGACATCGAGTCCGGGGGCGGCATGTCCCGTGACGTCGCCGCACTGGCTGGATCGGCCAGGGACGATGCGCCGCTAAGGGCGATGACCGCCGCGGCTGTGAGCGAGGGCAGACGCCTGCGCATGATGTTCCACCTCGAAATCGCGACCAGACGATTTGCGGCGCGCCGGTTGCGCGACCGCCCAACACCAACTCCGTGGAGCTTCGCCCGTTCCCGCCGCGCGCCCCCGTTCGGCGAATTCAGTGAAGCTTGTTGCTTCCGGGCGCGGCGCAGGACCCAAAACCGGCGATCCGGTCGCCGCGTCCAGGCGGGAGGGTGGTCATCGCAGCCGCGTGAACGCTTTAAAATTTGGCAGGACGAATAACGAATGCGCGCTGATCCAGCGGCGGCCGTCCATACGGTTCAATGCGGGGCCGATCGACTGGCGCTCAATTTGCTGCAGTTGCGAAAATGTGACGGCCGGACGGGAAACCACTTCCCCGTGGCCGAGTTCGGGAAACTGTTTCAAGAGGTCTCCGGAGGCCCGCGATGCAGACAGCGCCGTCATTCGCCTATTCGCTCTGCCAGGTCGAGGAAGGCTGGCGGTGGAGCGTATATGACGAGGACGGCGTTACGATCGCGGGCGGCGCCGACGCCAGCCGCGACCGGGCCCAGGCCGCGGTGGAGATGACGTTGAAGCGGGCTGCGCCCTTCGAGGACGGCGGCCAGGGGTTGGCCTGAGAGCCGCCTTGCTCGGGTCAATTCGTGTGCGCCACCTCATTTGCTCAGCGGCGTTGCATTTTTAGCAAATTCTTAAATAAAGATATTGTCGCGGAACCAGTAACCGTAGCCGTGAGTTGTTCGGCCGGTCATGGCGGAGATGGCTCCGTCAAATTGCTTCCGAAATCACCATATGTTCCAAATCGCGTACGCTCAGACTGCGGAGTCGAGCTCCAGGGGAGCTTCCGAGGGTTATTCTGCCGACAAGATGCTGACGACGTCGATGAATATTGTCGTCGCGATTGCTGCATTGGTGTTTCTGCTTCCGGTGATGCTGCTGGTCGCCATGGCGATCTACGCCCAGGACGGCGGCCCAATCCTGTTCGCGCATCGCCGCATCGGCCTGAACGGACGCTATTTCCACTGCCTGAAGTTCCGCAGCATGGCGATCGACGCCGAGGCGCGGCTGGCGGCGTTGCTCGCGTCCGACCCGGCCGCGCGGGCCGAGTGGCAGCAGGACCACAAACTGCGCTGTGATCCGCGCGTCACCCGCCTGGGCGCCTTCCTGCGCAAGACCAGCCTCGATGAGTTGCCGCAGTTCCTGAACGTGCTGCGCGGCGACATGAGCATCGTCGGGCCGCGGCCGATCGTGGAAGCCGAGGTCGCCAAGTACGGGCGCCGGTTCCGCGACTATTGCGCCGTCAAGCCCGGCATCACCGGCCTGTGGCAGGTGAGCGGCCGCAGCGACACGAGCTACCGCACTCGCGTGGCGCTCGACTGCATCTACGCCCGCCATCGCAGCTTCGGCCTCGACGCCTACATCATCGCCTGCACGGTGCCGGCGGTGCTGGCGCGGCGGGGCTCCTACTGAACCGGGCGGCCCCGGTCAGGGCTGCGCCGCCATCGTCTTCGCCACCGCCGGCGCGAGGCGCCTGACGATCACCTTCACACCTTGAGCGTTCGGATGCAGGCCGTCCGCCTGCTTGAGCGCGGGATTGCGGTCGACGCCTTCCAGCAGGTTGGGGATGAAGGCCACCCGATGCGCCTTGGCCGCCTGGGCGAACGCGGCGTCGAAGTCGCGGGCATAGCCGCGGCCGATCTCCGGCGGCGCCTTCACCGCGGCCAGCACCACGCCCATGTGGCGCGCCGCCAGCCGGTTCAGGATCTTGTCCAGGTTGGCGCGGATCACCCGCGGGTCGACGCCCTGCAGCAGGTCGTTGCCGCCGAGCGCGACGATGACCACGGCGGTCTCCGGCCGGATGCTGAAATCCATCCGCGCCGCGCCGCCGGCGGTGGTGTCGCCGGAGACGCCGGCGCCGCGGACCACGCTGTCGACGCCCATCGCCTTCAGGGCCCGGTGCAACTGGGCAGGCAAGGCGTCGGCCGCCGGCAGGCCAAGGCCGGCGGTGATGGAGTCGCCGAGGATCGTCACCACCTTGCCGCGCGCGGCCGCAGCCGGCTTGGTCAGACCAAGGAAGGGCAAGGCCAGGACGGGGAGGGCGAGGACCAGGCGGCGAGAGAGGACGGATGTGTCGGCCATGCAGGCGCCCTATCTAGGAAAGGCTGGTTCCGCCTCCAACGCACGAGAGCGCCCCTTGTCCGTATTTGGGTCCGACGCGGCCGATCCGCTGGTGCTGGAGAATCTGTCCCTGACCCTGCCGTCGGCTGCGGGGCCGGTCGAGATCCTGCGCGGCCTCGCCGTGCGCATCGCCGCCGGCGAGCGGGTGGCCCTGGTCGGCCCCTCCGGCTCGGGCAAGTCGTCGTTGATCGCCGTCGCCGCGGGCCTCGAGCAGCCGAGCGGCGGACGGGTGCTGCTGTTCGGACAGGACCTCGGGCGGCTCGACGAGGACGGCCGCGCGCGCCTGAGGCGCGGGCGGGTGTCGCTGGTCTTCCAGGCCTTCCACCTCCTGCCCAACATGACCGCGGAGGAGAACGTCGCCGCCCCGCTGGAGATCGCGCGTGCGCCGAACGCGGCGGCGACGGCGCGGCACTGGCTGGAGCGCGTCGGCCTCTCGGCGCGGATGCGGCACTATCCGCACCAGCTGTCCGGCGGCGAGCAGCAGCGGGTGGCGCTGGCCCGCGCCATGGCCCCATCGCCGCAGCTGATCTTCGCCGACGAGCCCACCGGCAACCTCGACGCCGCCAACGCCCGGCGCGTCGCCGGCCTTCTGTTCGACCTCACGGCTCAGACCGGCGCCTCGCTGGTGCTGGTGACCCATGACGAGGGCCTGGCCGAGCGCGCCGACCGGGCGGTGCGGCTGCGCGACGGCCAGGTGGCCCAGGCGGCATGATTCCGCTCTCGGTGCGTTTCGCCGGCCGCGAGCTGCGCGCCGGCGTGCGCGGCTTCCGCATCTTCCTGGCCTGCCTGGCGCTCGGCGTGGCCGCCATCGCCGCCGCCAGCTCCACCGCCGAGGCCTTCCGCCACGGCCTGGCCGGCCAGGCCAGGGAGATCCTCGGCGGCGATCTCGCGGTCTCGGTGCGCCAGCGTAGGTTCACCCCCGCGGAACAGGCGGGCATGGCGAGCCTGGGGCAGGTGAGCTATGCGCTCGCCAACCGCGCCATGGCCGAGGCGCCGTCGGGCGAGCGCCGCCTGGTCGAGATCCGCGGCGTGAGCGAGGGCTATCCGCTCGCCGGCAAGGTCGAGCTCGCCGGCGCGCGCTCGCTGTCCGAAGCCTTCAGGCCCGAGGGCGACGCGGCGGGCGTGGCGGTGGAGCAGGCGCTGCTCGACCGGCTGCATCTGAAGCTCGGCGACCGCTTCCTGGTCGGCGACCTGCCGGTGGTGGCCCGCGCGGTCCTGCTGCAGGAGCCCGACCGCCTGTCGCGCGGCTTCGCGCTCGGCCCGCGGGTGCTGGGAAGGATCGAGACCGTGGAGCGCGGCGGGTTCGCGGCCCCCGGCCTGCCGTTCGGCGAGACCGCGCGCATCGCCTTGAAGCCCGGCGTTGCGCTCGCCGCGGGCAAGGCGGCGCTCGCCAAGGCGGTGGAGGTCCCGGACGGACGAGTGCGCGACCGTAACGACGCCGCGCCCGGGATCCGCCGCCTGATCGACCAGCTGGAATATTTCCTGGGCTTCATCGGCCTGGCCTCGCTGGTCGCCGGCGGCCTGGGCGTGTTCGGCGCGGTCAGCGCCTATCTGGAGGCGCGCAAGCCGGCGATCGCCACGCTCAAGGCCCTGGGGGCGGAGGGCGCCCTGGTGCGCAACATCTACCTCTTGCAGGTGGCCGCGCTGGCGATCCTCGGCGTCGCCATCGGCCTGGCGATCGGCGCCGCCGCCCCGCTGGCGCTGGGCGCGCTGGTGAAGAACGACCTGCCGGTTCCGGCGCTGTTCGCGGTCTATCCCGGGCCGCTGGTGAAGGCCGCGGCCTTCGGCCTGCTCTCGGCGGCGGCCTTTTCCCTGGCGCCGCTCGGCCGCGCCCGCGCGACCCCGCCGGCCAGCCTGTTCCGCAGCGACCTGAGCGCGCGCGTGCGCCTCGGCCCGGAGGCGATCGGGGCCGGCCTGTCGGGCGCGGGCCTCGCGGCGTTGGC
>NZ_DATELG010000109.1:0-2900 GCF_035276905.1 Phenylobacterium sp. | reverse complement strand
AACCGGCGGACCACCGGGCCCGCGACCGGCGTCCAGAGCCGGTCGGGATGGACCAGCGGGCCGGCGAAGGCCTTCGGCTTGTGCAGCGCCGGCGCGGCCTCGGCGGGGGCGGGGGCGGGGGCGGCGTCCGCCTCCTCGCTTTCGCTCATGAACACCGCCTCGCTGGCCACCGCCGCCAGCCGGCGCTGGCGCACCATCTCGCCGGCCTCTTGGGCGTAGGCCCGGGCGCGCTGCTGCAGCTGCGGGGTCATCGCCCGGACCAGGATGGCCGCGCGCGCCGCGTCGCGGGCGTCCTGCGGCGAGACCAGCAGCGCCGGCGGCGGGTCGCGCCTGAGCTGCTCGACCACCGACAGCAGCCGGGCGAGCTGGCTCATGTTGTGCGACTGCTCGGCCGTGAGCTCCGTCTCGCGGATGCTCAGCCGCGCCAGCGGCGGCGGGTTCTGGGCCAGCGCGGCGGCGGCTAGGAGGGCGAGGGCGCTGAGCCCCAAATAAAGACCCGCTCCTCCCCTGCGAAGCGGGGGAGGGGGACCACCCGCCGCAGAGCGGGTGGTGGAGGGGGCAAGCCGCCCGCACAGCGCTTGCGACAGCGACCGCGAAACGCCGGCCCATCCACCCTGCCTGCGGCTCGCCCCCTCCACCATGCGCTCTTCGCTGCGCTCGGCGCATGGTTCCCCTCCCCCGCTTCGCAGGGGAGGAGCGAACCAGTTTTGAGGAAAAAACCGCCGCATCAGTCGCGATGATAGGGCGAACCGCCCAGGATGGAGACTGCCCGATAGACCTGTTCGGCGAGCATGGCGCGGGCCAGGGCGTGCGGCCAGGTCTGGGGGCCGAAGGCGAGCTTGCCCTGGGCCTCGCCGATCAGCCCGGGGTCGAGCCCGTCCGCGCCGCCGATGACGAAGGCCAGCTTGCGCACCCCGCGGTCGCGCAGGGCCTCGATCTCGGCGGCGAAGGCGCGCGACGGCCGCGCGGCGCCGTGCTCGTCGCAGACGATGATGTGGCAGCCGTCCAGGTGCGGCCGCAGGACCTCGGCTTCGGCGGCCTTGCCGGGCTTCCTCGCCTCGACCTCGATCACCTCCACAGGGCCCAGGCCTAAGGGACGGCCGGCGTTCGTCGCCCGCTCGACGTAGAGCTTGACGAGGTCGGTCTCGGGCGAGCGCGCAAGGCGGCCCACCGCGACGATGGCGATGCGCACAGCCTAAGTGTCCGGATCAGATCGCGGCGCGGTTCGCGGGCGGCTCGACCGACCAGATCTTCTCGATGTTGTAGAAGGCCCGGACCTCGGGGCGGAACAGGTGGATGATCACATCCCCGGTGTCGATCAGCACCCAGTCGCAGGCGGGCAGGCCCTCGACCCTGCAGCGGCCGTAGCCGGCCTCCTTCAACGACCGCAGCAGGTGATCGGCCATGGCGCCCACGTGCCGGTGCGACCGGCCGGAGGCGACCACCAGGCCGTCGGCCATGGCGCTCTTGCCCTTGAGATCGATGAAGACGACGTCCTGGGCCTTGTCGTCGTCGAGCTTGGCCAGGATCAGGTTCTCCAGGGCGGCTATGCGGCCCTGGTCCTCAGGAGAGAGTTCGGCGTCCAGCGACGGGACCTGGACCGAGCCCTCATGCGCGCGCGGCGCGGCGTCACGTTGCAGCGGGTGGCTCCTTTGATTTCCACGCTTAACTACGACCGTATCATGCGGGAGGCCCTGGGTCAGCCTGGCATCACGAATCGTTCAAGTCGCTGATGCAGGGCTCCGGCGCCCGGCCCGAAGCAGGGTCGAGGAGTGGAAGTGCAGGGGCCCGCGCAGGAAGACCCAGGCCGGCGGCGCGGCGCCGGGCAGGCTCGCGGCGCGGGCGGAGGGCCTGCGGAAGCGGGCGAATCGCTTCGCGGCGGGCGAAAACCGGCTCTTCAGCGCGATCCAGGGCCGCGAGATCACCGCCACCGGGATCTCGCGCATGATCTCTGTCCAGCCGCGCCAGCGGTGGAAGCCGGCCAGGCTGTCGGCGCCCATGATCCAGACGAAGTGGACGCCGGGAAAGCGGGCCTTGAGCGCGCGGACGATGTCGATGGTGTATTGCGAGCCCAGGCGTGATTCGGCGTCGGAGACGATCATCGAAGGGCCCCGCGCCATCCGCCGCGCGCCGGCCATGCGCTCGGCCAGGTCGGCGGTCTCGTGTGGCGACTTCAGCGGGTTCTGCGGCGAGACCAGCCAGATCACCCGGTCGAGGCCCAGGTGACGCCGGGCCGTGTCGGCGACGTGGGCGTGGCCCTCGTGGGCCGGATTGAACGAGCCGCCGAACAGGCCGACGCGCATGCCCGGCCGCAGCGAGAAGCCGAGCCGCAGGCCCGCGGTCCCGCCGGCGAAAGCTCTGCGCGGCGCACGTCCGGCCGACCACATGCGCGACTGGCTCAACCGGCGGGCTCCAAGGCGCCTCAGGCCTGCCTGGGGGGCGTCGGCGCGTCAGCGCGGTCGAGGTGCGGGTCGGCCTGGCGGACCCGGGCGCGGACGGTGAAGACTCCGTCGCCGGCCAGCACCCCGCCGCGGGCGAACAGGCGGCCGTTCTCCCAGTTGGAGAGGCCGAGCTCCGGCCGCGCCAGCGCATACTGGCCGTCGACCCAGCGGGTGAAGCCGTCGCCGACGAAGGGAGCGTCCACCGCCTCGTAGAAGCGCTGCTGCGCCGTCGGGTCCTCGGCGATCAGGCTGACGTCGAACCGGGGGCTGTAGGCGTTGAACAGGGCGGCGGCCTCGGCGGCGTCGGCGACGATCTTCAGCGAGACCTCCGGGGTCTCCTCCCACTCCCACTCGCGGCCGAGGTCGGCGTCGGCCAGCGGCTCGACCAGGGCCTCCTCGCGCGCGCCCTCGGCGCGGACCACCGGCCCGCGCGCGGCGCGCACCGCCCCGGGCAGGCGG
>NZ_DATELG010000108.1:0-4956 GCF_035276905.1 Phenylobacterium sp. | reverse complement strand
TCGACGGCGGCGGTCAACTACACGATCTCGGGCCTGCCCTCGACCGGGGCCAGCGTGGAGTTCCACGAGGCCAGCGGCGCGCACGACATCGTCGTCTGGGCCGAGCCGGACATCTGGAACGACGCCACCCACCAGGAGATCACCGCGCCCACCTCGCAGGTGACCGTCAACCTCGGGGCCACCTACCACTCGGTCGTGGTCTACGATCCGCTCGTGAGCGCCCAGGCCCAGAAGACCTACACCGACGTCAGCCAGATCACCGTCGGCGTCACCGACCACCCGCTGATCATCGAAGTCAACGGCTCCGGCGCCACGACCGGCGGGACAACCGGCGGCGCGACCACACCCCCGGCGCCGGCCGCCCCGACCGGCCTGAGCGACGCCGCGATCGTCGGCGGCTATGTGAACGCTGCCCATAATACGGCGACCCAGGCGCTGACCGGGATCTCCACGGCGGGGGCGACCATCACGGTCTACGACGGCGCGGCCAAGCTCGGCACGGCCACCGCCGACAGCACCGGCCATTGGGGCTACACGCTAGGCGGGCTCGCCGACGGCGCTCACGCCTTGACCGCCACGGCGACGACGGCGGGAGGCGTCAGCGCCAGCAGCGCGGCCCTGACCTTCACCGTCGACACCGTCGCGCCCGGAGCGCCGAGCGGGCTGGCGGACAGCGCCATCGTGAACGGGGTTGTGGATGCGGCCCACGACACGGCGAGCCAGACCCTGACCGGGGCCGCCGCAGCGGGCTCCACCGTGACGGTCTATGATGGCGCGGCCAAGCTGGGCGTGGTCACGGCCAACAGCAGCGGCCAGTGGAGCTATGCGCTGGGTCAGCTCGCGGACGGCGCCCACTCCGTGACCGCCACGGCGACCGATCAGGCGGGCAATACCGGCCCGGCCAGCGGCGCCTTGCAGTTCACGGTCAACACCCAGGCCGCCAGTTCGACGCCCGCGCAGCCGACGGCGCCCGCGCCGACCGCCCCGCACCTCTCGGACGTCACGGCGACGTGGTGGAAACAGGCCGCGCTGACCGGCGAGGCCGCATCCGGAAGCCTGGTGAAGGTCTACGATAACGGCGCCCCGATCGGGACGGCCACCGCCGACAGCTCCGGAGCCTGGTCCCTCGCCACGCGTCTCGGGAATGGCGTTCATAGCTTTACCGAGACGGCCACCGACTCGGCCGGGAGCACGGTCGGCTCCACGGGCGTGGCGCTTTTCAGCCGCTCGACGGGCGTCCAGCTGAACGGCGGCAGCGGCGACGACGTCCTGGTGGGTCGGGCGGGCGACACGCTCAGCGGCCACGGCGGGCACGACAGCTTTGTCTTCAACCCCAGCTTTGGGCGAGAGACGGTCGCCGACTTCAGCCCCGCCTCGGACACCATCGTCTTCGATCACAACCTGTTCGGCTCGGCCTCGGCTGTGCTGCAACACGCCACGCAATCGGGGACGTCGGTTCTGATCGCCTACGACGCGAACGATGTCGTCACCCTGCAGAACACGAGCCTCAGCTCGCTGACGCAAGGCAACTTCGCCTTCGTCTGACGCGGCAAGGCGGCGCCGCCGGCGGAACCCCTCCGGGGTCGGCCTGCGCGGCGCCGTCGCTGCGCCTGGGCGCATCGGCCTGGCGAGGGTCAGGCGGCCCGAGACATGGCTGAGGGCTTTGTCGCCACGAAGTCTGCGGTGCAGGGCAGGAGCCGTTGCAGTGGACGCGCCCCGCCCAGCACCGAGTAATAGACCGTCTCGGTCGGGCCCCGGTTCAAGGTCGTGGGGTCGAAGCGGGTTTCGCACTGCAGTCCGGCGGCGGCGGCCAGGGCTTCGATCTTCGAGAACACGAGCACGTCTTCCGGCACCTCGGGGCGTTTGCGGTTCACGCGCGCCCGCGCGGCCCAGTGCAGCGCTCGCGGACAGGCAGGTTCGTGCAGGTAAAGACAGCGGCCGCCCGGCTTAAGGACGCGCGCCATCTCTAGGAAGGTGCGCCGATGCGCCACGAAGTGGTGGGCCGCCTCAAAGCAAAAGACCAGGTCGAATGAGGCAGGTTCGGACGGCAGGGCGTAGCTCTTAGCGGCGAAAGCATCGTCGAGCCGGCTGCTGAATATGTCCTCCCACAGGCCGACCGACTCGATGGCATAGGGACTGATGTCGCATGCGGTGACGTGAGCCTTCGGCCACATCCGCTTGACGATGCACGACGCCCATCCCTGTCCGGCCCCGATCTCGAGGATATGGTGCGCATTCGCAAAGCTGTCATGGTGCCGCTCGAGCTTGTGAAGCAGGACGCGCGCGTTGACCAGCTTGCTGACCACGTTTTCGACGGCCTCGGAGCCGGGTCGTTCTTGCGGCGAATTGCGCCAGTACTCTATTTCGATCTCTTCCTTGTCGATCAGCGGAATCGCCATGCGCTTCATTGCCATGCGCTCCTTTGATGTTGGCGGCCTTCTGCTTCAACGTTTCCGCGATAGAAGGCCTGGACCTAGTCTCTACACCTCCGGAAGGCGCTCAGCCGACGAGCGAGCGCGAGGTGTAGTAGTCCTTGTAGTATTTGAAATAGTATTCCGCGTCGCCGTACCCGGTCGCCGCCTGCTCGGCCATGTCCACTCTCGTGAGGACGACACCGACCGTGTTCGCGTTCAGGGACTCCAGGATGCGCAGCGCGTGCGCGACGGCGCGTCGGGGCGTCTGTTTCCAGCGCGCGATGCAGACCACCGCGTCCACCTTCTGAGCGAGGATCCGCGTGTCGGCGACCGGCAGGACGGGCGCGGTGTCGAGGATCACGAGGTCGTAGCGCGCTTTCGCTTCCGAAAGCAGGCGGCTGAAGGCCTCAGACCCGAAGATAT
Source organism: Phenylobacterium sp. (assembly GCF_035276905.1). Taxonomy (GTDB): domain Bacteria; phylum Pseudomonadota; class Alphaproteobacteria; order Caulobacterales; family Caulobacteraceae; genus Phenylobacterium. Next base: position 2,119 of record NZ_DATELG010000108.1, on the reverse strand, counting down.
CCTGATCTGTTCCGGCATTGTCCGGCAGCAGGAGGAAATCTGCGCCACTGACGCCGTCGCGGACGACGGCGTCGGCGAGAGGGCGATCGCCGGCAACGGCCTCGAGCAGGCCGCCGCGCGGCAGCTCAGGAAACATGCCGCTGATGCCGGGGCGGCGTAGGTCGCAGTCGATGAGCAAAACGCGCCACCCCTGCAGCGCCGCCGTGCGGGCCAGGCAGATCGAGGTGGTGCTCTTGCCTTCGCGCGGCAGCGCCGAGGTGATGGCCACGCTGCGGACGACGCGGCCTGAGTCCATGCCGAGCACGGACACCCGCAAGCTGCGGAATGCCTCGGGGAATGCGGAAAGCCGATGGTCGGCGACGAAATCGATCGCCGAGCGCGCGCCCCTGGCCACCGACCCAAGCTCCGGGATCGCGCCAAGCGCTTTGACGTGCAGTTCCTGCGTGATGTCGTCGGACGTCTGAAGACCGGACCTCAGCAGTTCCGCCAAGGCGACGGCGATGCTGCCGCAGACCAGGGACAAGACGCCGCCGATCGCCGCGTTCAGCGTGATGCTGGGGGAGGACAGCTTGGTCGGCGGATCGGCGCGGGAAACGATGCGCGCATCGGCCTGGGCGAGGCCGCGCTGCGAACTGATTTCCTTGTAACGATTCAGGTAGCTCTCGTAGAGCGTTCGGGACGCCTGGGCATTCCGCTCGAGTTCGTTCAGCCGGACCATCGCGCGGCTATTGGCGGTAAGCGCGCCCTTGGCGCCGGCGAGGTTCGCCGCGATGGCGTTGGCCCGCTGTTGCGACACCCGCAGCTTGGCCTCCAGATTGGTGATGGTCCGCTTGATCTCCTGGCCGATCTGGTCGTCGATGTCGGCCAGTTCGCTCTTGGCGCGATCGAGCGGCGGGTAGCCTGGCCGGAAGTCGTTCTGCAGGGCGGCGACCTTGACGCTCAACGCCGTGCGCTGCTCGCGCAGGTGTTGGATGACCGGCGAGGCGAGGGCCTCGCCGACGTCGTCGCCCTTTGACCCTCCGGCGAGTTGGGCCAGCGCCGTGTCGAGCCGCGCCTGGTCTTCGGCGACCTGCACGCGGGCCGACGACAGGCTCTGATTATCGCTGGAGATTTCCTGCTCGGTCAGGCTGCTGCCGGCTGCGCTCTGCAGGTTGTTGTCGATCTTGTACTGTTGAACGGCCGCATCGTCGGCGAGCACCTGTTTGCGGAGCTCGGCCAGACGCTCGCTGAACCAGTCGCTAGCGGTGGCCGTCGCGTCCTGTTTGGCCTCGATCTGCTGCGCCAGATAGACCTCGGCGAACTGATTGGCGATTTGTGCGGCCTTGGCCGGGCTCTTCGAGGTGAAGGAGAGGTTTATCACGTAGGTGAGGCTGGCTCGCCGGACCGACAAGCTCTTGGTCAACTTGTCCACGCACCGTCGGAAGCGTCTGGTAGCGTCTTTGGTGGAAGGACGAGCGAATTCGGGATCCTTGCAGAGGTTCAGCGAAGTCGCCACGCGCCGCGCCAGGGCCGGGGAGTTGAGAACCTCGACCTCGGTGTCGACCACCGTCGATTCCGCCGGCAGCGACGAGAGCACCTCCTCGCTGCTGGCCAGATGCTCCTTGCGAGGATCGAGCAGAATCTTCGTCGTCGCCGTGTAACGGTGCGGTAGCAGCAGCGTCACGGCGGCGGTGGCGACGAGGACGCTGCAAACCGCAATCGCGAACAGGCGAATGTGACGTTTCAGAAGGGCCAGGAACAGCCGGGGGTCGAGCTGGCCGAGGCCCTTCCGCGGAGCGCCGGTCGAGAGGACCGGCTCGGCGTAGATCGCCTCAGCGTACGGCACAGGGACAGGCGCTTGCATCATGTCCACTCGGCAGACTGATCGTCTCTAACGGTTAGCCAATTTTTCCGTCGGGAGATCGGTCGTTTGATGAGTTGGCGCGTCGGGGGCGAGCCCATGAGCCGGCGCCGGGGCGAGGAGGCTTCAGAGATGTCCTTTGGCTGAAAGCGGCGGATGGCGGGGCGTGCTCATGCCGCGATCGGCGGTCGCTGCTGAAGCAGCTGGTCGTAAGCGTTCAACAATTCGGCTTTGAAACGCTCCGGAGAGAAGCGTTGGCGGGCTTGTCGCGCGGCCTCG
>NZ_DATELG010000107.1:0-64596 GCF_035276905.1 Phenylobacterium sp. | reverse complement strand
ATACAATCGCGTCTCTCCAGTCGCTGCAGCGTCTCGCTGGGCGTCGATCAGTCCCACCGCGCTCATCCGAGCTCAGCATCATTTGGCGCTGCGCCCACCCTGCCGCGGGTGCGAGCCATGCTCGCAGCAGATGACCTTCAGGGCCGAGCGAACGCGAACCAATACTAGGTGTCCAATATTCGTTGGGCAGCATTTGATATCCCTCGGATATCCGCCGGCGGACGCGCGATCGCCAGTAGGGCATCGGCAGAAGCCGAGCGTCGGCCGTGATATCAACAGACCTGAATTTGATATTAGATTTCGCATTCCGGCGGAGAGTAACCAGTTCGGGCGACGAAAGCCGGATTTGAGGAGAAGGCATGAGCGCCGCCGCAAAAAAGCTTGACGTGCAGGTCGCGCGGCATCGGGACATGCTGGTGGGCGGCCGCCTGACGCGAGGCCGCGGGGCCGACCTCACCGTCGTCAGCCCGGCGACAGGCTCGCCGGTCGCAACCTTTCCCGGCGCGTCGCTCGATCAGTTTCGCCAGGCGATCGCCGACGCCCGGCGCGCCTTCGACGGCGGCCTGTGGGCCGGGCTGCGCCCGCACGAGCGGGTCTCGGTCCTGCAGCGGTTCGTCTCGGCCCTGGAGGCGCGCGCCGACGAGCTCGAAGCGCTCATCGTCGCCGAGACCGGCTGCCCCGCGGGGTCCGTGGTGCTGGAGGCCCAGGTTCGCTCGCCGCTGCGGCAGATGAGGGGCATGCTCGACCTCTATCTGAAGCTGCCGGAGCTGGAGGAGAACCCGCTTCCGCTGGAGGAGCGGGTCGTGGGGCAGGGGCTGGTCCAGAGCCTGCGGCGGTACGTGCCGGTGGGGGTGGTCGCGGGGATCGCGGCTTACAACTTTCCGCTCAACATCGGCCTCTGGAAGATCATGCCGGCGCTGGCGACGGGCAACTGCGCCATTCTGCGGCCCAGTCCGCTGACGCCGCTGAGCGCTCTGGCCCTTGCGGAGGCGGCCTTGGAGGCGCAGCTCCCTCCCGGCGTGCTGAGCATTCTCGCCGAGACGGGCGCCGAGGGCGCCCTCCTGCTGACGACCGATCCGGCGGTGGACATGGTCGCCTTCACCGGCTCGACTGACGTCGGCAAGAAGGTGATGGCGCAGGCGGCGCCGACCATGAAGCGCTTGCAGCTGGAGCTGGGCGGAAAGTCGGCTCAGATCTTCCTTCCCGATCGGGTCGAGGCGGCCGCACACGCGGCGCTTGGCGTCTGCATGGCCCATGCGGGCCAAGGCTGCGTGCTGGGAACGCGCATCTTCGTGCCGCAAGCAGACAAGCCGAAGGTCATGGAGGCGATGAAGGCGAGCCTGGCGGCCCTGCGCGCCGGTGACCCCCATGACCCAAGCACGACCATGAGCCCGGTGATCAGCCAGGCTCAGCTTGAGCGCTGCGCGCGCTATGTCGAGCTGGCAGTGGCCGCCGGCGCCAAGATCGTGGCGGGCGGCCGGCGTATCGACCGACCCGGTTTCTACTTCGCGCCGACGATCCTCGACGTTCCGGACAACAGCAACCCGGCCGCTCAGGACGAGATCTTCGGGCCGGTGATCTGCGTCATCGGCTACCGCGACGTCGACCACGCCGTGCAGATGGCGAATGACTCGGCGTTCGGGCTGTCGGGCTACGTCTACGGCAAGGACGTCCGGCAGGCGCTTGCGGTCGCCGGCCGCATCCGCTCTGGCACGGTGAACGTGAACACCGGCTTCGCGAGCGCCTACGCCTCGTCCGGGGGCCGTAAGCAGAGCGGGATCGGCCGGGAGCGCGGGGTCGAGGGCGTCCGGATCTACCAGGATCTGCAGTGCCTCAACCTGGCGAGTTGATCCGCAACGATCACGGAAGGGGAGGCGTCGGTGCTGCTCAAAGGCAAGTCGGTCGTGATCATGGGCGCCGGGTCGGGCGTCGGACGCGCCGCGGCGTTGATCTTCGCCCGTCATGGCGCGGCGATCATCTGCGCCGACCTCGTGCCGGAACGCAACCAGGAGACCGCGGCTCGCGTCGCGGCCGAGGGCTTTGCGGCGCGGGCGGTGACCTGCGACGTCCGGGACGAAGCCCAGGTCAAGGCCGCCATCGACGCCGCCGTCGAGGCCTACGGCCGGCTCGACGTGATCTTCAACAATGTGGGGATCGCTAGCAGCCGCTCCGGCGCGGCCCCCGCCGGTTTCGCCGAGTCGACCGACGCAGACTATGAACTGCTGTCGGACGTGAATTTCCGCGGCGTCGTCAACGGCTGTCGGCAGGCGATCCGGCAATTCCTTCAGCAGGCCGACGGCCAGGGCGTGATCGTCAACACCGGCTCGGTCGCGGGCCTCGTGGGCTGGGGCGGCTCGATCTATGGCGCGACCAAAGGCGCGGTGATTCAGATCACCCGCGGCCTCGCCATAGAGTACGCCCGCCACGGGATCCGGGTGAACGCCGTCTGCCCCGCGGCGATGGCCACCAATTTCGGCAGGCCGGACGGCGCGCCGGACCGGCAGATTACGCCCGAGGTAGAGGCCGCCTACGGCAAGTATCAGCCGCTTGGGCGCCCGATCGATCCCGAGGATGCGGCCAATGCGGCGCTGTTCCTGGCGTCGGATCTCGCCAGGAACATCACGGGGGTCGTCTTGCCGGTCGACGGCGGCTACGTCGCCGCTTGAGCCCGGCGCGCTCTGATACCTTCGGCAGCGGCTGTAAGTTATTTATGATATAGGTCCACGTCTTTGCGGCCAGAAGTCCGCGAATGTGAAGCTTTCGGACGGCGATTCGACGAATGTGCGGGAGTAGACCAAAAGCTAAGCTGGCCTATTCGGTCTCACTGCTATGCGCGCACGTCGATATATGTCAGCCTATCGCCAGCGGTCCGCGCCTTGTGTCCGGCTTGGCCGCGCGAGGTCTTTCGTATCGCGAAATCGCTCCAGACCGTTGTTGAGAGCAAGGAGAACGCCGTGCCCTTCCTGAGGAACGCCTGGTATGTGGCGGCCAACGCTGGCGAGCTCGACGACGCCCTGGTCAGCCGCAAGATCTGCAACGAGCCGGTCGTCATGTTCCGCACCTCGTCCGGCGAGGTCGCGGCGCTGCAGGACCGGTGCCCGCATCGCTTCGTGCCGCTCTCCCTGGGCGCGCGCGTCGGCGACAGCCTGCAGTGCGGCTATCACGGATTGCGCTTCGGCAGCGACGGCGCGTGCGTCGACATGCCCAACGACCGCGACAACACGGTCCTCAAGCCGTGCGTGAAGTCCTATCCCGCCGTGGAGCGCCATGGAGTGGTCTGGTTGTGGATGGGGCGGCCGGAGCTGGCCGATCCCGCCAAGATTCCAACCTTCGACTTCATCACCGACGAACGGTTCGCCACGGCGCAGGGACATCTGCATATCAAGGCGAATTATCAGCTGATCGCCGATAATCTTCTCGATCTCAGCCACGTCCACTATCTGCATCCCGAGATAGACCTTGGCGGGGACTTCGCGCGCTTCAAGAACGAGGTCCAGGTCGACGGCGAGACCATCTGGTCCATGCTCTGGCGGCCAGATCTCAATTTCGACCAGGACCGACGAAAGGCCTATGGCTTCACGTCCAGCGGGATCGAAGGTCAGGGGCATTCGCGCTGGAGCGCCCCTGGCGTCATCCTGGTGCTCACCGCCTGGTGGGAGCGGGGCAGGTCGCCAGAGGAGGGTGTCCAATCACCTTCGGCGCACCTCCTGACGCCGGAGACGGAGTTCAGCAGCCACTATTTCTGGGCCACTGGCCGGACCTTCAACATAGCGGACGAGGAGGCGACCCGCGCCACCGCGGCCATGGTCAAAAGGATCTTCCAGACCCAGGATGGCCCGATGATCGAGGCTCAGCAGGCCGCCATGGGCGAAAGCACCGATTTCCTCGACCAGAAGCCGATCATCCTGAAGGCCGACGCCGCAGGGGTCATGGCGAGACGTCTGCTCAAGCGGAAAATCGCCGAGGAGGCGAGCTTGGGCCAATCCTCTTCGGTCGCCGCCGAATAGGCCGGCTCGACCATGTATTTTAAATTAAACTAAAATTGGCTGGACTTGCGCGGGGCGTTGTGAAGACTCGCCCCGAGCGCACGCTTGGCCGGTGGGTCCAGAAGGGCGGCGCTGGGAGGAGGAGTGATGGACGAGGTCTTTGATTTCGTCATTGTCGGCAGCGGCGCCCCCTCGTTCTGCGCCGCCTTGGTCGTCAAGGCCGCCGGCAAGGAGCCGCTCGTTCTGGAAAAGACCGAGGTGGTCGGCGGTTCAACCGCCATGTCCGGCGGCGTCCTGTGGGCGCCCGACAACCCGCTGCTCGCCCGGGACGGCGTGCCCGACAGCCAGGCGAAGGCGCTGACCTACCTCACGCAGTTCGGCGACTGCGGGCCCGGCGCCAGCGCCGCGCGGCGGAAGGCTTTTGTCGCTCAATCGCCGAAGATGATCGAGTTCCTACTGGCGCACGGGCTCAAGTTCAAACGCATGCAGGGCTACTCCGACTACTACGACGAGCGCCCTGGAGGGACCGCGGAGGGCCGGACCCTTATCGCCGAGCTGTTCGACCTGAACGAGCTTGGCCCATGGAAGTCGAGGCTGCGTCCGGGCCTGATCCCCTCGCCGATTGGCTTCGACGAGAGCTTGAAGATGGTGCTGATCAAGCGCACTTGGATCGCCAAGTGGCTCGCGATGAAGGTGGCTCTGCGATCCGTGCTGCAGAAGTTGACCGGCAAGCATCTGGTGAGCGCCGGCTACGCCTTGCAGGGACGCATGCTCCAGGCCGCCGTCAAGGCGGGCGTACAAATCCGCACGGATGCCCCGGTGCGCGAGCTCCTGGTCGAGGGCGGCCGGGTGGTCGGCGTAAGGGTGACCTGGAACGGCGTCGACCGATGCATCGGCGCACGGAACGGCGTGCTGATCAACGCCGGCGGATTTTCCCACAACAAGGAGATGCGCGAGCGCTACCAGCCGAAGCCGGCGTCGATCGACTGGACGCACGCCAATCCGGGCGACACCGGCGAGATGATCCAGGAGGCGATGCGCATCGGCGCGGCGGTCGACCTGATGGAGGAGGCGTGGTGGATTCCGACGGCCCTTCCGCCCAGGCCGCACCGCTCTCCACGGGTGATGGTGCTGACGGACACCGCCAAGCCGCACTGCATCGTCGTCGACGGCGCAGGCCAGCGCTACATGAACGAGGCCGCCTCCTACATGGAGGTGGGACAGAAGATGTACAGGCGGCACACGCAAGCGCAGGCGGTGCCAAGCTGGATGATCTTGGACAGCCGACATCGCCGGAACTACTTCCTGGCCCACCAGATGCCGGGCGTGACGCCCAGGGAGTGGCTGGACAGCGGCTTCTTGAAGAAGGCCGACACCCTCGAGGGCTTGGCCGCCCAGTGCGGCCTCGACGCGGCGAGCCTGACCGCCACGGTGGCGCGGTTCAACGGGTTCGCGCGCCGGGGCGTCGACGAGGACTTCGGCCGGGGCGCCAGGCAGTACGATCAATGGTTCGCCGACCCGACCCACAAGCCCGTGCCGACGCTAGGCGGGATCGAGGAGGCGCCGTTCTATGCGCTGCAGATCTTCCCCGGAGACGTCGGGACCGCGGGCGGCATCGTCGCCGACGAGTTCGCTCGCGCCCTGCGGCCGCAGGGAGAGGTGATCGAGGGCCTCTACGCCACCGGCAATTCCACGGCCGGCGTGACGGGACGGTTCTATGTCGGCGCGGGCTCCAGCGTCGGCGCCTCCATGACGTTCGGCTTCATCGCAGCGCAGCACGCGGTCGGCGCAGCTCGGCTACGAGGCGGAGCTGCGGAAGCAGCGTAGCGCACTCGATTGATCATATGGATGATATCCTCCCGTATTCGGCGAATACGTGCGGGCGAAGTCTTTTCCAAATAGGGTTATGCCGTATCCATTCAAAGGATGCCGACAGCAAATCGGATCGGCGCGAAGCGACTATCGACGCTGCAGCGGCTTAGGCTTGGCGCGCCAGGCGCCCGCGAAACGATTGCGGCGGGGGACGGACGCGTTGTCGTCAGAGGCCGGTCCCGCGCCTCGGCGGAGCCGTCGCAGGCGCAGGATATGGTTCTCGGGAGTGCCGTTGCATGAATAGGGCGAGCTTTCTTCATCGCGATCTTCGCGCGGCGAAGACCTTTCCACAGTTCGTTCGGGCTGCGGCCCAGGCTTACGGCGACGCCGTGGCGATCAGTCTGGAGTCCGACGCCGCCGCCGAGGAGACGGCGACCTTCGCAGAGCTTGATCTGCGTTCGGCCGAGCTGGCGCGCGGGCTGATCGCGCGCGGCGTGGGCAAGGGCGCGCGCGTGGGATTCATCTATGGCAACGGTCCGTCGTTCGCCGTGACCTTCGCGGCGATCGCGCGGATTGGCGCGATCGCCGTGCCGATCAGCACCCTGATCAAGGCCAACGAGCTGGTCCGCGTGCTTCGGCAGTCCGACGTCATGGGCCTTATCGTCCAGCGATCCTTGCTCGGCCATGACTATGTGGAGCGCCTGTGTGAAGCGCTGCCCGGGCTGAGAACGGCGAGCGGGCCTGACCTGCGGCTCGCGGAGGCTCCATATCTGCGCTGGATCCTCTGCGCCGAAGGCGATCTTCCCGCCGGCTTTCACGACTCCGGCTATCTCAGCGACGCCGCGCCGAGCGTCAGCGAGGCGTTGCTGGCGGCGATCGAATCCGAGGTCCATCCCGCCGATCAGGTCATGGAGATCTATACGTCGGGGGCGATGGCCCTGCCGAAGGGGGTCAAGCACCTCCACGGACCGCTCATGCGGCGGACCTTCTACATCGCCGAGATGATGCGGCTCGAGCCCGGCCAGCGGCGGCCCTCGCCCCTGCCGATGTTCTGGATCGGCGGGCTGGGCTTCATGCTGTTGCCCAACTGGGCGCATGGCGTGACCACCGCCTGCCCGGAACGGACCTCCACCAACAGCCGCAAGGCCATGGGCAGCGTGCTGGCCGAGGAGGATCTGCGGCCGGCGCCCTCGGACGAGGTCATCTGGTCGATCGGCATGACCGAGACCTTGGGGCCGTACGCCTACGCCGACACCCTGCGCGTCCCGGGCTACCCGCTGACCTCTCCGCTTGAGCACATCGCCGACGGCTTCGAGGTCCGCGTCTGGGACGGCGGCGAGGTGGGAGACGGCGGCCAGGGCGAGATCCAGGTGCGCGGGTTCGCCGTCACCCCGGGTCTCCACAAGGTCGAGCGCGAGCAGGTCTTCGAGCCTGACGGATTTTATCGAACCGGCGACCTGGGGGTGCGCGACGGGACGCGCATCCATTTCGTGGGGCGCAGCGGCGACATGATCAAGACAGCCAGCGCCAACGTGTCTCCCGCCGAGGTCGAAATGGAGATGCAGCAACTCGAGGGCGTGCACTCCGCCTACGTCGTCGGCCTGCCCGACGCGGAGCGGGGGCAGATCGTGGTCGCGGCCGTGGTGGCGCGGGATGGCGTGACGCTCGACTTCGGGGACATAGAGGCGCAGTTGCGAGAGCGCCTCTCCGGCTTCAAGGTGCCGCGCGCCTACGTCGCCATCGGCCGGGACGAGGTGCCCATGCTGCCCAGCAACAAGGTGGCGCGACGCCAGCTCGAGCGCATGCTGGAGGCCAGGCTCGGTCGAACGACGGGCTAAGGGAGCTCTGCAAGTCTCACCCCGTCAGGGAGGGCGACGTCTCGATGCCGCCGTCGATGTTCAGGACGGCGCCGGTGGCGTAGCCGTTCTCGGCGCAGAGAAAGAGCGCGGCCAGCCCGATGTCCCCGACGTCGCCGATCCGCTGCAATGGGATCTGTCGCAGAACGCGCTCACGCGCGCCCGGCTGGGTGTCCAGATAGCCCGCGAGCGCATCCGTCGAGATCATCCCGAGCGAGATGGCGTTGACGCGAATGTCCGGCGCGAGATCTTTCGCCAGCATGCGCGTCATCTGCTCCAGGCCCGCCTTCACCACGCTATAGGTCAGGAAGCCCGGCCCGCCGAGTTGCGAGGCCCGGGAGGAGATGTTCACGACCGCGCCGCCTCGGCTCTTGCGCAGATGGGGCGCGGCGAGCTGCGTGAGGCTGAAAGCTGAAACGACGTTGAACTGAAAATCATGGAGGAATTTCTCTTCCGTGATCTCCTCGAACGACGTCGGGCCGGCGCCGCCGGCGTTGTTGACGACGATGTCGATCCTGCCGAACGCCTCCAGCGCCGTTTCGACCGTGCGCGCGTTGTCGCCCCGTTGGCTGGCGTCGGCCGCGACCGCGACGGCGCGGCCGCCTTGGCCGTTGATCTCCGCGACGGCCACGTCGAGATCCGCCTGGGTGCGCGCGGTCAGGACGACTGAGGCGCCCGCCTCGCTGAACACCTTGGCGACGCCCCGCCCGACGCCGCGGGCGCCGCCGGTGATCACGGCCACCTTGCCGTCGAGGCGGAGCCGTTGAAGCGATGTCGTTTCCATTTCGAATTCAGCTCCAAAATGCGTGACGGCGAGCCGGCACAATCCCATTCAGCATGGGTCCGCGCACGTCATCTGGGCCTGAAATCACGCTCTTGATTTGAGCTGAGGCGGGAGGCCGGTAGATCGACTCCACCAGATGTCAGAACTAAAGCGCTGGTCGGCGAGCAAGATTGCCCGCCCTGGGGAGGCTGAGACAATGTCCCGCAGAATCCGCCCGTTCCGGGTAAATCATATGAATGTCGTGCTGGAGGACTTTGACGCCGGCATGGCCCGTCTTCGCGACCTGTTCGGCGCGGAGTTCCTGCTCGACATGCCTCAGACCGAATGGCGCGCCGCCCTGATCGCCTTTGGCGGCGTGATCATCGAGCCGTTCGTCCCGCACGCATTCCTGCTCAACGCCCGTTATGGCCCCCACTGGCTCGGGATCGAGTACCAGGCGGACATGGAAGAGGTGCGCGAGACGATCGCCGCCTGCGGCGTCCGCATCGCCCGCGACATCAAGGTCGCGGTGCACACCCACCCGGACGACTGCTTCGGCGTGTCGTTCGAGTTCTATGACCAGTCGTTCCACGAGCGCGAATGGCCGCTGCTGGGCCGGCGCATGCTGCCGGCGGACTATTGGCGCGACGAGCATCCCATCGGCTTGACCGGCCTGAAGGCCTATACGGTGGCGGTCCACGATCTGGACGCCCCGAGCGCCTTCCTGCAGCGTCTGTTCGCCACCGAGATCGCCTATGAGGCCCCACGGTCGGGCGTGAGCGCCCGTGCCCGGGGATTCAAGGTCGGCGACTCCCACATCGAGCTGATCGCGCCGGACGGGGAGGGCGCGCTGAGCGACCATCTGGCCAAGCACGGCCAGGGGATCCGCTCCACCGTCTACGGCGTGCGCGACGTTGAGCAGGCGCGCGACTATTTCACCCGGCGTGGGATCCAGGTGGGCGCCGCCGCCGCGCCCGATGGATTTGCACTGCCGACGAGCGCCACCCTGGGCGTGATGTTCGAGTTTTCCGCCTAAGCGAGGCGTTGAGGCGGCGTTACGCGACGCCGCCTCCTGCGAGCATCGCAGAACGACTGTCGAGGAAGGTCTCATGGCTACTGACGACGCCAAAGCCGCAGCCAGGGTCGAGAGCGACGGAACCATCCAGGTTCCATCCTTCAGCCTGCCCATCTCCGCCGCCCTCAGCGCATCGACCGCCCGGGCTCAGGCCCAGGCGCTTGCCGCGGCGCTGCCGATCGACATCTCGGCCATCGACAAGATCGACGTCCCCGACGCCTACAGGGCTGCGGTCGACGCCTTCCGCGCGGGCCTGGACGAGATGTTCGCCCGGCCGCTGTCGGAGAAGCTGCTGGCCGAGTTCCCCGTCGAGATGCGAGACGTCGTCCTTGCCGGCGTCCGAGGCGAGGCGTTCATCCCGGCCAATTGCGATCCCGATCGGATCCTCCTGAACCTGCACGGCGGCGGGTTCTGTTCGGGCTACGGCTATGTCTCACGCATCGAAGCGATCCCGATGGCGCATCTGACCGGAATGAAGGTGGTCTCGATCGACTACCGCCAGGGTTACGAGCACAAATATCCGGCCGCCACCGACGATGTCGTCGCCGTCTATCGAGAGCTGCTGCAGCACCACGCGCCGGAGAACATCGTGATCTATGGCGGGTCGGCCGGCGGGATTCTGTCGCTCCAGGCCGCCTACAGGATCGTCGCCGACGGCTTGCCGGCGCCCGCCGCGATCGGGGTGTTCGGCGCGGGCGGCTTCTCCCACGGCGACAGCGACTACTTCGCCGCGATCGGCGCCGCCACGGCTCCGCCCGTGGCCCCGATCCCAGGCGTGCTCAACACCAAGCTCGGCTATTTCTCGACCGCGCGCGCCGACGACCCGTTCGTTGATCCGACGCTCGGCGATCCGGCGCTGCTGGCGAAGTTCCCGCCCAGCATGATCCTCACCGCCACCCGCGCCTTCGATATGAGCCCGGCCATTGCGGCCCACCGGGCCCTGATCCGCGCGGGCGCGGACTCGTCCCTGCACGTCTTCGACGGTCTGGGCCATTGCTTCTACTACGACGCCTCCGCGCCGGAGCCCAGCGAAGCCTATCAAGCCATCGTCCGCTTCTTCAAACGGCGTCTGAGGGCCTGACCGGCGGCGAATGGCGCGGGCGCGGCGGGAATGTCCGGCGCGTGCTGCGAAGCCGCGCCTATAGCATGATCCCACAGGTTGACCCTCCCGCTCCGGTCACCCCGCGTTCCGCGGGGAAGAGCGGGGGATCTAGTGGGAAATGAAGACGGACTTCAGCTCCGTGTAGGCGTCGAGCGCATTGATCCCGACCTCGCGGCCGAGCCCGCTCTGCTTGAAGCCGCCGAACGGACGCGTGTACTCGCCGGCCCGGTAGCTGTTCAGCCAGACCGTGCCGGCGCGCAGGCGCGGGATCATGCGGTGACCGCGCCGCACGTTCTCCGTCCAGATCGCCGCGCCCAGACCGAACGGCGTATCGTTGGCGATCCGCGCGGCGTCGTCCTCGTCCTTGAAACGGACGATCACGCCGACGGGGCCGAAGACCTCCTCGCGGGCGATGCGGAAGTCGTTGCGCACCCCGGTGAAGAGCGTCGGCTTGACGAAGAAGCCCTCGGCGAGGGCCGCCTCGGTCGGACGCCCGCCGCCGGTGAGCGCGCTCGCGCCCTCGGACCGGGCGATGTCGATGTAGCTCAGCACCTTCTGCATGTGCGCGCGCGATGCGAGCGGCGAGATTTCGGAGGCGCTGTCCAGCGGGTCGCCAAGCCTCAGAGCGTTCACCCGGCGCGCCAGTTCGTCGAAAAAGTCCTGGCCGATCGTCTCCTGCACCAGGATCCGCGAGCCGGCGATGCAGGACTGGCCGGAGGCGCTGAAGATTCCGGTGATGACGCCGTCGATCGCCCGGTCGAGATCGGCGTCGTCGAAGATGATGTTCGGCGACTTTCCCCCGAGCTCGAGCGACACCCGCGCATTCCGGCCCGCCGCGACGCGGGCGATGGCCTGGCCGGTCGTGGTCGCGCCGGTGAAGGCGATCTTGTCCACCAGCGGATGCTCGACCAGGGCTGCACCGACGTCGCCGAATCCCGTGACGACGTTGACCACCCCTGGCGGAATGCCCGCCTTCATGCACAGCTCGCCAAGCCGCAGGGTCGAGAACGGCGTCACTTCCGAGGGTTTGATCACGATCGTGTTGCCGGCGGCGAGCGCCGGGAACAGCTTCCAGCCAAGCAGCCCCAGCGGGCTGTTCCAGGGCGTGATGGCGGCGACCACGCCGATCGGCTCCCGCACGACATAGCTCGTCATGTCCGGCAGATTGGACTGGGAAGTGTAGCCGCTGTCGCTTTCAGCCAGCCCGGCCATGAAGTGGGCGAGCGCCGTCAGCGCAGGAGCGCTGGTGCGCATCTCGCTCAGCAGCTTGCCGTTCTCGTGCACCTGGAGGCGGCCCAGGGCGTCGGCGTCCGCAAGGATGAGGTCGGCCAGGCGCCTCAGCGCCGCGGCGCGCTCCATCGGGCGCGTGCGGCCCCAGCCGTCGAAGGCCCGACGGGCGGCCTGCACCGCGCGATCGACGTCGGCCTTGGTCGCAAGCGGCGCTGCGCCCCATTTCTCGCCGGTGAACGGGTACTCGCACTGGAAGGTCTGTCCGCCTTCGCCCGCGACGAACTCGCCGTCGATCAGCAGGCCGTATTTCCGGTCGGGCGCAAGCTCGCCCCGCCAGGGAGACTCGTGCGTGGCGTCGTCCATGGGCTCATCCCTCCTTCCGGACCGACGCCGGCGGGGCGCCAAGCGCGCCGGCGAAAGGATGCCGGCGGCGGAGTCTGGGGGCAACATCGGCGGGTCGATATCAGCCTGCTGATGGAAGCGGCTTTGGAGCGAGCGGGGTCGTGGAGCTTGAGCGGCCGGGGGGCCTCGGCTACGAAAGCTTACGGGAGGCGGCCGGGCGGCGGGGCTGGGATGCGTAGATGAGCACGGTGAAGTCCGCTCAGCGGGCGCTGGCGATCCTGGAGTTGATGGAGAAGCTGAAGCGGCCGGCGCGGGTGTCGGAGATCGCCAAGCTGCTCGGCTATCCGCAGTCCAGCACCTCGGTTCTGATCAACAGCCTCCTTCAGCTCGGCTACCTGAACTTCAATCCGACCACGCACGAATTTGCGCCCTCGATCCGGGTCGCCCTGGTCGGCGGCTACCTCCGCTTCGACGGGCTGCACGCCTTCCAGGTGCTGGACCTGCTGTCGGCGGTGCGCGAGCGGACCGGGGCGACGGTGATCCTGTCCTCGCGCCAGGGCGTGCACGTGCAGTACGTCTACACCCTGGCCGCGCCCGGCCGGCGCATGCTGGCGCTGCGCGCCGGCAGCCTGCGGCCGCTGACCCGCGCGGCCGGCGGCGTCATGCTGCTGACCGAGGTCGCCGACGAGGAGATCGGCCGGATCGTGCGGCGGCTGAACACCCTGCCGGACATCGGCGAACGCGAGCAGCCGGAGGCGGTGCTGCAGACCGTGCGGGCGGCGCGCGAGCGCGGCTATGCCACGGTGCTCGGCCGGCTGGTCGCCGAGGCCGGGGCGACCGCCGTGAAGCTGCCGTTCCGCGACAGCTTCGGCAAGGCGCTCGCGCTCAGCGTCCATGCCCGCCCCAGCGAGCTGAGCGCCCGCGAAGCCGAGCTCGTGGCCGTCATGCGCGAGGAGATCGACGTCCACTGCCGCTCAGTCGGCGGAGCCTCCTAGCGACTCGGCCCGCTCGAACGGGTCCGGCCAGTCCGTGCGGTAGCGCCGTTCGCGCTTCTCGGCGAAGGCGCGGATGCCTTCGATCATGTCGCCCGACAGCAGCACGCGGTGGACCACGGCGTCGTAGTAGCGGTGATGCTCCTGCAGCATCAGGTCGCGCCAGTAGCGCAGCACCTGCTTGGTGCCCCAGAGCGCCGAAGGCGAGCTCTTGGCCATCGCCTCGGCGCGGCGCATCGCCTCGTCCATCAAGCGCTCGCGCGGGACGAGGCACTGCACCAGGCCCAGGCGATAGGCGTCCGCCGCAGGCAGCCGCTCGCCGGCGAGCATCATGTCCATCACCGCGCCCATCGGCATCAGCCGCGGCAGCGCGACCGCTGCGACGCCGGCGATGAAGCCGTGACCCGGTTCGGGAAGGCCGAACCAGGCCCCCTCGGCCGCCAGCCGGATGTCGCAGCATAGCGTGATCTCCAGGCCCCCGCCGACGGCCAGGCCGTTGATCGCCGCGATCACCGGCTTGTGGCAGGTCAGCAGGCCCGCCATGTCCGGCTCCGGAGCCATCGGCAGCGGGCGCTTGCCGGACGGCCGCGCCGCCGGGTCCGCCTGGCCTTCGCGCATCTCCTTCAGGTCGGCGCCCGAGCAGAAGGCCTGATCACCGGCGCCCGTGATAATCAGCACCAGCTGGTCGGGATCATCCCGGAACGCGGCGACCGCCGCCTTCAGCTCGAGGCCCAGCGCCGGCGACAGGGCGTTGTGGCGCTCCCGGCGGTTCAGGGTCAGCACCGTAACGGGGCCCTTCCGCTCGACCAGCAGTATCGACACGCTAAATTCCTCGCTCAGCAGCCGCGGCGCACGCCGCCCACGCCCCGCGACCGCAGCCTTGCGCGGGGCCTGCCATTCACGCGCGTCGCGACCGCGCCGTCAATCATATACTAATTTCAATTATAGCTAGCGAAGGGCGGCGGCGCGGTCTCTGATTCACGCAGCAACTATTTCACATACGTGGAAACCTCCGCACAGCGGGGCCCACAACCATACCGACGGGTGCGCCGAGCGTGGAGACGCGCTGAAGTGAGCCGCGTGGCTCGGGCAAGCCATCATTCATCACTGGAGCGAAGACCTTGGCTGACAAACTCCCTGCACGCTTCGGCTTCCCGAAGCTGGTCGTTCGAGACCTGCACAAACAGGCGGCTTTCTACCGCGCCGTCGTCGGCTATGGCGAAGGCCAGTTCCTGACCGGGAAGATCAACGGCCGCGCGGTAGAGGAATTCATCTTCAGCGCGCCCGACGGCAAGGTCGAGATGCTGGTGATGGCCTATGTCGATGGGGGCCCCGCGCCTGCGCCCGGAGCCATGATCTGCGGCATGTTCACCGACGATCTCGAGGCGTTCGAGGCGCGTGTGCTGGCCGCGGGGGGAAGCGTGTTCCAGCCGATCGGCCCTATGGACATGCCCGGCATGACCGCGCGCCTGGCGTTCTACGCCGATCCGGAGGGCCATCTCCTCGAAGTGATCCAGGCAGGCTAGGCCCGAAGGGTGCGGGACTGAGGCGCCGGCGGTCAGGCGATGACGCCGGCGCTCTTGAGGGCTTCGATGCGATCCCACTCGACGCCGAGATCTTCGAGCAGGAAGAGCTCTGTGTGCTCGGAAGCTTGCGGCGCGCGGGTGGTCTCGATCGGCGCGTGGTCGAACTGCACCGGCGAGCGGACCAGCTTCAGCGGCCGTCCGCCGTCCACCGCCTCGACCTCGACGACCATGTCGTTGGCCAGCGCCTGCTGGTCGTTGGCCAAGTCCAGCATCGACTGGTAGGGCGCCCACTGGCCTTTCATCGTCTTCAAGCGCTCGAGCCAGTAGGCGAAGGGCTTCTTGAGGAACGCCGCCGTGATCGCGCCGCTGGCGTCAGCCCAGTTCTTCATCAGCGCTTCGGCGTTCGCGAACCGCGGATCCTCCGCCGCCTCCGGAATCCCGAGGTGCTCGAAGACGTCGCGGATGTAGGGCCCGGGGGTGAGCGTGCACAGCATGATCACCCCGCCGTCCTCGGTCATATAGCTGCCAAGGAAGGGATTGTTCGGCATCCCTCCGATGCGCGGCGCTCCGGGGCGCACGGCCTGGCCGGACTCCATCGCCTGGGTGATCGCGGCCCCTGCCGCCCACCAGCCGGTCGAGAGGAGGGAGACGTCAAGCTCGACCGCCTCGCCGGTGTTGTTGCGGTGGAACAGAGCCGCCGAGATCCCGCCGGCGATGGTCATCCCGCCGATGCTGTCGCCAAACGCCGGGATCGCCTGGGAGAGCGGCGCATCCAAGGTCGAGGGAGAGAGCGCCAGGCCGATGCCGGACCGCGCCCAGAAGGCCGTGCTGTCGAAGCCGCCGGCCTCGCGCTCGGGACCCTTGTCGCCCCAGGCGCTGCCGCGCGCATAGATGATGTTCGGATTGACGGCGCGGATGTGCTCCACGTCGAACCTGTGCTTCTGCCGCGCCGCCGGGAGGTAATTGGTCAGGAAGACGTCGGCGGTGCGGGCGATGTCGTAGAGAAGCTCCTGACCCTGCGGCTTGGACAGGTCCAGGCCGACGCTGCGCTTGCCGCGGTTCGGATGCTCGATGAGGGTGTGGCGATTGGGATTGTAGGTCTGACCGCCGCCGAACTGCACGAAGCCCCGCTGGGTGTCGCCGCGCACCGGATGCTCGATCTTGATGACGTCCGCGCCCCAGTCGGCGAGCACCGCCCCGGCCGCAGGCACGAAGGTGAACTGCGCCACCTCGAGGATCCGCACCCCCTTCATTACCTTGGTCATTCGGCACTCCGTGAGTTCGGTCGGAGAGGGTCGCGGCTCCTCGACGGATCGCCCCTGGACCGCGGCGCTCTGGCCGCCTGGAAGCGACCCTAGCCGGCGGGTCTCGAGCGTCAATGCCGCGGCCCGACGCGCAGTGCAGACATCACAACCGTGTTTCCGGCGGCGTCGCCTAGCCGAGCTTGTCGTCGAGCAGCCCGCCGAACCATAGACGGGTGTCGGGATAGCCGCTGTTGGCCCAGCCGCCGTCGACGACGAGGTTCTCGCCGCAGATGTAGGAGGCCTGTTCGCTGCCCAGGAACAAGGCGGCTTCGGCCTGCTCCTCGGGGCTCGCCATGCGCCCGACCGGGATCCGTTCCATAAAGGCGGCGAGCATCGCCTCCGGGATGTCCTTGTTGACGGCCGTGCCGGTCAGCCCGGGAGACAGGGTGTTCACCCGCACGCCATACTGGGCGAACTCGATGCTGCAGGCCTTGCCGAGCATGACGATCGCGGCCTTGGCCGCCGAGTATGAGCTCAGGCCGCGGGCGGGCACATCGGCGTTCAGCGAGGCGACATTGACGATCGCCCCGCGAATCCCCGCCTCGATCATCTGCCGGGCTTCGTGGCGCACGCAGTTGAAGGTGCCGATCACCGAGACGTCGAAGGCGACCCGCCACTCCGCAGCCGAGCTGCCGAGGATCGTGCCCAGGCGCGCGCCATTGGCGACGTTGAACGCGACGTCGATCCGGCCGAACCGCGCCTTGGCGGCCTCGACCATCGCGATGATCTGGTCTTCCTGGCCGATGTCGACCCTCATCGAAACGCAGCGCTCGCCCAGCTTCGCGGCCAGTTCGTCCGCGCCGTTGCGGCTGGTCGCCAGGACGTGCGCCCCTTCCGCGACGAGCCGCTCGACTATGGCGCGGCCGATCCCGGCGGCCGAGGCCGTGACGACGGCGACCTTGCCTTCGTATCGCTTCATCGACCTGAATATCCCTCGCTTCGTGGACGCTGTGGATTTGAACGCGAATTGCCGCGTTCTATCGGTCCAACGCGGCGTAGACCCGTTTGAGCCGCCAGCCTTCAGGGGTCCGGACCGCCTCAACGTTGTAGCGCGCGTTCATCACCAGCTTGCCGCCGTCACGCCAGTCCGTGACGAGGTTGTAGGCGCGAAGGCGTGCGCCGCCGGCGGCTTCGTCGATGGCGACGCTGGTCAGGTGATGGCGCCAAAATCCGCCGCTCCCTTCTCTTGCGTTCCGAGGCACGACGCGCAGGGCTTCGCGGCCGATCAGCGGCTCGGGATAGATCCCATCGAGAACGCCGTCCTCGACGAAGAGGTCGGCCCAGCCTTCATCGGCGGCGTCCACCATCAGGCAGTAGCGGCCCATCAGGTCCTGCAGCAGGACACGGTCCTCGAGTGTGAGCGCCACGCTCGGCTCCTTGGGATCGACGTCGCCGGAATGCGAAGGCCTGCGGCGCATGCGAAGTACAATCCGCCCGACCATACGGCAGTCTTCGTCGTCGCAGGCAGGCGGCGCGCCGTTATCATGAACGTGAATTGTGCAGACGAGCGCTCGTGCGCTCGCCTGGCGCCGGATGCGGCTCAGACCTCGATCAGGACGGCGCCGGCCTGGCCGCCGCCGGCGCACATCGCCGCGACCCCTAGGCCGCCGCCGCGCCGGCGAAGGTCGTGCGCCAGGGTGATCAGCATGCGGGCGCCGCTGGCGCCCACCGGGTGCCCGAGGGAGCAGCCGCTGCCGGAGATGTTCACCGTGTCCTCGGACAATCCCAGGATCCGGCAGGCGCCGAGCGGGACCGAGGCGAACGCCTCGTTGATCTCCCAGAGCCGCACCTCCTCGATCCGCCGGCCCGTCCGGGAGAGCAGCTTTTCCACGACCGGGGCGACGGCGAGCCCTGTTCTCGCCGGATCTGCGCCGATGGCGGTCCAGCCCAGGACCTTGGCGAGCACCGGAGCGTTGCGGCGCCTGGCGATGTCCGCTTCGGTGACGACCATCGCCGCGGCCGCGTCGTTGCCGCCGCTGGCGTTGCCCGCGGTAATGGAGAAGCCTTCGATCTCCGGGTGCAGGACCGCGAGGCTGGCGAGTTTCTCCAGCGTGGTCCCGCGGCGGGGATGCTCGTCCACCTTGAATTCGAACTCGGCGCCCTCGGCGTCGCGCACGGTGATCGGGGCGATCTCCTCGATGAAACGGCCCTCGTCGATGGCGGTCACCGCGCGCTGGTGCGAGCGCAACGCCCAACGGTCGAGCTCCTCGCGCGTCAGGCCGAGCTCCTTGGCCGTGTTCCAGCCGACGGTGATCGACATGTCCAGATTTGGCGCCTCCGGCGAATCCGGATGCGTCGGCGGCCACCAGCGCTGCAATTCGCCGGTCGCAGGGTCGGGCTGCATCATCTGGGGCGAGAGCGAGCTGGAGTTGACGCCGCCCGTCACCATCACCCGCTCCATCCCCGCCAGGATGGATCCCGCCGCGACGCCCATCGCGCTCAGGCTGCCGGCGCAGTGCCGGTTGACCGCCATGCCGGCGGCCCGCGTCATGCCGAGCTCTACGGCGGCGTGGCGGGCGACGGCGCCGCCGCCGTAGAGCGACTCGGCCAGTACGACGTCATCGATCTCCTCCGGCGCGAAGCCGGAGCGCTCCACCGCCGCCTTGACGGCCGTCGCCGCGAGGCGTTCGGCGGGCGTGCGGGCCAAAGAGCCCTTGCGGGCGGCGCCGATCGCCGTCCGGGCGGCGCTGACGATCACGACTGAGGGCATGGTGTTTAACTCCGAATGCGCAAATCCTGACACAATTGCCGGAGCCGATGCAAAGCGCCGGGAGAGGTGGATCCGCCGTCGATCGCCTCTGCATACATGCGCCCCTGCTGGACCGGCTTGCAGGCCGGCGGGGAGTCTGCCACAAACAGGAGTTAATTCTAAAGGAAATTAGGTCGAATGACGCTTCAGGTCACCGAGCGGGTCGTGGCCACCGCGCGCCACATGACGTCCTATCTCGAGGCCGGTCCGGCCGACGGGGTGCCGTTGATCTTCGTGCACGGCTGGCCGGAGCTGGCGATAAGCTGGCGCCATCAGTTGCCTGTCTTCGCCGCCCTCGGCTACCGGGTGATCGCGCCGGACATGCGTGGCTACGGACGGTCGAGCGCCTACGACCGGTTCGAGGACTATTCCATGGAGGAGTGCGTCCGCGACATGCTCGAGCTGTTGAAGGCTCTTGGCCGCGATCAGGCGGTCTGGGTCGGTCACGACGTGGGCGCCGCCGTGGTCTGGGCCCTGGCGAGCCATCACCCGGAAGCCTGCATCGCGGTTGCGAACCTGTGCGTTCCCTATCTCCCCGGCGGGTTCACGCTCGCCAGCGTCGTGCCGCTGGTGAACCGCGAGATCTATCCGCAGGACCGGTTCCCGCAGGGGCAGTGGGCCTATTGGAACTATCACCTGGAGGCCCACGAGACCGTCACCGCCGCCCTCGATGCGGACGTCGAGCATTCCGTCCGGCTCATCTTCCGCCGGGGGGACGCGGCGCACTTCGGCGCAGCCTCCCCCGCCGGACTGATCAAGGCGCCCGCCGGCTGGCAGCCGCTGCTGGACGCCACCCGCGGTTTCGAGCGCGACGAGGCCGTTCTCGACGAGGCCGCCTATTGGGCTTTCGTTTCCAACTTCAAGCGTCACGGCTTTGCCGGCGCCAACAAGTACTACCATAACCAGGACCTGAACGCAGAGTACGCCGGGCGCGCGGTGAGGGGCGGAAGACTTGAGATGCCGGTCTGCTTTATCCATGCGGTCTACGACATGTCGTGCGCGACGATCAGCTCGGATCTAGCCCGCCCCATGCGTGAATACTGCCCCGATCTTGAGGAGCATGTCGTCGAGGCCGGTCACTGGGTGCAGCAGGAGAAGCCGGTCGAGGTCAACGCCGCGCTCGCCCACTGGCTCGGCGCCCGGCTCTCGCAGACCTGGAGGATCAAGAGCGTCGCCACCGCCGTGGCGGGCCTTTAGGGCGACCCAGGCCGGCCGTTCCAAGAGCTGGAGCGCGTTCTGATCGCAAAACCGGATCCACTTTTGCGGAACGCGTTCTAGACAGCCTGGCGGCTTCGCGACGCGGTGCGCGGCGCCCGCGTCGTCTTGCGCGGCTTGGTCTCGCTGGCGGCGCGGCGCGCCGGCTTTTCCGGCGGCTCGCCGTTCCCGAGATAGATGGCGATCAGCGCGTCGCTGATCTCGTCGAGGCTGTTCTCACCGCCGGGCTTATACCATTCGACGATCCAGAACATGCTTCCGATCAGGAAGAGCCGCAGGAGGCTGGGCGGAACATCGCTTCGGATCTGTCCGGCCTCGACCGCGCGGGTGACCGTATCCCGCCAGAGGCGCAGGTAGGACTTCGGGCCGCGGATACAGTTGCGGCGCAGCTCCGGAGAGACCTGGTCGAAGATCTTGTAGAAGGCGCGCCCCACGTCATCGCGCTCGGCGGTCCGGGCGACATAGGCGCGGATCAGCAGCTTCATCTGATCGAGCGGCGTGACGTCGGGCAGGTCCTCCAGCATCTGCTGGCTCTCGGCGGTCATCCGTTCGGCGGCGAACTGCAGAAGCGCGACGACGATCGCGTCCTTGTTTTCGAAGTAGTAGTAGAGACCTGCCGTGTGAATGCCGAGCCTTTTGGCGATGCCGCCGAGGGTCGTCTCGGCATAGCCCTTCCGCGCGAACTCGGCGGCCGCGGCGAGAATGATCTCGCGGCGTCGCTCTTCCGCCCTGGCGGCGGACGGCTCATGCGCAGCCGGCTTCGCCGCTCGCGGCTTGGAGGAGGTTGCACGCGCTCGCGCCATATCGTCGTTTTCCGGCTGAAATGAAATTCTATTGGACTGATAGTATGCGTCGAGGAGGCCGCCCGCCAAGCTGGGCGGAAGATAAGCTGCTAAAATCCAAACAGATGCGGCTCCGCGCTGTTCGCGAGCGGCCGCCTGGCCTATCTAGTTGAGGCGGCTACGCCGCGCCAGATTTGAATTCAAGGCAAATGGAGATTGTCCCTGGCGCAGCTGCGGCGAGGGTCAAGGAGCTCCGCGGTCACGACCGGGTCTTCGTCGAGGCGAGCAGCTGGGGAAGGAAGCTTCACGTTGAGCACGAGCCAAAGCGCCTACGACTACAGCCGCTACGAGGCGCTGCGCCTCGACAAGAAGGATGGCGTGATGACCATCACCCTATCCAATCCCGGCCGCCGCAACGCCACGAACCCGACCATGAGCGCAGAGCTGACGCGGATCTGGGAGGACGTGTGGCTCGATCCGGAGGTCCGCGTGATCGTCCTCCAGGGGGACGGCGCCGACTTCTGCGCCGGCGCCGACGCCAGCAGGTTGGGCGGGCGGTTCGACGTCGCCAATCCCGTGTTCCCCATGACACGGCTGGCCAAGAAGCATGCCTACGCCATCCTCGATTGTGAGAAACCCACGATCGCGAAGGTGCGCGGCGCGGCCTATGGCGTGGGCGTCACGCTCGCGCTCGCCTGCGACCTCGTCTATGCGGCCCCGGGGGCCAAGTTCCGCGATTCCCACGTGCGGGTCGGGCTGGTCGCGGGCGACGGCGGCGTGTTGCTGTGGCCGGCGTTGGGGGCGCTGCGGCGCGCCAAGGAGGCCCTGATGCTGGGCGACCCGATCAGCGCCGAGGATGCGGCCGAGATCGGCCTGATCAACCGCGTGATCCCGGACGAGGAGCTCGACGGCTATGTGGACGGGGTCGTCCAGCGGCTGCTTGCTCAGCCACCGCACGCGCTGAACTACACCAAGGCGTCCTTGAACGTCGCCCTGAAGCAGATGACCGGCGCCGCCTTCGAGACCTCCATCGCCTACGAGGCCTACACCTTCAAGACCGAGGATTTCACCGAGGCCACCCGCGCCCACGTCGAAAAACGCAAGCCGACCTTCCGCGGAAAATAGGTCAAGCGCGCCCACGCGCTGCGAGGTCGCCTCGCGCCTGACCAGTTTTCATATAGCTGATGAATCTCGCCGGATGCTGGACGTCGGCGCCGCAGCCGGTCAAAGCCAGTGAGGTTCATCGCGCCGTATCGACGGCGAAGCGCACAGTGTTCGTAAAGTCCTCGCCGCTCACGAGCGCCCGTCTCGAAGCACGGCGACCTGCGACGAGCCCGGCGCTGACGATGGTTGGCGTGAGGCGCTGCGGGGCTTGCGGCGCCCCTGGGCGGCGATGGAGGCGGCGATGAGCGTCGGCGAGAAGGTGAGCGGCAATCTGGGGATCGAGCCGGCGGTGCTGCAGGCGATCTACCGGCAGATGGCGCGGGTGCGCGCCGTGGACAAGGCGATACAGGCCGGCCTTTCCAGCGGCCAACTGCGGTTCAACTACTGGCCGATGACCGGTCAGGAGGCGATCCCGGCGGTGTTGTCGCAATTGCTGACGGCGCGCGATTACATGGTCACCACCTATCGGGGGATCCACGATCAGGTGGCCAAGGGCGTGCCGCTCGACCGGCTGTTCGCCGAGGCGCTGAGCCGGATCGGCGGAGTGAACAAGGGCAAGGGCGGGGCGCCGCACATCTCCGACCCGGCCTCCGGCTCGATGCTGACCACGGCGATCGTCGGCGCCGGCGCGCCGATCGCCAACGGGCTGGCGATGGCCGCTCAGCTTCGCGGCGAGGACCGCGTCACCGTGGTCAACTTCGGCGACGGGGCGACCTCCATCGGCGCGGTGCACGAGGCGATGAACCTGGCCGGCGTGTGGAAGCTGCCGGTGATTTTCCTGTGCCAGAACAACCAGATCGCCGAGTATACTAAGATTCCGGACTATACGGCGAGCCCGGACTTCGCCTCTCGTGCGGCGGGCTATGGCTTCCGAGGCGTGAAGCTCGACGGGAACGACCCGATCGGTTTCTTCAACGCCATGAAGCCGATCGTCGAGGCGGTGCGGCGCGGCGAGGGCCCGGTGTTCGTCGAGGCGGTCACCTTGCGCCTCGGCCGTCACGCCGGCGTCGGCGACAGCCCCGAGCTGACCCGCGAAGAGCTGAAGGCGGGCAAGGCCGCCGCGCCTGCTCCGCGGACGCGAGCCCGGCTGCTCGAGGCGGGGGTCTGCACGGAAGACGAGCTGGAGCGGATCGACCGCGAGGTCCAGGTCGAGGTGGACTCCGCCGTGGCGGCTGCGCTGGCCAGCCCCGTCACGCCCGTCGCGGAGATGCTCGTCGACGTCTACGGCGATCCCGACGTCATTCCCCGCCGCGGCCGCTACCCCATTCGCGCCGCCGAGCCCGAGCCGGCGGGCGAGCGGCGCACGGTGCTGATGAACGAGGCGATCGTCGAGGCGCAGCGGATCGCCATGGAGGCCGATCCAGGCGTCCTCCTTCTGGGCGAGGACATCGGCGATCCGCCGGGCGGGGTCTTCAAGACCTCCGCAGGCCTGCAGACGACGTTCGGCCCCCAGCGGGTGCGGCCGACGCCCATCGCCGAGCAGTCGATCATCGGCGCCGGCACCGGGGCGGCGCTCGCGGGCCTCAGGCCGATCGCCGAGATCATGTTCAGCGACTTCACCGCCGTGTGCCTCGACCAGATCGTCAACCATGCGGCCAAGCAGCGCTACATGTCGGGCGCGGCGACCCATGTGCCGATGACCATGCGGATCATGACCGGCGGCGGGCTCGGCGGCTTCGGCGCCCAGCATTCACAGTCGCTGGAAGCGTGGCTGCTGCACACGCCGGGCCTGAAGGTCGCCTATCCGAGCAATCCGCTCGACGCCAAGGGGCTGCTGCTCAGCTGCATCTTTGACGAGGACCCCTGCGTGCACCTGGAATCGATGACGCTGTTGCGCAGTTTCCGCGGGGAGTTGCCGGCGGGCGATTACCGGATCCCGCTCGGGGTCGCCAAGGTGCTCCGCACGGGGACGGACATCACCCTGATCTCCTACGGCTGGGAGGTGCATCAGTGCATGTCGGCCGCCGAGGACCTCGCCAAGGAGGGCGTCAGCGCCGAGGTCATCGACCTGCGCACGCTGCTGCCGCTCGACTATCACCGCGTGCTGGACTCCGTGCGCAAGACCCGAAGGGCCCTGGTCGTGCACGCCGCGACCGAGTTCTGCGGTCTGGGCTCGGAGATCGCCGCAACTCTGAATGCGGAGCTGTTCAGCACGCTCAAGGCGCCGGCCGACCGGCTCGGCGCGGAATACGCTCCGATCGCCTATTCCCCCGAGATTGAGTTCAACCAGATCCCGTACGCCCCGGCCATCGCCGCCCGCGCGCGTGAGCTGGTGGCGTTCAAATAAGAGCCCAGGAGTCTCGATGAGCACCATTCTGACGATCCCGCAGCTGGAGATGGCGATGTCCGAGGGCGGCCTGGCCGAATGGCTGGCCGCGGACGGCGCGCAGGTCGCCGAGGGCGATCCGATCTATGTCCTGGAGACCGGAAAGGCGGCGCAGGACATTGCCGCTCCCGTCGCCGGTCGGCTGATCCACAGGGCGGCGGCTGGCGCCGTCTACCCCGTGGGCGCCGAGATTGGCGCGATCGAATAGCCGCCTGGGCCGAGCCAGGCGGCGGGCCTATCATGATTGTGAAATCGCCGGCCCGATCGTGGCGAGAACTGTCGATCGGAGGCGTTTCTGCGATGGAAAAGCCGGATGAGTCCGGCCGGCGAACGTCAGGCGCAATCGCGTGAGCGGGCCAGGGCCGAGAGAGGGCAGCATGACGGACGATTTCGCAAGGGCGGCCAACCCGACGTACGAGACCGAAGAGCCGGTGTCCTATGGCGTCGAAGGATCCACCGCCTGGATCATGTTGAACCGCCCCAGGTTCCACAACGCGCAGAACGGGCAGCTGCTCTACGCCCTGGATGCGGCGTTCCGGCGCGCAGTCGATGATCCTGCGGTGAAGGCGATCGTGCTCGGCGGCGAGGGAAAGCACTTTTCCGCCGGCCATGACATCGGCACCCCCGGACGCGACGTGGGGGTCAGCCGCCCGCGGGTCCATCTGTTCCCCGACCATGCGGACAAGCCCGCGGCGGAGTTCCTCTACACGCGCGAGCAGGAAGTCTACCTCGGCCTCTGCCGGCGCTGGCGACAGATCGCCAAGCCGACGATCGCCATGGTCCAGGGGGCGTGCGTCGCCGGCGGGTTGATGCTGGCTTGGGTGTGCGACCTGATCGTCGCCTCGGAGGACGCCTTCTTCCAGGATCCGGTCCTGCTGATGGGCATTCCGGGCGTCGAATACTGGGCGCACGCCTTCGAGTTGCCCCCGCGTGTGGCGGCCGAATTCCTGATGCTCGGAGAACGGATGAGCGCGGAGCGCGCGCATCACTTCGGCATGGTCAACCGGGTCGCGCCGCGTGAACGCCTGCGCGACGAATGCGCCAAGATCGCAAACCAGCTGGCGGAGCGGCCGGCGCTGGGCCTCTGGCTCACCAAGCAGGCGATCAGCCACGCCGAGGACCTTCGCGGCAAGCGCGCGACGATGGATGCGGTCTACCACATGCATCACTTCGCCCACGCCCAGAACGACCTGGTCCTGGGAAGCTCGATCGGCAACCTGGACTCCAAGGCCATGGCGGCGGCGAACAAGAAGCAGGCGGGAGAAGCCTGACGGCTGGGGCCTGGCCCGCCGCGCCTCACGCGCTTGGGGCGGCGACCATCAAGCTGGAGGGCGATCGCCAATCGAGCCGCGCCTTGCGCTCCGCGATCAGCCAGCGACCGTCTTCCTTGCGGAAGGCGTCCACATAATAGCCGCAGTGATCCGGGCCGACATCGGTATAGACCGCGTAATAGGTCCGCGCCGTCGCCGTGTCCGGCCCCGTGAGCTCGATGCCGCAGGTGGTGATGTGGTGCCTGACGAAGGTCGGGCGCGGCCGTGCAGCGCCCTCCGTGGACGGTCCCCTCCCGCTCATGAATTCTCGGATCCGCTCCCGTCCGGAAAAGCGGGCCCCTGGGATTTCCAGGACTCCGTCGGCGGTGAAACAGTTGACCACCTCGTCGACGCGAAGTCGGTCTCCGGCCAGGTTGTAGCCGGCCAGGGTGCGGCGAATTTCTTCTCGCGCCAAAAGGTCTTCGACAGTCATCGTCAGTCGCTCGATCTCAATGTGTTGACATGCCGGCACGGTAAGGACGTTGATCCTCGTCGTGCGCCACCGCGGTCCTGGAGCCGGCGGTCGCGTGCTTTGCGGCCAGGAAGCCGAAGGTGAAGGAGGCGCCGATGCTGGTGCCCGGCCCGACGTAATAGTGGCCGGTCACGGGCGCTGCGGAGTTGCCGGTGACGTAAAGACCCGGAATGACCTTGCCGTCCGCCGTGAGCGCTCGGCCATGCTCGTCGGTGACCACGCCTCCCGCGGTGCCGACGTCGCCGGGATAGACCTGCAGGGCGTAGAAGGGCCCCTTGCGGACGGCCCCGAGGGTCGCCGAGGGCCTGTGCGTGGGATCGCCGAACCAGCTGTCGTACCGCCGCCGCCCGCGATGGAAATCCTCATCGACGCCGCGATCGGCGAAGCGGTTGAACCGTTCCGTGGTCGCGGCCAGCGCGTCGGGGTCGAGCCCGCACTGGCGGGCCAGGTCCGCGAGCGTGTCCGAGACCTTCAGGTAGCCGGCTTCCACCCACTCGCGAGGCGTCCGCCCCGGCTGGGCGCCGCTCACCATATATTTGGACCGGTGCTGGCTGTCGAAGATCATCCAGGCGGGCGTGGCGTTCACGCCCTGCCGCGTGCGCGCCAGCTGCCGCTGGCCCACCTCCATGTAGGAGGCGGCTTCGTCGCAGAAACGCTGCGCGCCCGCGTCGACGAGGAAGGCGTGAGGCTTGGCGATGTCCATCAGGTGCATCGGCAACATGCTGCCGGCATTCGGCGGGACGCTGACGCTGATCCACCAGCTCTCGTCCATCAGGTCGACGCTGCCGCCGACCCGCAGCACCTCCTCGATCATTTCGCCCGTGTCGCCGGGATTGGCGTTGGTCCAGGCGCTTGAACTTCCGGGCTGGTATTTCGACCGCATCTGCTCGTTGCGGGCGAATCCTCCGGCATTGATGAGCACGCCCAGTTTGCCCAGGACGCGTTGATCCTTGCCGTCGCGGCTGACAACGACGCCGCATACCCGGCCATCTTCCACGATCAGCTTGCGCACCGGCGAGTTGACGCGGATTTCCACCCCGGCCTTCACGCTGGCCTCCAGCATGCGTCCCTGAAGCGCTGCGCCCGTGCCGACGAGGCGCTGACCTGTGAGTTTGCCCTTGAGCAGCCGCCACATAAGCCGGGCGGCCACGGCCCGGGCCTCCCAGGTCCGTCTCACCAGAACAATTCGACAAACCTCCTTGATCGTCAGCGGCAGCGTCAGTCCGGTGAGCCGAAGCTTGCCGGCCCACTCGCGCCCCAACCTGTTGACGTCGAAGATGCGCGCGACCACAGCGCGCCCTTCGGCAAGCCCGCCGGGTTGGTCGTCGTAGTAGTCGGAATAGCCGCCCGCCCGCTCGAGCTGGATGCCTTGCCGTTGTAGAAAATCCAACATCACCGGCGCGTTATCGACGAACGCCTTGCGGCGCTGCGGCGTCCCGCCGCGGCCGGGATCAGGTGTAGTCAAGCTTTCGAGGTATTTGAGCGACAGCTCGGGCGAGTCCGGGACCCCGGCCGCACGGTTGAGACCGTTGTTCGGCAGCCACAGGACTCCGCCCGACATTGCCGTGGAGCCGCCGACGACCTCCATCTTCTCAAGAATGATCGCCGTCTTGCCCATGCTCCTCATCAGCAGCGCAGCACACATCGAACCGCCGCCGCTGCCGACGATGACAAAGTCGTAGGTTTCATCCTGGCCTGGCATGTCTCTCCTTCCTCTTGGCTCACTTTGTGCGACGCGTGTGAAGCGTCAGCCAGCCGGCGGTCGCGTTTGCTGAAGCGGACAATGCGCCTCCTAGCCCTGCAGGGGTAGGGTCGGCGGCGAGACCATGCAGCCATGTCCTCGAGGCCGACGTTGACGGGTTACGCCGCGGCGCGTAATAATGCAATTTAAAATAAAGGGTTGGGGCGGGCCGCAAAAACACAAAAGCCGCTGATCGACTTCATCCGCGCAGCGAAATTTCAGATAGCTGATTAGAGATTGCGATCAGGTGCGTCCGCCTCGGCGCGAGCGTAGCGTCTGGGCCTGTTCCTGACCGACCAACCGAAGAAGGCCCATGACAGACATTGCGATGTTTCGCGAGGGGTCGCGCGAGCCGAACCGGACAGACCCGCCCAAAGAGCACGAGTTGCGTCGAGACCTGGCCGCGGCCTACCGCCTGGCGGCGCTGTTCGGGTGGGACGACCTGATCGCCACGCACTTCTCGGTCCGGCTGCCGTCGGCGCCGGGCGAGCCGGAAGCGTTCCTGCTCAACCAGTACGGCATATTGTTCGAGGAGATCACCGCCTCCAGCCTCGTGAAGGTCGACGTCGAGGGCGACATCCTGTCGGACAGTGACGAGCCGGTGAACAAGGCGGGCTTCGTCGTCCACAGCGCGGTGCATCAAGCGCGCCCCGACGCCGGCTGCGTCATGCATCTGCACACCGAGGACGGCGTCGCCGTTTCAGCCCTTGACGAAGGACTCTTGCCGCTGAACCAGACGGCGATGATCGTCGCCGGCAGGGTGAGCGTGCACGAATACGAGGGCGTGGCGGTCGACCTCGGCGAGCGTGAGCGCCTGGTGGCCGATCTCGGCGACAACGACCTGATGTTTCTCCGTAATCACGGCACCCTGGCCGTCGGCGCCACCGTGGCCGAAGCGTTCTCTCGCATGTACACGCTGGAGAAGGCCTGCACCTTCCAGGTCAAAACCCTGGGGATGGGCCGCCCCTGCCGCATGCCGGACCCGGCCGTCGTCGACAAGATGAAGGCCGGCCCGCGCCGCAACGAGCAGAGCGCCGCCTATGCGCGCAACTATGTCTGGCCGGCTTTACTACGAAAGCTCGATCGGCTTTGCCCTGACTACAGGAACTGACCGCGACGACGCGCGGCGCGTCGTGTCGGTTCGCTGCGGACATCGCCGGGCTTCTGCGTGGGGCGCAGATGATCGCCGATGCTCAATAAGCGCGCCGCGTCAGGCGCCCCGGGAGGTATAAACGATGACCGATCCATCCTCACCCTATGTACTTATCGATAGGGCCTTGGGCTTTATCAAGAAATACATCGATAAGTACCATCTGGTAGATTGGACCCCCGAGACACTCGAGAAGATCGTCCGTGAATATCCGGATGTTCGCGCGATTGTAACCTCTGGCGGCCGGCCGTTGCCCGAACTCATCGAGACGCTTCCCAACCTGGGGCTGGTCGCGGTCATGGGCGCCGGCTACGAGGGGCTGCAAACCGACCGGCTGCTGGCCCGGGGGATTGCGGTCACCCACGCGCCGGGCGCAAATGCGGAGGATGTGGCGGATCACGCGATGGCGCTGTTCCTCGGCCTGGTCCGGCGGGTCGCGGACGGTGATCGTCGCGTCCGCGCTGGTCTGTGGCTGGACCCCGGAAGCATCATGAGCATGCCCTCGATCCGTAACCTTCGGGTCGGGATTGTCGGAATGGGTGCGATCGGCAAGCTGCTGGCGCGGCGGCTGACGGCGTTCGGCTGTCAGGTGCGCTGGTTCGGACCCCGCCCCAAGCCGGACGTAAAATACCCGTGGGTCGCAAGCGTGCTCGAGCTGGCGCAGGAGAGCGACGTCCTGTTTCTGGCCCATCGGGCGGACGAATCCAACCGCGGTCTCGTCGATATGCGGGTGCTCGAGGCGCTCGGTCCGGAGGGACTTCTGGTCAACGTTTCGCGTGGCTCGGCCGTGGATGAGGAGGCGCTCATCGCGGCGTTGCGGACCGGCGCCATCGGCGGAGCCGCCACCGACGTCTATGGCCAGGAGCCGGTGAGGGACACCCGCTGGGCCGATGTTCCCAACTCCCTGCTCAGTCCTCACATCGGCGGGATTGGCCGCGGTTCCTGGGAAAATATCGGCGCGATGGTGTTGGATAATCTCAACCGGTTCTACGCCGGCCAGCCTCTCGCCACGCCGATCCCGGGGAGTTGACCGCTCGCCGGGCCGGGGAGGGCGGTACTGAACAAGCTCGCCGCGGCGCCTCGACCGAACATCCATAGTTACGCATCGAGTTGCGTCCATACGAATGTCTTTTCGTAGCAGGCCTTATAGTTTGCGAGCCTTGTCAGCCGGCGCCTATAGGTGTCGCAAATGAATGAAGTGTGGGAGTGAACCGCCGTGTCGAGAGCTGATGGTCCGACGAGAACGCACCTCGACCTCAACAGTCCGGAAAGTCCGCGATGGCATGGCGGCGCGTTCTGGTTTTCCGACTACTATAGGAAGACGGTGAACCGGATGGTGCTGGGCCAGCCGTCCGAGGTGGTGCTGCAACTCGACGACGCCCCGGCCGCACTCGGCTTCATGCCTGACGGCGGGCTCCTGATCGCCTCGATGCGCAAACGCCAACTGCTACGGTGGCGCGACGGCCGGCTTTCGCTCCACGCGGACCTTCGGGGGCTGCCTGGCGAGTGGCTGAACGACATGGTCGTGGACGGAGACGGGCGGGCCTATGTCGGGACGCGCAGCACCAAGGTCTCTCCGGCGGTTCATTATCGCGAACCCGGCGGGCCGGATTCCCTGATCGTCGTCGAGCCGGACGGCGAGTCGGCGGCGCCCGTGGAGCAAATCTGCTCGCCGAACGGGGCGGTGATCACGCCCGACGGGCGCAGCTTCATCATGGCCGAGATCTACGCCAGGCGCATTGTCCGCTTTGACCGCGATCCGCAAGGCCGCCTCAGCGGCAAGCGCGTGCTTGTCGAGTTCGAGCATACCTGGCCGGATGGAATCTGCCTCGACGCGGAAGGCGCCGTTTGGGCCTGCTCGCCATACTCGGGCGAGGTCGTCGGCGTTCTGTCCAGCGGCGAAGTGGCGCAAAGGTACTCGATCCCCGGCGCGGTCGCCTGCATGCTGGGCGGGGAGGGGCGGCGCACGCTGTTCATCGTCGCCACCGACGTCCGCCGGCTTCCCAGCAGCGATCCGTCGAAGCCGCACGGCAGCCTTTACATGGGACCTGGGCACGACACCGGACTCAAGCGTTCGCCCGACGATCCCGCCGAGGTCGACACGTCCGGCCTCTATATGATGGAGGTCGACGTCCCGGGCGCCGGGTGGCCCTAGCGCTGCGGCCGCGCCGGCGCGGCCCTCAGGTGATCGGCATTCCATGTCGCCGCCACGACGCGAGACGGTCTGGCCGCCCGCTCTGTGGCGGCCGTCATTCGGAGGAGCACCATGACCGAGGCGCATGATTTCGAGATCTTCGATATCCACCAGCACATGGGCTCGACCGGCGACGCCCATGGCTTCGTCACCGACACCCAAGTCAGCGGCGCTCGCATAGACCCGGCGGAGGTCGCCTGTCGGCTTGAGTTCATGGATCGCATGCGGATCGGCCGTGCCGTGGCCATCCCCGGGCACAACTACAACCGCGCCGCGGGCGCCCAGGCGACGCACGCCGAGAACGAGGCCATCGCCCGCTATCGCGACGCCATGCCCGACCGGTTTCCCGTCGCCGTCGGCATCGTCGAGCCGCTCGATCAGCAGGCGGCGGTGGACGAGCTCGACCGGATCGTCGAGCTGGGGCTCAAGGGCGTGAGCTTCCACACGGAATTCGGCGGGGTGACGATCGACAGCCCGTGGATGATGAAGATCCTCGAGCGGATGGGCGAGCTCAACCTGGTTCCGCTGATCCACGCCTCCAACGTCGTTCTGCATGAGGCGCTTTGGCGCCTCGGCAAGGTGGCGCGGGCGCTGCCCGACCTGCAGCTCGTCGCCCTGGAGCCGTTCTACACTTTCGACGGGCTGCAGGAGTGTTTCTTCATCGCCGACGTCGCGCCGAACATCATCTTTGACACCGCCTCCTGCAGCCTGGTCGACCTGGTGATCGAGTTCGCCCGGCAATTCGGCGCTGAGCGGGTCGTCTATGGAAGCCAGTATTACTCGCAGATCCGCCGGGACAGGTGGCGTCCGTCACGTGGCACGCTCGTGCTCGATGAGATCATCTCGACCGACCACCTTTCCACTACCGAGAAGCAATTGATCCTTTCGGACAATACTAAACGCGCGTTCCGCGTTTAGCGTCCGCCACAGAAGCGCGAGCGCGGCCGCCGAAAGTTCGGCAAGCAGCCGTCGCTCGCGCACGGGCGGTCTGCACCCAGTCCGGGTGCGCAGCTTCGGTCGCGGGCTCCGCCTATACGTATACAAGGAAATCGTCGCTGACAGGCGCAGCTGTCAGCCTATGCCGATTGCGTATTGCTCTCCGTATATAAGTTTTTCGCGCCAGATATCAATTCGAATTTGCTCAAAGGCAATGCTGAATTCTACCATTGAGCAACTGACACTCTTGAAAGAAGGCTGCGCCATGGATCTTAGCTTACTCTATGAATTCGATGTGCCGCAGCCCTGGGAGGGCGAACACCCCTGGGGCCAGCGGCTGGCTGAGCGGAAGGCCTACCAAGAATCCATCGAGCAAATCGTCCTCGCTGACGCGGTGGGATTCGACACCGTCTGGTGCGTCGAGCACCATTTCCGCGAAAACAGGTCGCATATGCCGTGCAACGAGGTGGTGCTGGGCGCGCTCTCCCAGATCACCAAGAGGATCAAGCTGGGCTTCGGCGTGACGCTGATGCCCCACGAATTCATCCACCCGGCTCGAGTCGCCGAGAAGGTCGCCACCGTCGACGTGCTCTCAGGCGGGCGCGCGGTGTGGGGCATGGGTCGCTCGACGCCGATGGAGCAGACCGCCTTCGGCGTCGACATCGCCCGAAGCAAGGACAAGATGTGCGCCGCGGCGCGCACTGTCGTCGGCATGTGGGCGGAGCAGTATTATGAGGAGCATTCCGAGTTCCTCGAGTTCCCGAAGCGGATGGTGACGCCGAAGCCGTGGCAAGATCCGCATCCGCCCGCCTGGATGGCGGCGTCCACGGAGTCCAGCGCGGTGATGGCCGGGGAGAACGGCTGCGGCCTGCTCTGCTTCAGCATCATGCAGCCGCTCGACAAGCTCAAGACGCTGATCGACCACTACCGCCAGGCGCAGCAGCGGGCCAAGCCGCTGACCAGCGTGCACACCAACAAGGTGGGCATCTATACCTTGGTGCATTGCACCGATTCCCGGGACACCTTCGAGGAAAACCGTCTCTGGGACTCGATGTGGTGGTGGTACAAGGGCCTCGCCGAATTTCATCTGAAGTGGGAGTTCGCTCATCTTTCAGCCGAGCAGCAGGAAAAGGCCTTTCCGCTGCTTCAAAGGCAGGCCAGGGGCGACTTCGACATCACCGAGTTCGACAAGGAAGACATGGTGATCGTCGGCACGCCGGAGGAATGCGTGCAGAAATTGCTCCGGTACGAGGAAGCCGGCGTCGATCAGCTGCTCTGCTACATGAACTTCGGCTTCCTGCCGAATTCGGCGGTGTTGCGCTCGATCGAGCTGCTCGGAACGAAGGTGCTTCCGGAGCTGAAGAAGGCGCGCGCCACCCGTACGGCGCAGGCCTTGGAGCAGGGGTTGGCCGCGGCAAAGCACGCAAGCCCTCTGGCTGCCTCGCCGCTCGTCCCGGACTGAGCCGCTGCCGGTCTCGCGATTCCGGAGTTCGCACGTGCCTATGACGGCCGCCGACGAACTTCGGAATCGTTTTCCAGCGTTCCGGGTCTGAAGTTCGCTCCGGCGCACGACCCGAAATCAAGCGAACTTCAGATCCCAGCACAGAAGAGCACGCCTCAACGGTCGGACGGAATCGCCTGATCGTTGAAGCGTGCTCTTGCTTCAAAACCCTACGCGCGCCAGCGGCGCCGGCGAGGGTGGCGAACGCGCCGACCAGGGTGAGATCGCCCGCGGCCGGCGGCGTTGATCGAGCGCCTTGGTCGCGTCCTACGCAGGTTTCAGGCGAACGCCGATCCGAGCGTCACGCCGCCATGGCGGCGGCGGCGCCTTGACCTGCCAGATTCAGGGCGTCGCCAACGCCGCACGGGCCCGCGTGAAGCGGGTCACAAAGATGGTGCCGGCGGCGACCAGCTGCAGCACGGCGAATGTCATGAACAAGGCCCCGTAGTCGCCTGTGCGGTCGAACACCTCGCCGCCGTAGCGGATCGTGATCATGCCCAAGCCGGCGACCAGCGGAACTGTGAGGCCAGTCACAACGCCGTATGAAGCCGCGCCGAAGCGGTCGGCGAGGAGCGCGTACTGCGTGGGCACCGTGGCGCCTTGGATCAAGCCCATCGCCGCGGCGGCGGAGACGAGCAGCGCATAGGTGTGACTGACCGTCAGGGTGAGACTGAACGCCGAGCCCACGACGAACAAGATGGTCAGCAGGACGATGCGGTCTATGCGGTCGGCGACAAGGGCGAGCAGCAGCATCGATGCGATGCTGAACCCGGACATGACCGAGACCAGACTTGCCGCCTGCATCATGGACAAGCCTTCCTCCCGCGCCAGCGGCGCCAGGGTGATCAGCAGGGCCGACGACATCGCCGCCACAAGCCCGCAGCTCAAGTTGATGGTCCAGAATTGCGACGTCCTCAGGATCGCGCCAATTTTCACCGGGCCCGGGCCCCGTGCGACCGGCCGCTCGGAAGCAGCCGCTGGCAGCACGGCCCCGGGTTCGCGATCGTTCGGTCCCGGCCGCTCGCGGAGGACCAGGCTTATGGCCAGGAGCAGCGCGCCGCAGCTCGCCCCCGTGACCAGCAAGGCGTTCCGCCAGCCCTGGTGCTCGATCAGCGCCGCAACGACAGGCGGCAGCAGCAAGCCTCCGAGCGACAGCCCCAGCTGCGAGATGGCCAGCGCCCGGCCGCGCTGGACGGTGAACCAGCGCACGATCAGGAGCGGCGCCGTCAGCGAGCCCGCGCCTTTGAAGGCGAACGGCAGCGACAGCGCCAGGACCGCTCCGTTGACCCAGAATGAATGCGAGCGTGCAAGCACGGCGAAACTGGCGATGAACAGCAGGCTGCTGAGGATCATGATCCGCCTGGCGGGCACGCGGTCCAGAAGCATGCCTAGAAGCGGCGCCTGCATCATCATGCCAAGGTTCATGATGATGATGCCGGTGTTGGCGTTCGCCCGCGACAAACCGAGATCTTTCGATATGGGCAGGACAAATAATCCGTACGAGCTGTACGTCGCACCCATGATCAAGGTGTAGGTGATGATGGTCGCCGTAACGACTGCCCATCCATAGTAAATTCTCGGCACCTTGAACCCTTCACGATTGTGGTCCGTCAGGACGGCTTCGGCTGAGGCGCGCCGAGGTCTCGGCGACGACGGGCGCACGACGCTCAAAGGTCGGCCCAGAGCGCTTGAATGAAGCGGCGCACCTCGCGATTGATCTCCTCGCCCTCAGGGGCGCCGGGGAAGCCGCCGTGGCCGCCGGCTTCGACGACATGTAGTTCGGCCGGTATGTCGGCCGCGCGCAGCGCGCGGTGCATGCGAACCGTGTTCGACAGATAAAGGTCGCGCGTGCCCGTCGTGAGCAGGGTCGGCGGGAACCCTTTGCGGAAATCCCCGAATAGTGGCGACAGGTAGGGGTGACTTAGATCATGGCCGTTCGCATAGAGGAGATTGACGGGCATGAGGCTGCGCAGGCCGGGATCGACCCCCAGGTTGGTATGGAAGCTGTCGCCAGACTCGGTGAGGTCGATTTCAGGCGTGTTCAGCAGCAGGCCTGCCGGCAGAGGGAGGCCTTCGTCGCGGGTGCGCAGGACCAGCGCGGCCGCGAGATTGCCCCCCGCCGATCCGCCGCTGGCGATGATCTCTTGCGGCGAGTGTTCGCGCAGCAGCGCGCGGTAGACCGCGACGGCGTCGTCCAGCCCCGCCGGATAGGGATGGTCGGGCGGCATGCGGTAGTCCACCGCCCAGACACGCCGCTGCAGCCGCGTCGCAAGGCCAACCCCCATCATGCGGCACAGGTCGCCGGCGCACAGGAAAAGACCGCCGCCATGCATGTCCAGGACGATCCCGCGGCTGTCCGCCGGCGCCCCTGCCGGGGTGATGTCGAAGACGCGGGCGCGATCGATCTCGCGCGTCTCGACCTTCGCCGGAACGCCTGGGTTGATGCGCTGCAGAAGGGGCAGAAGGTCCTGTTCGCGGGCCGCGATCAGCGCTCGCCAGGCGGCGTGGTCGTGAGCGGGCGGATAGTCGACCTGCGGGGCGGGCCGCGGCGTCAGATATGCCTGGGCGGCGGGGCTGATCGACGTCGGGATGGGGATTTCCCGAGCGGGAAGCCGCAGCATGTCTGTCGTGGCGGAGGACATGTTCGATAATCTCCGGTGCCAGTCCTTAATAGTCGTAGATCACATCGATGCCGAAAGTCCGCGCGGACTGATAGGTAGTGGACCCGAGGAAAAAGAAGTTGATCGGGAACACTGGCGCTCCGTTGTCATTAAGGTTCTTCGCCCAAAGCGCCACCTCCACATGACCGCGCGCGAGCGCTATATCCTTGAAGGCGACCCGGGTGTTCACGATCCAGGACGCCGGCGAATAGGTCAGAATGCGGAACGGCGCCGGGATCACATCCTGCGAAAATGTGCGGATAGTCGACCGCCAGCTCGCATCGGCCCGGAGCACTAGGCGCGCGTCCCTGAACAGCGGCTCGGTTTCGTACTGCGCCGCTATGTTGGTGGTCCACCTCGGCCGCAGCGTGGGATGGTAGGTGGCGAGCGTGCCAAAAATTGGGTTCACGCTGGTCGCGCGAACATCGGTGTAGCCGAAGCCGCCGTTGAAGCTCAGGCCCCGCATCGGCAACAGGGTGAATTCACCCTCGACGCCTTTGGTCTTAATCCCGCCCTGGTCAATGACCAGGGTCCCGAGCTCCGGTCGGTTGATGAAGACGCCGCCGCTGACCGCTTGAATATGCTTGTAACTGGCTTCAAACACCGCGAGGTTCAGCCGCAGCCGACGGTCGAGGAGATCGCTCTTTACGCCTCCCTCCCAGGACCGCACCGTCTCCGGCGCAAAGGCGATCGGCCCCACGGCGCCGCCGGAGACGAAACCATTCGCGTACTTGCCGTAGACGAGGATACCCTCGGCGGGCCTGTAGTTGACGCCAGCCATGTAGGACGGCTTGGTCTTGGAGTAGGTGAAGTTGAACAAGGCGCCGTTGACGTAGTTCGTGCCGGTCTTGTCGTCCTTGGTGATGCGATAGCCGCCGACGATGTCCAGCTTTCGCGTGACATGGACTTCGGCCTGAACGTAGGCGGCCGCGGACTTGGCGTAGTTGAAGTTAAGATTGCGCGGGCCGAAGGGCACTCGTCCGCCCGGCACGGGCGTCAAGGTGATCGACGGGCCAAGCAGGCCGTCCGGCGTGCCGGTCACCGTGTCGAGGTGAAAATAGAGCGCGCCCGCCGTCAGCGTCAGGGGCTGAGAATTGTAGTTCAGCTGGACCTCGTCGCTCCATTGTTTGGCCGTGCTCTGCGATTCAGAGCCGGAGATGACAAACGGCGCGCCCAGTACGCTGGCTAGCTGCGGCATCCTCGCGACCACCTGTGGAGTCACGAAAAGCCCTCCGGCGCCGCTGATATCGTCGTTCGAGTAGTTGAACGATTTTCGATAAGCCAGGATATTCTTCAGGGAAATATGATCGTTTATCGCGATGTTTGTCGTGATATTGTGACCGAAAACCCGCTGGTAGTTGTTCGACGTCCAGAAATTGTTCACGTATTTCGGCCGCTCGGCGCCGCTGAACACGAGCGGCGGATTGCCGGCGAGAAGCGCGTTCAGCAATGCGGCGTTGCGTCCGGCGCCCGCCGGGAAGACGCCCACCACGCCGGTGCCTTCAGGCGTGCCGTGGTTTACGGCGTAGTCGAACTTGTAGACTGTCTCGAAATTGTCGTTTGGCTTGAAGCGGACCGTCGCAAACCAGGTGTCTGCGTTCTTGGCGCCCAGCGTCTTCGGCGAAACCTGCACCCCCTGCAAGGTTCTCGGACCGCTCCGGTCCCAGACCTGCCCTGCGCCCAGGTTCTTGATGTCGCCGTCGCGCTGATCGTGGACATAGCTGACCGAGGCGCTGAGCGGCCCCCATTGCGGTAGCTCGACTCGCGTGACGGACCTGACCTCGTTGTAGTTCCCATACGTCACGGCCTGGTGGACGCCAAACCGACCGCTAGGATTGCGGGTTATGATGCTGATCGCGCCGCCGGTGGAATTGCGGCCGAACAGCGTGCCTTGCGGACCCCGCAGGACTTCGATCCGCTCCAGGTCCGGAAGCTCAAAGGACGTGGCGTAGGAACTGCCGATGAAGACCCCGTCGAGGTACATCGAGATCGACTTGTCCTGACCGGGCACCGAGCCGAAGCTGACCACGCCGCGCATCGCGAACACCGGGATGCCGGAGCCGCCGGCGGCGCTGCGGACGGACAGGTTGGGAGCCACCGCGCCAAGGTCGGTGACATTGGTGATGCGGTTCGCCTGCAGCGCCGCTTGGGTTACGGCCGTGACCGAGATCGGCACGTCTTGCAGGCTCTGCTCGCGTTTCTGCGCGGTGACCACGATTTCGCCAAGCGTGTTTCCCTGGTCAGGCGCGGCCTGAGCCCAGGCCCCCGCCCCAGCGCCCGCCGCCGCCAGGGCGCTGCAGCCGAAGAGCACCGCCCGATACGCACTACGCGAAATGCTCCGCGCCATGTTTCCTTCCCCCATATTTCTGTCGTTCCCGAAGCTCCAGCTTTCCTGGAATTCCGGCCCGCACTTCTACGGAGTGCGTTCTCCCATGCGGGTTACCGAAGTTGAGCAGATCAGAGTGTCCCGCGCTTTGCAATTGAACAATCTAAACTCAATATAAATACGTAATCATGTAATCGTGCGCTTGGCGGAGCTGGAATCTAAGAGTAGGATTTGCGGAATCATGAAGCAGTCGTCGGCCGCTTCTGGCCGGCGTTCGTTTGCCTTGAGCTCTCCAAGGCGGAGCGTTCGCACCTCTGCTTTGAATTGCAGAACCTGCGGAGCGGCTCATGCTCCGCCAGCGCGCGTCACCTTGCGCCGCGCACCAGACGGCCAGGCCGCGCGCCCGTGTCTTGGTCATCGCGGGCGACGACCTCGCCGGCGACAAGCGTCGCGACATAGCCATGCGCGCGTTGCCGCACCCGCCGGCCGCCCGCCGGCAGGTCGTAGGTGACGGTGGGCGGCTCGAGCGACAGGCGGTCGTAGTCGATGACGTTGAGATCGGCGCGCCTGCCGACGGCGATCTGGCCGCGATCGCCGAGCCCCACGGCCGCGGCGGTCTCACGGGTGAGCGCCGAGACGGCCTTGGCCAGAGGAATTCGGCCTCGCGCCCGGTCGCGCGTCCAGTAGTGGAGCAGGTGGGTGGGCTGGCTGGCGTCGCAGAGGATGCCGAGGTGGGCGCCGCCGTCACCGAGGCCGATGAGGGTGTACGGATGGCGCAGGAGCTCTCCGCACGAATCCAGGTCGCCCTCGGCATAGTTGGCCGTGGGATGCGCGATGATGGCTGCGCCGGCGTCTTCCAGCAGCAGATCGTAGAGCAGTTCCAGCGGCCTCACGCCCCGCGCACGCGCCATGGCGCCGATGAAGCGGTCGCTGGGCGGCTCGTAGCTCGGGGGATTGCCGAGCGGATACAGGTGATCGAAGTCCAATGACGGCGCGCTCGCCTCGATCTCGGCGATAATGCGCGCGCGCAGCGACGGCTCGGCCAGGGCCTTGGCCCGCGCCTCCAGCGGAAGATGGGCGACGGCCTGATAGGCGGGCGAGGCGGCGAGCGGATTGAGGCTCAACGCCAGTCCCATCAGCGCGCCGATCGGACGGTCTCCCACCTGGGCCCGAACGGTCATGCCTTCCGCGTTGAGCTCCTCGACCCAGCGCAGGACGTCGCGCCATACGCCCGGCGCCCGATGCCGTTGCAACAGCGATATCGACATTGGCCGGCCGCTGGCGCGGCAAACCCGCCCGAGCATCGCCATCTCGGCCGCCGGGTCCTCGAGATCGGAAATCACCTGCAGCACCCCCGTACCGCACTCGCCGACCGCGCGGGCGATCGTGCTCAGCTCCGCCTCGGCGGCGCGCCAGGAGGGCGTGACGCGTCCGTCGCTTCCCTTGTGGTTCAAGCTGCGCGACGTCGAAAAGCCAAGCGCCCCGGCGCGGATCGCCTCCCCGACGATCTGCGCCATCATCGCATTGTCGGCCTCGGTCGCGGGCTCGCGATTGAAGGCGCGCTCGCCCATTGCGAACACCCGCACCGGTGCGTGCGGAATCTGGGCGGCGACGTCGATGTTGAACGATCGGCCTTCCAGGAAATCGAGATAGCCGCCGAAGTCCTCCCACGCCCAGGGAAGCCCGGCCGCCAGGACGATTTCCGGCAGGTCCTCCACGCCTTCCATCAGCGTGACCAGGGCGGCGTGGTCGGACGGCCGGCAGGGCGCGAAACCGACGCCGCAGTTCCCCATCAGCACGGTTGTGACGCCGTGATCCGAGGAGGGCGCAAGCGTGTCCTCCCAGGTCACCTGACCGTCATAGTGGGTATGGATATCGACAAAGCCCGGCGTGACCAGCAGCCCGCGGGCGTCGATCTCCTCCTTGCCGCTGGGGAGGGAAGCGCCGACCGCCGCGATGCGACCGGCCGTTACGCCCACGTCCGCTTCATAAAGATCGCCGGCAGTCCCGTCCGCGATCGTTCCGCCGCGGATGACGTAGTCGAATGCGCTTTTCATACCGTTCCAGCCAAGGTGATGTCAGAACAAACTGAAAGTGCCAAATAGATGAACGCGAATACCTGTCGATTGAGCCAGGGTGATGGCGAAAGGCCGCGGTGGGCCGCCCGAGATCTGGTCAAGCCGCGGATCAACCTTCGCCGGCGACGGCATGGGGAAAACGGGCCATGGTTCCGCCGTCGGCGACCAGGCATTGCCCCGTCATGAACGATGAGAGGTCGGAAAGCAGGAACAACAGGGGGCCGGCCACCTCCTCCGGCCGGCCGAAGCGGCCGAGCGGCACGCCCTCCCGCGCCGCCTTGGCGTCCATGCTGGCCAGCGCCTCGTCGATCGGCCGGTTCGCGCCGTCCAGGATGCGCGGCGTCGCGTTGATGTCCGGCGCGACGGTGTTGACCCGGATGCCGTACCGTCCCCATTCATCGGCAAGGCTTCGCGCCAGCGACAGCACGCCGGCTTTGGCGGCGCCGTAGGCCACGTGTTTGCGGGCGCCATAGATGCCGCTAACGGAGGCCACCATCGCGATCGCGCCGCCTCGCGCGCGCATGTGCCGTCCCGCAGCGTGACAGACGTGCATTTGCTGCACGAGGTTGAACTGGATCTGGTCCTGCCACTGCGCCGGATCGGTGTCTTCGAATTCGCGCATCTGGACCCGGCCGACGATATTCGCGAGCCGCGTGAGCCCGCCAAGTACGTCGTGGGCTTCGTCCACGATGGCGTCGGCCCCGGCTGCCGTGGTGACATCGCCGACGATGGCGTGCCCGCCCACCTCTTTTGCAACGCTGGCGGCGCGTTCGCCGTCAATGTCGGCGACGGCCACTTGCGCCCCCGCCTCGGCCAGCAAGAGCGCCGTCGC
This sequence comes from Phenylobacterium sp., assembly GCF_035276905.1. GTDB lineage: Bacteria > Pseudomonadota > Alphaproteobacteria > Caulobacterales > Caulobacteraceae > Phenylobacterium. Next base: position 23,172 of record NZ_DATELG010000107.1, on the reverse strand, counting down.
GCGGCCGATGCCATATCCTCCGCCGACGACGAGCGTTGGCTGCCCCTGCAGCCCCAGGATGTCCTTCATGCCTTCCTCCTCACCTCCACGACGCGGCCGCTTGTAACGCGGCCCACAGAGAGGAGGTGCGGGCAATATTGTGCGTCTCCGTTGCTCCTAGTGAAGAGAATTCTTCTCTCGGTGATCGCAATTTTACGTCGTTACGTATTTACGTATTTGGGTGCGTATAGCCGTCTATTTTTCCATTAGAGGTTTCACGACGCCGGATCTTTCCGGCGTTCGGCCAGCCGCCGGCCCCCGATCGCCACGGGCCGAGCCCGCGGTCACAGAGCTTGCGGAGGAACCGGCTGGCGCGGAACCCAGCGCGCGATGGCGGCGGGCAGAAGCTCGCGCAGCTCGCCCAAATTGGCTTGCACGCGCGCATTCGGCCCTGAAAGGCCCAGCACCAGGGGCGTTGGGAACACTTCCGCCGGCAGCGGGGCGGCGACCGACCACAACTCCCCGCCGAGGGCGGAACCGTCGGCGACGCCATCGCGCCTGACTTCGACGAGCTTCGATTGCAGCTCGCGCAGATCCGCGGGCGCAATTCGCGCGCGTTCGGCCAGCCGCGCGACTTCCGCATCCTTCTGCGTCGACAGAAAGGCGGCGCCGATCGCCGAACCGAAGATCGAGATCCGCAGGCCGCGTTCGGTGAAGTCATCTGCGGCCGGCATCCCGGACAGATCCACGATCTGCATGAACAGGTCGTTCGGCGTCGTCAGGGTGACCAACTCGCCCGTGGCCGCCTGCACGTCGCGCACCAGCCCGCGCAGACGTTCATCAGCGCCGTAGTTCTCGACCAACCAGGCCCCGAAGCTCGTAAGTCGGTGGGAGGGCAGGTAGGTCTTGGTGGCCGCATCGAAGGTCAGGTGGGCGGACTCGACCATGGTCTTCAGCAGTTGGTTCGCCGTGGAGGGATGCAGCCCCAGCACCCTGGAAATCTCCATCGCACGGAGAGGCCGCCGCAGCCGCCCGAAGCATTCCATGACATCCAGCGCACGTGTCGCCGAGCGGGAAAGACTTCGGCGGTCACCTGGGTGCTTTACCCGTACGTTCCACCCGCGGGGAGAATTGCCGCTCTTACTCGCGACGTCCACTACCGCTCAACCCTCCGTGTGTCGAAGGTGCAGGATACGCATGTGCGAGAGTAAACAGCGGCGGACGCGGAGCGTCAATGTCGCCCGCTGCGTCGGCGGATGAAAAGAGAGCGGTCGCCGAGCTCCAGACGCGGGCTGGCAGGCCACCTGCCGAGGACGGATCGCTCAGACGCCTTCAATGATCTCGTAGGTGGAGACTTGCGGTTTTTCGCCGAGGAGCGCCAGAACCTGCGAAAACGCATCCTTGGGCAGCAGCCGGCCGCTGTCGGCGTGCGCCTGCGCGCTGGCCCACTTCTCGATGAAGGTGAACCGTCCGGGCGCATTTACATCCTGCATGAGCTCCGCGTTTTCGAATCCCGGCAACTGCTGAAGCACGGAAGCGAGGGCCTTCAGCGCCATGGCGAGTTCTTCGGCCGCGTGCTCCTTCGCGGTCATTTGATAAAGGCGAGCGATGGTCATCCCTGTCTCCAGTGCGGCCGCGCCTGCGAGGAGCGCTGTCGGCCCATGACCATAGAGCGATGTCGATTTGAATATCAATTTGAGGAGCCGCAGTCGGAGATCGGCGCGAGGGTGCAGGTGATTGGGGCCGGCTCCGTCCCGGCGCTCCGCTGGACGCCATGTTTTCAGATACATGAATTCCTCTCCCGTTTGGCCGCCTATCGGCCCGACAGGGCTTCGCGGCCAAGGCCAGCCGGTCGTAGTCTTCGTTCAACAAGCCCGGACCCTCGTTGGGACGGGGAAATCCGGCACGGGAGGACGTCGGTGATGGCCGAGGCGTTCGACTATATTGTCGTGGGCGCGGGCTCGGCAGGATGCGTGGTGGCCAGTCGGCTGTCGGCCGATCCAACTGTGCGCGTGCTGCTGCTGGAAGCCGGGCCGGAGCCCCGGAGCCCATGGATCGGCATTCCGGGCGCGGTCTCCAAGCTGCTGACGGCTTGCCCCTACAACTGGGGCTACATGACCGAGCCTGAGCCGCACCTCAACAACCGGCGGATCTATTGGCCGCGCGGACGGGGGTTGGGCGGCTCCAGTGCGATCAACGGCATGCTCTATCTGCGCGGCCATCCGCGCGACTACGATCACTGGCGCCAGCTCGGCAATGTCGGCTGGGGATGGAGCGACGTCCTTCCCCTGTTCAAGCGCGGCGAGCGCCGGCGGGGCGGCGACCCCGCCGTACGCGGGACCAGCGGGGAGCTGAACGTAACCGATCCGGCGACACGGTATCCGTTCCCGGAGCGGTTCATTGAGGCCGCCGTCGAAGCCGGATTTCCATACAATGAGGACTTCAACTCGGGCGACCAGGACGGCGTCGGCCGCTTACAGTACAACATCCGCAACGGCCGGCGCTGTTCGGCCTACGACGCCTTCCTCGCGCCGGTCCGCCATCGGCGCAATCTGACGATCCTCTCCGACGCCCAGGTCGAGAAGATCAATATCGTCGGCCGCCGCGCCACTGGGGTCAGCTTCCTGCACGCGGCCGCACGCCGGACGGTCCAGGCGGGGCGGGAGGTGATCTTGGCGGGCGGGGCGATCAATTCGCCGCAGCTCCTGATGCTCTCGGGCGTGGGCCCCGCAGCGCATCTGAAGGAGCTGGGCATCGAGGTCATTTGCGACGCGCCCGAGGTGGGGCGCAACCTTCACGATCACACCTGCGCGCACCTGGTTTACGACGTGCCGGAGCGGTATTCCGTCAACGCCCTGACCCGCGGGCCGGCGCTGGCGGGCGAGGTGCTCAGGTACGCCGCCACCCGCACCGGCCTCTTGGCGCTCGGCACGTCCCATTCGGCTCTGTTCGCCCGGGTCCTGGCCGGTGTCGAGCAGCCTGACGTGCAGCTCACCACGCGCCCCTTCAGCTTCGTCTTCGACGGCGGCACGATCGGAATCTCCAAGACGCCGACGGTCACGACGTCCGTCTACCAGCTGCAGCCGGAGTCCCGCGGCGCGCTGACCCTGAACTCGCCGAACATCGCCGATGCGCCGCGCATGCTGGTGAACTTTATGGCGAGCCCCAAGGATCAGGCGACCCTGGTGGCGGGCATGAGGCTGGCGGCGAGGATCATGTCCTCGCCGCTGTTCGAAACCTTCAAGCTGACGACGCCGCTGTCCGCCGACGATTCAGAAGTCGTGGAAATGCTGCGGGGCGCCCTGGGCCCGGTCTACCACCCCGTCGGCACCTGTCGCATGGGGCGGGACGCGAACGCCGTGGTCGATCCGCGGCTACGCGTGCGCGGGATCGCGGGCCTGCGGGTCGCCGATGCGTCCATCATGCCGAAGATCGTCTCGGCGAACACCAACGCCACGGTGATGATGATCGGCGAGAAGGCCGCCGACCTGATCCGCGAAGACCAGCGCGCCGGCGTGAGCGCGTTCAGCCACATCCAGCCCGGAGAGCCGCATGCCGCTTGATCAGATACCCCTGGACGCGCTTCTGAGATGGGGGGAGGGCCTTGAGCGGCCGGAGGACGTGGCGGTGGGCCGCGACGGGCGGGTGTTCGCCACCGATCCGCACGTCGGCGCGCGCGAGATCCTGCGCGACGGGGCCTTGAGGTCGGTCGGCGAGAGGCGCCGCCCCGGCGTGATCAACGGCGTCAGCATGGACCTGGAGAACCGGCTCCTGATGGCGAACCTGGGCGCCGCCGAAGGCGAGCCCGGAGCGCTGGAGCGGCTCGATCCGACGACCGGCGAGCGCACGGTGCTGCTGACGGAAGTCGAGGGGCGCAAGCTGACGAGCTGCAACTACCCGATGGTCGATCGCGCCGGAAACATCTGGTGCTCGAACTCGATCGCTGGGGAAAACTTCGCCACCTTGACGCAGGACCTGCCGCACGACGGCTTCATCTTCGTCCTGCGCCCGGACGGGACCTCGTCGATCGTCGCCGAGGGCTTGGGTTTCGCCAACGGCCTGGCCATGTCGGCGGACGAGAAGTTCCTCTACTGCTGTCAGAGCTTCGGTTCGAACGTCGTCCGCTATCCCGTGCTGCCGGGCGCAAGGCTCGGTCCCGGCGAGCAGTATGGCCCGCCGCTGGGCCGCACGGCGCAGCCCGGCGCGCTCGGGGATGTCAAGACCCTGGGCTATCCGGACGGATGCGCCTTCGACGTGGAGGGGAACCTCTGGGTCACGCTCTTCTTCGCCAACAAGGTCCTGGCGATCACACCGGCCGGAAACCTGCTCACGATCATCGACGACCCGGCTGGCGAGATCTTGCGGATGCCGAGCAACGTCACGTTTGGCGGCCCGGACATGAAGGACCTCTACATTGGCTGCCTGGAGACCACCTATGTGGCCAAGGGCCGAAGCCCTGTGGCCGGCATGAAGCTCGCGCATCAAGCCTGAGCCGGACGCGACAAGGATGCATGAGGGATGACGCAGTCGTATCAGATGCTGATTGGCGGGCGCTGGGTGGAGGCCGCCGGCGGCGATCACCTCGCCAGCGAGGATCCCTATTCCGGGAAGGCCTGGGCCGTCATTCCTCGCGGCGCGGCCGACGACGTCGACGCCGCGGTGGAGGCGGCCGACGCCGCCTTCACCGCGCCCTCCTGGCGTTCGCTCCCGGCCAGCGCGCGCGCGGCGCTCATGCGCAAGGTGGCGGACCTGATCCCGACGGTGGCGGACGGCCTGGCCGAGGTGGAGACGCGGGACAATGGCAAGCTGCTCGCGGCGACGCGCGGCGAAGTCGCGGCGCTGGCGAACATCTTCCACTATTTCGCCGGGCTGGCGGACAAGATCGAAGGCGTGATCGCTCCGCCGGAGATCCCGGGGGTCTTCGCCTACGCGTGCTATCAGCCGCTGGGGGTGGTGGCCGTCATCACGCCCTGGAATTCGCCGCTGCTGATTGCGGCGATCAAGACGGCGAACGCGCTGGCGGCGGGTTGCACCGTCGTCATCAAACCCTCGGAGTTCACCTCGGCCTCGACGCTCGAGTTCGCCAAGCTGTTCGAGCGCGCCGGCTTTCCGCCCGGCGTGGTCAATGTCGTGACCGGCCTGGGGGCCGAGGTCGGCGAGCGCCTGGTGACCCATCCGAAGGTGGCGAAGATCCAGTTCACCGGCGGTTCGGCGACGGGCCGGCGCATCAACGCGCTTGCGTCCGGCGGGCTGAAAAAGGTGGTTCTCGAACTCGGCGGCAAGTCTCCGAACGTGGTGTTCGACGACGCCGACATCGACGCCGCGATCAGGGGGGCGATCGTCGGCATTTTCAGTTCCAGCGGACAGTCCTGCATCTCCGGCTCGCGCCTGTTGCTGCACAGGTCGATCCACGACCGGTTCATCGATCGCCTGGTTGCGCTGACGAAGGATCTGCGCATCGGCGACCCGAGACGGCCCGAGACCCAGATCGGCCCGATCACGACGCGCCCGCAATTCGATCGGGTCATAGGCTTTCTCGACAGCGCCCGGGCCGAGGGGGCCGAGTGCGTGATGGGCGGCGCCGCCTTGGACGGTCCCGGACAGCTCGTCCAGCCGACCGTCTTCACGCGCGTGCGCAACGACATGCGCATCGTCCAGGACGAGATTTTTGGGCCGGTGCTTTCCGTGATCCCGTTCGAGGATGAGGACGAGGCGATCAGCCTCGCCAACGACAGCCGCTACGGATTGGCCGCCGGCGTCTGGACGTCCGATATTTCACGCGCGTTCCGCATGACCGAACGCCTCGAGGCGGGCACGGTGTGGGTGAACACCTACCGGCTGCTGAGCGTGCTGTTGCCGTCGACCGGTTACAAGGAGAGCGGGCTGGGCAGCGAGAACGGACAGCAGAACATCCTCAACTTCATGAAGCCGAAGACCGTGTTCCTGAACCACGGGGCGCAGGTCACGGCGCCGTTCATCGCGACCTAGACCATTCGCGCCCAGGTGAACGCCGGTTCGGCCTAGCGAATGGCCTGACTTCAAGAATTTATGAGCATTCGCCGGTTCATTTCGAACCGCCGAATGCTCCAGCCTGGCTCCAAAGCTCGACGCGCCGCGGACGACATCTTCTTCGCCTTGGCGAAGGACAGCCAGCATTCAAAAGAAATCAGCGCGCTGAAATTGTGCGGTGGCGGCGGCCGAGCTCCCAGCGCCGGCGGCGCAGCTCCTCGCCAGCCCGGTATCGGCCCGCCTCGACGGGCCGGAAATTCCAGCCGGCGGCGTGAATTCTCACATATCTGAAATGGCTGGGCCCCGGATATGCGCCGATTTGAATATCGCCTATCCCTCGCTCGAGGCCCGGTCGGGCGAACCCAGAAGGGCCAGACACGGTGCGGGCAAGGCGAGGTCCGGATTCGGCTCATGAGCGAGAAGATTGATCAGGGCTCGGCGGCGGGCGAAATTTCCCGTCCTCTGGCAGGCGTCAAGGTGCTGGAACTCGGCCGCCTGTTCGCGGCTCCGTTTGCGACCCAGTTGCTGGCGGACATGGGCGCCGATGTCATCAAGGTCGAGCGGCCCGGACATGGTGACGAGTTCCGCCATTATGCGCCGCGACCGGTGAAGGACGCCGTCGGCGCCGCTTCGGTAGAATCCTCCAACTATCGCTCGGTCAACCGCAACAAGCGGTCGTTGACCGTCGACATCGGCCAGCCCGACGGTCAGCGGATTGTCCGTGACCTTGCCCGACGCTCCGACATCATGGTCGAGAACTTCAAGGTTGGGGCCCTCAAGAAGTACGGGCTCGACTACGACTCGATCAGAGCCCTGAACCAGGACATCATCTACCTGTCCGTCACCGGATTTGGCCAGAACGGCCCCTATGCGGGCCGTCCCGGGGCGGACGCGATCTTCCAGGCGATGAGCGGGCTGATGAGCCTGACGGGCGAGCCGGACCGCCTGCCGCAACGCATCGGCGTCGTGGTGAGCGACTTGATCACCGGTCTCTACGCCGCCAACGCGCTGGTCATGGCGCTGCGTGCGCGCGAAGTGCTGCAGGCCGGCGGCCAGCACATCGACATGGCGTTGATGGACTGCTCGGTCGCCGCCGTGGCCCCGGCCGCGCTCGAATATTTCACGAGCGGCGCAGTGCCTCAACGTCTCGGTCCGCGCGCATTCGGCTCGGCGCCTTCGGAAATCTTCCGCTGCGTGGACGGGCTGCTGCAGGTGCAGGCGACCGCCGACCCTCAGTTTCACCGCCTCTGCGATGTGGTGGAGCTGCCTGAGCTCAAGTCGGACGAACGGTTCGCCACGCGGATGAACCGTTACCAGCACGTCGAGGCGCTGGCCGCGGCGCTGAACGCCAGGTTCGGCTCGGGGACCATGATGCACTGGTACGAGAAGCTGGTCGCCGCCGACATCATGTGCGCGCCGGTCTATTCGATCGATCAGACCTTCGAGGACCCTCAGGTCAAGCACCGGCAAATGCGGGTCGATCTCGATCGCGACGGCGTCGACCAGGTCTCGGTCATCGCCAATCCCATCCGCTTCGGCGGCAAGCCGGTGGAGAGCTATCGGCCTCCGCCCTTCCTCGGCCGCGACACCGACGAGGTGCTGGCCAGCGAGCTTGGGCTTGGCGAACGCGAGATCGAGCAGTTGCGGCAAAAGGGCGTGGTGTGAGCAGGTGGCCGACGTGAAGACAAGACATGTGCGCCGACCGCGGATCGGGGCTGGTTCGGCCTTCGCCGGCGACAGCCTTCCGCCAGCGGTGGACCTCGCTGAAAGCGGCGAGGTGGACTACATGATGTTCGACCGCCTGGGCGAGGCCACCATGACCCAGGCGACGCTGCGGCGGATGAAGAACCCCAACAAGGGCTATGATCCGCGCACCGGCGAAGTGCTCAAGGCGCTGGGCGGCTATCTGCGCCGCGGCGGCGTGGTGGCCGGAAGCTTCGGCCAGGCGAACGTCGAGTGCGCGCTCGCCGAAGCGGTGGACGCGGCCCGCGCCGCCGGCCTCTCAGGCCTCAGGATCGGCGCGATGCACGGCGGCGACGTGCTCGATCATCTGAAGCGCCAGAACGTCGAGCTCCCCGAGCTCGGATGCCGTATCAACGAACTGGGCGAACGGCTGATCTGCGCGCACGCCTATCTCGGCGCGGAAGGCTTCATCGAGCTTCTCGAGGCCGAGGCGACCTTCCTGCTGGCGGGCCGGATCGCCGATCCCTCGATGGCCGTGGCGCTGACCTACGACGCCATGGGCTGGGACGAGCTGACCCCGCAACGCGCCGCGCTCGGCACCCTGGCCGGGCACATGCTGCAGGGGAGCACCGGCATTTCCGGCGGCGGCTTCGCTGATCCGCCGTATCGCATCGTGCCCGGCCTCGCGCCGCTGGGGTTCCCCTACGTCATCCTGGACGAGGACGCCGTGCAGGTGACGAAGCTGCCCGCCGCCGGCGGCCTGGTCACCGCCGAGACGGTGAAGTGCCGCGTCGGCTACGAGATCCACGACCCGCGATCCTACCTGACGCCTGACGTCGACATGGACATGTCGATGATCGAGCTCAGCGTCCCGGCCCCCGATGTCGTCGAGCTGCGCGGCATGCGCGGCAAGCCGCGGCCGGAGAAGCTCCGCGCGCTGGTCGGCGTTCGCAACGGCTACAAGGCCCTGGCCGAGGGCTCGCTCGGCGGCTTCGGCTGCGTGGATCGGGCGAAGCTGGTCGAGGAGATCGTCCGCGAGCGCCTGCGGCCGCTGGAGGGGGAGATCCTCGACCTGCGGTTCGACATCTACGGCGTCTCGACCATGTACGGCAACGCCGCGAACGTCCCGCCCGAACTCAATGAGCTGCGCTATCGCGTCGCCGCCCATTGCCGGACCCGGGACGCCGCGCGCGTCGTCTGCAACGAGACCGGCATGGTCTACTTCGACCGTCCCGCCGGCGTCGCCGGCCCCAAGGCGGAGATCATCGAGGCCCTGACCGTCGTCGGCGTGCCGGTCGATCGCAGCGCCGTCAGCGTCCAGACAGAGGTGGTCACGGCATGAGGCTTCGCGAAATCGCCTACTCGCGTTCGGGCGACAAGGGCGACACGGCCAACATCTGCGTCTTCCCTTATAAAGACGAGGATTGGGAGCTTCTTCGCGAGAAGCTGACGGCCTCGCGGGTGAAGGAGTTCTTCTCGCGCACGGTCAAAGGCCCGGTCGAGCGCTATGAATTCCCCAATCTCAAGGGACTGAACTTCGTCCTGCACGGGGCGCTTGGCGGCGCCTATTCGGCCAGCCTGATGGTCGATACGCAGGCCAAATCCTATCAGTCCTTCATTCTGGACATGGAACTGTAGTCGTTAAGTCGACTTTCTTAGGAGATTAAGCATGGACGGCGATACCGCGCTCAAAGGCAGTAAAGTTTTGCAGGACCTGAAAGTAGTGGACGCCGATACGCACTTCTCGGAGCCCCACGACCTCTGGACGAGCCGGGTGCCGGAATCCTGGCGCTCGAAGGTCCCCCACGTGCGCCCCGGGCCGAAGGGGCGGCCGCATTGGTACATCAACGGCGACGAGATCCTGCAGAAGAAGGTCGGCGCCTCCTCGGTGATCAGGACCGACGGCTCGAAGCAGTCGTTCTGGGAGTGGGACATCCGCAGCGGCATGAGCCTGGAGGAGGTCACCCCGGCGTCCTATGACGCCAAGGCGCGCACCCAGTTCATGGATCAGCAGGGGATCTGGGCGCAGATTGTCTACGGCAACATCCTGGGATTTGGCGCGCACCGCCTGACCAAGCTCGATCCGGAAGTCGCCCGGGTGACGGTTCAGGTCTACAACGACGCGATGTCGGACTTCCAGCGCGACAGTGGCGACCGCTGCTTCCCGCAGGCCCTGGCGCCGTTCTGGGACATCAAGTTCGCGGTCAAGGAGGTCGAGCGGTGCGCGCGTGACCTGAAGCTGCGCGGAGTGACGATCTGCCCCGAGCCGCACGCTGGCAGCGATCTGCCGCCGCTGCACGACCCGCATTGGGACCCGCTGTGGGACGCCTGCTCCGAGCTCGAGCTGCCGATCAACTTCCACGTCGGCTCGTCGGAGTTCAGCCTGGACGCCTGGATGCAGTCGACCTGGCCGGGCCTGGACAACCAGCGCAAGCTGGTGATCGGCAACTCCCAGCTGGAACTCTACAATGCGCGCATCCTCGCCAATCTCCTGACCTGTGACCTGCTCCCGCGCTTCCCCAAGACCAAGTGGGTGCTGGTCGAGAGCGGCCTCTGCTGGGTGCCGTTCATCATCGAGCGGCTGGAGTGGCAGCTTCTGGATACGCCGTTCCAGGACAAGGGCCTGAAGCAGCCCGGCCCGCGGGAGCTGTTCAAGAACCAGGTCTACAGCTGCTTCTGGTTCGAGGAGGCCGCGCCCAGTCGGCTTCTCGACGTCATCGGCTTCGACAACGTGCTGTTCGAATCCGACTTTCCGCACGCCACCTGCCTCTATCCCGGGGCGGTCGAGCACGGCCTCAAGGTCCTGCAGCCGTGGGGCGAGGAGGTGACCCGCAAGGTGATGGGGGGCAACGCCGCCCGGCTTTACAAGCTGCCGGTCTGATCGGCGCGCGAACAGTCGGCGGGACGGCAGGGGCGAGGGTGAACCTCGTCCCTGAAATCCTCGAAGCGAAGCGGTGTCAGGCTTGGCGGGCGGAGAAGCGCAGGCCGCTGTAGCCGTTGCGGACCACGTCCTCGCAGCGCTCACGATAGGGGGGCAGGCCCGCGGGGTAGGCCATGAAGACGCGCGGCTTGCCGGGCACGTTGGCGCCCATGTACCACGACTCCGCCAGGGGAAAGAGCGTCATGTCGGCGATGCGCCGGACTTCCTCCACCCAAGCCGTTTGCGCGGCAGGCTCGGCCTGCACCTCCTCAAGTCCCCGCTGGCGCATTTCCGCAAGGCAATCGGCGATCCAGTCCACATGGTGCTCGATCGCCGCCACCATGTTCGTCAGCACCGAGGGGCTGCCCGGTCCGTTGATGGTGAAGAGGTTGGGAAAGCCCGCGATCATAAGGCCCAGATAGCTGACCGGCCCCTGCGCCCAGACCTCTCTCAACGTGCGGCCGTCGGTCCCTTCGATGTCCATCGCCAGCAGCGGTCCGCTGATCGCGTCGAAGCCGGTGGCGAAGACGATCACGTCGGCTGGATATTCCCGCTCCACCGTGCACACGCCGCGGGCGGTGATGTGCTCGATCGGGGCGGCGCGGACGTCCACCAGCTCGACGTTGGGCCGGTTGAAGATGGCCCAATAGCCCGTGTCCAGCGCCAGGCGCTTGGCGCCGATCGGATAACCGCGCGGGGTCAGCCGGTCGGCGATCAGCGGATCCTTCACCACCGCTCGAAGCTTCTCACGCACGAACGCGCTCGCGGCCGCGTTGGCGTCGGCGTCAGTCATCAGGTCGCGGTAGACGGTGAGCAGCGAGAAGCAACCGAAGCGCCAGGCGGCCTCGAAGGTCGCGCGCCGCGCATCATCGGACGCCGCGAGCGCGGACGTGGTCCCCGCAAGCGGCGCTCGGCCGCCGTTGTAGGTCTTGCGGGTCTGCTGGCGGTAGGCCGGGTAGTCGGCGCGGACACTGGCCTCGAACTCCGGATCGATCGGCCCGTTGAGCGCCGGGACGGTATAGGCGGGTGTCCGCTGGAACACCGTGAGGCGCTGCGCCACCTCGGCCAGCAGCGGGATTGACTGAATGCCGGAGGAACCGGTGCCGATCACGGCGACCCGCTTGCCCTCGCAGTCCAGGCCTTCGCGCGGCCACAGTCCCGTCTGCGCCCACTGGCCCTCGAAGGTCTCCAGACCCTCGAAGTCGGGGGGCTTCGGCAACGACAGGCTGCCGACCGCAGCGATCAGGAAGCGGCAACGAACCTTTTCGCCCCGGTCGGTCTCGACGATCCAGACGCCTTCGCCGCCGTCGTAACGGGCGCGGACGACGCGCCGCTCGAACCGGATGTCGCGTCGCAGGTCGAAGCGGTCGGCCACATGGTTGATGTACCGCAGGATCTCGGGCTGGGTGGCGAACCGTTCGCTCCACCGCCACTCGTCCTGCAGCGCCTCGGAGAAGGAATAGCTGTAGTCCAGGCTTTCGACATCGCACCTGGCGCCGGGGTAACGGTTCCAGAACCAGGTTCCGCCGACGTCCGGCGCGGCTTCGAAGCCGCAAACCGCGAACCCCAATTCGCGAAGCCTGTGGTGGGCATAGAGGCCAGCGAAGCCGGCGCCGATCACCACCACGTCCGCCCAGTACGGCGTGTCGCCCGCCGGCTGGTTCGTGGAGCCGGGCTGTCCGATCATCTCCTGGCCTATCCCCTCGGCATTCCCAGGATCCGCTCGGCGATGAGATTGCGCATGATCTCGTTGCTGCCGCCGGCGATCGTGCCGCCGAGCGCGGTCATGTAGGTGAACATCGGATCCAGCGAGAGTTCGTCGAAGCCCGGTACGTAGTCGAGCGCATCGATCCCGTTGGCCCGCACCATGAATTCGCCCGCGCTCTTGCGCAGCTCGGTGTTGATCAGTTTGACATAAGGCACTGTGCTCGAGGCCGCCGGAGATCCGGCCTCTGTCTGCCTCAGCAGTCGCCGCATCAGCCGCCGGCAGCCCTGCATTTCCATGAACAGGCGCATGAACTCGCGGCGGAGTTCGTCGTCGCGAAGCCAAGGCGCGTCGCGCCGCAGGGCCTCGGCGTGAAAATCCTCCATATGGTAGCGCAGGCGCTCGTTCCGCTCGAACGACAGCACCCCGCGCTCCGACGCCAGCGTGGTCTGGGCGACGGCCCAGCCGTTGTTCTCGTCGCCGACACGATTCTCCACCGGAATACGGACATCGGTGAGGAATATCTCGGCGAACTTCGCCATGCCGTTGGCCTGCCGCAGGGGACGCACCTCAACGCCCGGCGTATTCATGTCGAGGATGAGGAAGGTGATGCCGCCGTGCTTGGCCGCGTCCGGATCAGTGCGGGTCAACAGTATGCAGTACTCGGCGTACATCGAGTAGGACGACCAGATCTTCTGCCCGTTGACCACATAGACGTCGCCGTCGCGCACCGCGCGGGTGCGCAGCGCCGCCAGGTCAGACCCCGCGCCGGGCTCTGAGAAGCCCTGGCACCACATCACCCCATCGCGCGTGACGCCCGGCAGATAGGTCGCCCGTTGCGCCTCCGTGCCCCACTTCAACAACGTGTGCGGCAGGTGGTTGAGGGAGACGGTGAAAAGCCCAAGGGTCGGCGCCCGGGCGCGGGCGACCTCCTCGGCGATGATGATCTGATCTCTCAGGCCAAGGTCGGCGCCGCCGTAGGCGCTCGGCCAGTGCGGCGTGCCCAGACCGACCTTGTGCCGTTCGGCCATCCACCACTTCTGGCTCTCGTAGAAGCTGCGGCTGTCGCCCGGCGTGGGCCTGGCCTCCGGCGCCTGCAGGACCGTCCCCAGCCAGGCGCGCAGGGCGGCGCGGAACGCGGCGTCGTCACCAACCTTGTCGAGGATCACGTCGTCAGCTCCGCAGTGGTCCGCCCCGCCCGGCTCGCCGCGGCGAGATAGGTTGCGGCGAGGTCGCGTAGCGCGCCGGCGCTCCCGGCCAGCTCCCGATTGAGCAGCGCGCGCTTCAGGAAGATGTGGCAGTCGAACTCCCAGGTGAAGCCAACGCCGCCGTGCAGTTGCACGCAGTCGTCCGCCACGAACCGGAAATGCTCGGCCGCCGCGACCTTGGCCAGGCTCGCCCACATGGCCGCGTTCGGCTCGCCGTCGGCCGCCGCGGCGACCGCCTGATCGAGCGCCTGCTCGCCCTGGATGACCGCCACCATCAGATCGGCCGCACGGTGCTTCAAGGCCTGGAAGCTGGCGATCGGACGACCGAACTGCACGCGCTCCTTCATGTAGGCGATGGTCTGCTCGGCGATCGCACGCGCCCCGCCGACGCTGTCGCCGGCGACCGCGAGCGCCAGATTGCTGCGCAGCGACGAGTTCAAGGCGCCGTCGGCGTCGGCAAGGAGCGCGAGGGGCTCGGCGCGGTCGTAAACGATACGGCCGATGCTGCGGGTGCGGTCCCAGGTGTCGGCCGCCTCGAACTTGGCGCGGGCGCCGTCGAGCCGCACCACGGCAAAGCCGTTCCGCCCGTCGACGCGGACCGGGGCGATTGCGAGTGCGGCGCGGCTGGTCCCCAGCATCGGCTGCGAGACGCCGCGGAGTAGGCCGTCGCCCACGGGCAGCGGCTCGGCCTCCAGCGACGCGGGCGCGGCAAGCGTCAGCGCGCCCGTCGCCACCTGCGGCAGGACCTCTTCCTTGACGCTGTCGGCGGCTGTTCCGCTGAGCCACTGGGCGACAGCGAGCGTCGGAATGAAGGCGCCGGGCGCGAGCGCCGCGCCGAGCGCGCGATAGAGGACATCCAGCCCCGGCGCCCCAAGGCCCAGGCCGCCGTAATCTTCGGGAAGTCCAAGACCCAGCCAGCCGAGCTCAGCCGCGCGAGCCCAAAGCTGCTGGTCGAGGTCGTTCTGTCCGTCGAAGAAAGCATGCACGGCGCGTCGGTCGCACTCGGCTTCCAGAACGTCGGAAATACCCTCGGACAAGGCCACGAGGTCTTCTTCCCACGACGCCGCATCCATCTCGACCATCCCTGCCGTGTACCAACGGGTTGCGCCGGCGCCGACGGTGGCCCAGCCGCGCACGGTCGTCAGGCGCAGCGACGCTCCATGCGCGCCCCAACGACTGTGGCGATACACTGATCTAAATTTGAATTGAACCATCCGACTATCCGCTCGCCGCCCGACAAGGCCCTCTGACGACGACAATCACGATGGTGAATTCTGCAGCGACGCAGGGCCTTTCCAATTGCGGGCAAGGCGGTCGCTGGATACGCGACGGGGCGGGCCGCTATCGACGGCCGCGACGCCGGTGTCTGGCGACGGAGCTCGCCGAAGCTTGATGAGGCGTGGCGGTTGCCGCACCTCGCCGGAAGGCTGATCTAATGTCGATTGGAAGTGAGGAACCCATGGCGGACGGTGCGGCGAAGGTCTCGAGCGGCTTTACGGCGCAATTGGTCTCGGAAGCCAGTGCGATCGCCTCGCGGACGCTGCCCGAGAGGGTCCTGGAGCGAACTCGCCACGCGGTCCTGGATTGGCTTGGGGTGACGATCTCAGGATCGCGCCAGCCTTCGACCGCGGCCGCCATCAGCGTGCTGGAGGCGGAGGGCGGCGATCCGGTCGCGCAAGTGCCCGGCTCCCCCCATCGAATGACCGCGCGGCAGGCCGCGCTGGTCACGGGCGTCGCGAGCCACTCTCAGGACTTCGACGACATGGGGATGCTGATGCATCCTTCCGTGGTCGTGCTTCCAGCGGCGTTCGCCGTGGCCGAAGAGATCGACGCGAGCGGGCAGGACACGCTGCAAGCGATCCTGCGGGGGTACGAGACCCTGAAGCTGCTCATGGCCGCGGTGACCGACGACTCCTATGCGCGGGGGTTTCACTGCACCGGCACCTTCGGCGCGTTCGGCGCCGCCGCCGCGGTCGGGCGGCTGCTCAAGCTGGACCCCCTGCGCCAGCAGTGGGCGCTGGGGATCGCCGGCATGCAGGCGTCCGGCCTTCGGGCGGGCTTCGGCACGATGTGCAAGCACCTGAACGCCGGCAACGCGGCTGCAGCCGGAGTGCTGTCGGCGCGGTTGGCCGAGGCCGGATTCGTCGGCCCGACCGACGTGATCGAGCATCCCCAGGGCTTCGCCAATGCGATGAGCGGGACCCAGGCGCACTTCGATCCCTCCCGCCCCGGCGCCTTCCTGGAGGAGCGGCTGGGCGTGGAGGGCATCATGTTCAAGCTTCACGCCGCCTGCGGCGGCACGCACTCGGCGATCGACGGGGTTCGCGCGATCAAGGCCAGGCGGCCTTTCACCGTTGATGACGTCGAGGAGGTCGAGCTCGTCGTCTGCGAGCTGCTGCCAGGCGTGTGCGGGATCGCCGAGCCGAAGACCGCCATGGAAGGGATGTTCAGCGTCCGCTACGCCACGGCGCTGGCCCTGACCGACAGCGACACCGGGCCGGACGCGTTCACGGACGCGCGCGTCCAGGACCCCCGCCTGACCGCGGTGCGTGAGCTTGTGAAGGTCACCCCCGTCGCGCGCCTGCCGCACATGTCGATGCCGACGGAGGTGACCGTGCGCCTCAAGAACGGCGAGACGCACGAGGCTTGCGTCAACATCTTCGAGCCCCGCCCGGACGAGGCGCTTTCCCGGCAGTGGGCGGACCTCGAGGCCAAGTTCCATAGCCTGGTGGCGCCCATACTGGGCGATGGCCGGTCCAAGGAGATCGTCGGCCTCGTGCGGCGGTTCGAGAGCCTGGGCTCGCTGCGGGAGCTCACCAGCAGAGCCGCCTTTGACGCGTGAGCTTGAGGATTGCGCCGGGCCTGGCGTCCTCGGGCAGAAGGAGTGGCGAGTGCAAATGACGACCTTGACCCCTCGCCGGGAACCGCCCCGGCCGCCATCCGGGGGCGCGCCATGAAACGAAGCCCGGTCGAGGCCTGGGAGGGCCCGAGCTACCAGGAGATCCTCGACGAGGACGAGAAGACGCGGCCGGTCTCGGACATCATGCGCGAGCATCGGATCGTCGACCTCGGCGTCGAGCCCTATAGCGCCCGCCGCTACACCGACCCGGCCTTCTTCAAGAAGGAAGTCGAGCACGTCTTCCTCAAGACCTGGCAATACGCCTGCCGGGAAGAAGAGATTCCCAGCCCCGGCGACACCTATGTCTTCGACCTGGTCGGTCGATCTCTGCTGGTGGCGCGCCAGCATGACGGCTCGGTTCGGGCGTTCGAGAACGTCTGCCTGCACCGCGGCCGCAAGATCGCCACGCAGGGCGGCTGCAAGACGGCCTTCCGCTGTCCCTACCACGGCTTCACCTGGGAGCTGGACGGCAGCTTCCGCCCAGGGCCGGTGATCTGGGACTTCCCGCAGATCGAGCCAAAGACCTTCGGTCTGGGCGAGGCGCGGGTCGCCAGGTGGGCGGGGTTCGTCTTCGTCAACTTCGACCTGGGCGCGCGGCCGTTCGAGGAGATCGCCGATCCTCTGCCGCGGCACATGGCCTACTGGAAGATCGACGAGTGCTACAAGGCCGCCCACGTCGCGAAGGTCATCCCGGCGAACTGGAAGGTGGTCTGCGAGGCGTTCCTGGAGAACCACCACGTCGGCGTGACCCACCCGCAGGTCTCCGCCTACACCCCCGACGCCAATGCGCAGTACGACGTGCTGTCGGATCATGTCACGCGCGCGATCTCGCCGCACGGCTATCCGGGGCTGTTGTACGAGGGGCCCGAGCTGACCCCCGCTCAGATCCTCGAGGCGGCCACCCGGAACGGCAATAAGGCGGGCGCCGCCGAGGGCGTCTTCGACGGCGCCGTTCCCGAGCGGCAGTACCTGGCGAGCATCGGACGGGCCAACCTGGAGACGCGGACCGGCCGGGATCTCTCCGATCGCTGCGACGCCGATTTTCTCGACGGCGTGTCCCACGACCTGTTTCCGAACTTCCACCTGTGGGGCAGCCTCGCCACCAAGATCTCCTATCGGTTCCGGCCTGTCGGTTTGGAGCATGAGAAGACCCTGCTCGAGGTCTTCCTCTACAAGCTTTCTCCGATTGACCAGCCGAAGCCGCCGCCGGCGCAGTTGCGCACCCTGGGGCCCGACGAGAAGTGGAGCGAGGCGTTCCACGAGCTCAGCTACCTGGCCGGCGTCTACGATCAGGACGAGGGAAATATGGCGCCTACCCAGGAGGGACTGCGGGCGCTCGGCGAGCGGCCCGTCAACTTCTCGCGCTATTCGGAGATCCGGTGCCGCAATCTGCACCGGATGATCGACGCCTACATCGCCCGTGGCGAGGCGGAGCAGAGCTAGAGCGTTCGGCGGCTCGAATGAACCGCCGAACGCTCATAAGTTTTTGAAGTTAGACCATTCGCTGCGCCGAACCGGCCTCCACTTCGGCGGCGAATGGTCTAGGGATCCGGCGCTGCAAGCGACGAGGGCTGCGGCGACGACCTTTCCGCCAATAGGTAATCGCTATTGGTCCCCGGCGCTTACCTATTGGACCCCGCTTCGGCCAAAGCAGATACTGGCTCTATTGCGGGCAGAACACGCGCGTTCTGTATCCCGAGCATGCGCGCCAGCATTCCCCCGGGGCGCATAAGCAGAACATGGTCGCAGTGGGGAGGCGATTTTCGCCCAGGCCGGACTCCTTGGCCGAGCCCGGCCGGCGTGAGCGGGACAAGCTATGATTGACATCGGCGTTTTTCATAACGGCGGGATCGACCTTCCTCTGAAGGAGGGCAAGGACGGCGTCGTCATTCCAAAGGGTGATCTGCGGGCGGTCCACGAGTCCTGCATGCGCGGCATCGTCGCGACGATCCGGCAGGGCGTGCTGGCCGACAAGCTCGGCTACGACACCTTCTGGCAGACCGAGCACCACTTCCAGGTCGAAGGCGCCGAGTTCAGCCCCAACCCGGTGCAGAGCGAGATGGCGATCGCCATGCTCACGAAGCGGATCCGCCTCGGCCAGGCCACCAACGTCATCACCCAGCACCATCCGGTCCGTCTGGCCGAACAGGTCGCCATGCTCGACATCGTCAGCGGCGGTCGCTGCGAAATGGGCGTGGGCCGCGGCTACCAGCCGCGCGAAGTGGAGATCTTGGGCCGCAACTTCGGCGCGACGATCCAGGACCAGGAACGGAACCGCTCCTTCTTCGAAGAGGCCTATGAAGTCCTGATGAAGTGCTGGACGCAGGATTCGTTCAGCCATCATGGCGAAAACCTGTCGATTCCCCCGAGCTACACCAAGTGGTTCCACACCCAGTCCATCGCCTTCTTCAGCGAAGCCAACGCCGGGCGGGCTCTCGAGGACGTGCTGGCGATGGGCGGACCCGACTTCTATTCCGGCGGCAACCCGGTCGTGGCGACCACCACCCGGCTCAAGGAGCTCAGCGTCTTCCCGCAGACCCTTCAGCGGCCGCATCCGCAGATCTGGATGCCGATGACCAGCGACCGCACGATCAAGCTGGGCGCGCAGAAAGGCATCAACGGCCAGTTCTTCGCGGAGAACAACAGCCGGCTGAAGCGCAACATCGAGATCTATCACAAGGAAGCCGAGCGGCTGGGCTTCCCCGATTACAAGAACCGCGGCGCGTTCAAGTACGGGTGGGACGCCGAGAAGCGGCGCGGCATCGTGCCGGCGCGCTGGATCCACATCGAGATGCCGGGGCTCGGCGACAAGAAGCGCTGGGAACGCGGCCTGCAGCACGGATGGGACTACTACGGCCCGTTCGGCTTCGCCGCGATCCTGGCCGAGGCGGACGAGCCGCTGTGGCCGGCCACGACCCGCATCACGCCGGACATCGTGCAGCAGAAGGAGCTGGCGCTCGGCGGTCCGCCCGACAAGATCATCGAGGGCATCATGCGCATCAAGGAATCCTGCGGCTACGAGGACTTCGCGGTCAATCTCGACTTCGAGATCGCCGGTTTCGAGTCGCGTGAGATCGAGGACCAGATGCAGGCCTTCGCCGAAGAGGTGACGCCGGCGCTGCGTCGCGAGTGCGGCGGCGCCCCGCCGCTGGCGGACTCGACGGTCGAGCTCGTTCCGCAGCTGCGTCCGGCCGGCTGGCTGAAGCAGGCCGCGGCGGTGCCGGCCTAGTCGCCAGGCGGCGGGGGCGACGTGCCCGCCCCCGCCGCCGGGATCTCGGCGGACCGCGCGCCGCGCAGACGAACGCGGCGGTCATAAGATGCAACAACAGGGGAGGCGGACTTGAGCAAGACCAGGCGCCGGTTCGTTGACGCTCACATGCATCTTTGGGATTCGGCCAGGAACGACTGGTACGCCTTCCCGGCGCCCGGGGGCGACGATTTCGGCCTGAACCTGGCCCTGCCGAGGGCGTTCCCGGATCCCTTCGTGCTGGACGACTATCTCGCCGTGCTGGCCGACGTCGAGGTCGTCAAGACCGTGCATGTGACGGCGGTCGGTCCGGCCGCGCATGTCGAGGCCGAGAGCCGTTGGATCTCGCAGATCGCGAAAGAGCGTGGTCTTCCCACCGCCATCGTCGGTACGTTCGACGCGGCGGCTTCGGCCGCCGAGACGGCCGCGATCCTGGACCGGGAGATGCGCGACCCGCTCTATCGGGGCGCCCGCTTCCTCGGCGGCCTCGACTACGCCAGCCCGGCGGCGGACGCGGCCATGCGCGCGCTCGCCGAGCGCAAGCTCGTCTATGACGCCGTGGCCCACCCAGGCGGCGGGATCGCCGCGCTCGCCGGGGCGTTGCGCCGCCATGACGGGCTGGTGGTGGTGCTGGAGCATACGGGCTGGCCGCTCGCTGACGACCTGGACACCTTCCATTGCTGGCGACAGGAAATGGCGGAGCTTGCGGCGGCGCCGCTTGCGCATGTGAAGCTGTCCGGCCTGCCAATGTTCGTGCACCGCACGGATGTGGATATTCACCGGCGTTACTTCGACGCCTGCATCGGCCTGTTCGGCGCCGAGCGCTGCATGTTCGGCAGCAACTTCCCCGTCGACCTCGTCTACAGCAGCTTCGGGGAACTGCTGACCGTGTTCGAGGCGGTGGCCGCCGACCGAACGGAAGACGAGGCGGCCATGCTGTTCGGCGCGACCGCCGAGCGGGTCTATCGCATCTAGGAGCCACGATCTCATGGAAGAGCTTTCGGATCTGGAAAAGCTGATCGCGATCGAGGAGATCAAGAAGCTCAAGTCGCGCCGGGACCGGGCGGTCGACCTGAAGGACTGGGACACCTACACCGCGCTGCACGCGCCGGATCACCAGTCGGTCAACGATGGTTACGCGCCCTGGACGCGCGAGGACATGGTCCGGCATCTGCGCGAGGACATCGGCCACGTCGACATCATCCACCTGTCGCACACGCCCGACATCACCATCCACACGCGCGACACCGCGTCAGGCCGATGGTACCTGGAGGACCAGCACTTCTGGAAGCAGGGGGACGCCGACCACTGGCTGCACGGCTTCGGCTTCTATCATGAGAAGTATGTGAAACGGGACGGCCAGTGGCTGTTCATCTGGCGCCGCATCGAGCGGCTGCGGGTGATGGCCTCGCCGGGCGCGATCCATCCGGCAAAGACCGCGGCGCTGAAGTCGGGCGAGTTCCGCGGACCCCAATAGGGGTTCCGGAGGAATCAGGAGGGGGGCCGCCAGAGCGGGCTGCGACGCTTGACCGGTTCGAGCAACGACCAGTCGCCCTCCGCAACCTCGTAGCCCTTGGGAAACGGCGGCCGAGGCTCCATGTCGAGCGCTCGCATGACCCGATCGTCCCGGTAGTAGCACTGGGCGAGCGCCAGGGTCAGCCCGGCGAACGCATCCGCATCGGCCTCGCGCAGGCAGGCGAACAGCGCTTGGTCGGCGGCGGCCGTCCGATCGCCGAGCTTGTCCTCCGTCGCCGCCTGCACCAGCGCGCCCACCGGCACGGGCCGCGCTCGCAGCATCGCCGCGACCTCGCCGAAGATGGCCGGATCGTCCGCGCCGGGCAGCTGGTAGCGGGCGCTGCCGGGGATCATGCGGCCGACGATCCGCCGCAGCAGCTCCAGGTCGGCTTGAGTGGGGGTTTCCATTCGGGGGCTCAATCGAAGAGGGTCGCCGAGGCGAGGCGCTGCTTGATGGCGTCGGCGATGTAGAGCGCCAGCGCCTGAATCGTCGGGGTCGGGTTCACGCCCGCCGAGGTCACGAAAATACTGCCGTCGATGATGAAGAGGTTCTTCACGTCATGGGCTCGGCCCCAGGCGTTGACGACCGAGCGCTCTGGATCGAGGCCCATGCGGGCCGTGCCCATCAGGTGCCAGCCGCTCGGCTCGATCGGCATTTGGACGGCGATGTCGACGGCGCCGGCGGCGCGCAGCGCCTCGACGGCGCGGTCCCGGCCGTGCTCCAGCATACGCCAGCTGTTCTCGCTCAGCGTGTAGTTGATCTTCGGCGCGGGGATGCCGTTGGCGTCCTTGAGCACAGGATCGAGCGTGACCCGGTTGTGCGGCTCCGGCAGATCCTCGCCGATGACGAGCAGCGCGGTAGTGCGGTTGAACAGGCGGCGAAAGGCCTCGTGATGGCCTTCGCCCAACGGCGCCAAACCCGCGGCCAGCGCGTCCACGGCCGTCCTGACCGGCCCGCTGCCGCGATTGCCCTCCAGCGTATAGCCTCGCACGAAGCCCCGGCGGACGTCGGTCTCGTAGAATTCCTGGCTGGCGAACCAGTTGTGCGGCCCGCGGTAGCCGTCCTGCTCTTCCTCGAAGATGCCGACAATGTAGGCGCAAGGATGGAACATGAGGTTCCTGCCGACCAGGCCGCTGGAATTGGCCAAGCCGGTCGGGAAGCGGCCGGAGGTGGAATTGAGCAGGATGCGGGGCGTGCCGACCCCGTTGCAGGCCATGATGACGAGTTCGGCGGGTTGAAAATGTTCCTGCCCGTCGGCGTCGAAATAGACGACCCCGGTCGCAAATCCGTCCTTGTCGCACTCCACGTGGCTGACCCGCGAGCGGGTGCGCACTTCGACGCCGGCGCGAACCGCGGCCGGCCAATAGGTGACGTCGGCGCTGCCCTTGGCGCCCTGCGCGCAGCCGCCGGTGCAAAGGCCGAGGTTGATGCAGGCCGGCCGGCCCTCGTATTCGCGCGTGGCGATGGTCGAATCCGAGGGCCACCAGTGCCAGTCGAGCGCGTTGAACCCCTTCGCCAGCGTCATGCCCGACCGTCCCAGGGGCAGGGGCGGCATCAATGGCGTCTTCGGCGGGTAAGCGGGATCGCCTGCGAGCCCTGAAACGCCCATCATCCGGTCGTTTTCGGCGTAGAAGGGCTCGAGCGTGGCGTAGTCGATCGGCCAGTCGTCGGCCACCCCGTCCAGCGAGCGCACCCGAAAATCGGACGGATGGAAGCGCGGGAAATGCGCGCCGAACAGGACGGTGCCCCCGCCCACGCCATTGAAATTGATGATCTTGATCGGCGAGGCGTCGTCGTTGATCGGATAGTCGGCCACGCCGCGCCGCCGGTGCGGGCTCGTGTTCCATTCGCCGTGCTGGCGCACCTCCCAATCCCGTCCGGTCGTGGGAAACTGGCCCGGCTGGGGCCAGTCCCCCTGCTCGAGACATACGATCCGCATGCGGGTGTCGGCCAGGCTCCAGGCCGCGGCCGCGGCGGACGCCCCGCCGCCGACGATCACCACATCT